>NZ_JADPEX010000002.1:0-292086 GCF_015668065.1 Ruminococcus sp. 1001713B170207_170306_F1 | reverse complement strand
CATCTTAAGAATCCTGCGTTGCAGGATTCTTACCGCTTTTTAGTCAGGATTGCGAACTTGTTTCGCAATTACCTATGCTTTTTTACTGGGCATCGTTTTCATTAAATGGATCGCCGCAGTTCGGACAGAATTTCGGCGGATTGGTTGGATCTTCCGGTTCCCAGCCGCACTTGTCACAGCGGTACCGTGGCTTCATAGCCGGTTTCGGGGAACCGCAGTTGGTGCAGAATTTGCCTGTATTTACAGCGCCGCAGGAACAGGTCCAGTTTGCATTTGCTGCAGGAGCCTGAGGCTTTTTCGCACCGCATTCCGGACAGAAGTTACCGGAAACCAAAGCGCCACAGGAGCATTTCCACTGGTCAGCTGCCGGAGCGGAACCGCCTGCCTGAGCCTGGGATACGGCTGGATTTGGCTGTGGCTGGGCCATCTGCTGTGCCTGAGCTGCCTGCTGCTGTCCCATAGCGTAAAGATTCTGTGCGTTAAAACCGCCAGTCATGCCTGCCATATTCATGCCCATGAAACCGGTCATGGCACCGCCAGCGTTGCCTGCTGCTGTCTTCATGGCGTCTGCCTGTGCTCCTGCAAGAGTAGCGGCTGCCATGGCAGGATTGCGGAGGATAGCCATACGTTGCGCTTCTTTGATCATCTGGGCATCTTCCTCAGGAAGAGTGATCGGATTCATGGCAACAGATACGATCACGAGACCACGAAGCTGACTCCATTTCTGGGTGAGAGCCTGGTTCATGGCATCACAGAGCTCCATTGCATGAGCCGGAAGTGCGCTTGGACGGATTCCCTGCTGGGAAATGCTGGCAAATGCCGGCTGAAGAGCTGAGATAAATTCTGTTTTCAGCTGTCCCTCAATCTGCTCTCTGTCGTACTGCTGTTCAAAGTTTCCGCAGACGTTGGAATAGAAGAGAAGCGGGTCTGCAATGCGGTAGGAATAAACACCACTGCAGCGGACAGAAACATCAATGTCCAGTCCGATGTTCTGGTCTACAACACGGAATGGAATCGGGTTCGGAGTTCCGAATTTATTGTCCACCAGTTCTTTGGTATTGAAATAGTAAACACGCTGGTCTTTGCCTGTGTCACCGCCGAAAGTGAAACGCTTGCCAATGGTGTGGAAAGTGTTCATGATGGCGTCGCCCAGATTTCCGGAGAAAATACTTGGCTCGGTAGAAGCATCGTAGGTGTATTCGCCTGGTTCCGCGCAGATATCAACGATCTTGCCCTGCTCTACGATCATCATACATTGTCCGTCTGCGACTGCGATTCCGGATCCGGTGGTGATAATGTTGTCGCTTCCTTTGGTATTGGAGGAACGTTTGGATGTGCGCTTCTGACCCTTTACTGCCAGAACGTCATTGTCGATGGCATCACAGTAGAAAAATTCTTTCCACTGATCTGCAAGTGTACCGCCTGCGGCGCCAAGTGCTGCTTTAATAAGTCCCATATTGTAACTCCTTTCTTTTTGACCGGCCGATGACTGAAAAAATTATGTAAACGAATGCCGCCTGATGCCAATAGCCGGAGCGCATTCGCGCAGAAACCATGGGTTTCATATCTGGCGGTGTCTGTGTGAGCAGACATAGCGGTTTCGTTAATTTGTACAGTCATTGTCCGAGTATGATTTTATTGATATAGTTTACATAACTATTCAGAAGATGTTATTCCGCGAAGTGTTTTCGCGAACGTAGTTCCCGGAAAAAAATGAGAAATGTGCGCGAGAAATCATGCAAAACATGATTTCTGTGTATCGCGATGTAACTGTGAAAGTACTGAATAGTTATTATTCTACTATAAATTTTATCTGATTTTGTCTGAAAAAACAAGCTATATGTGATAAATGACTGGTTTTCGTGATAATAAGACATAGAAAATATCTGAGTTGTAGTAAATGGGAATTGTATATCAGCCAATTGATGACAAAAAGCTGTTTGGAATGCCGGAATGACAAAAATCTGCAGCCTATACATATTATAGTGCTGCAGATTTTGTCATTCGTAATATTGAACCTGGTATGAGGCGTATATTTATTTTGGGTTACTGCTCACTCCGTTCACACAAACACCTCGTGGAACATTACCAGTGAACAGTGACATTTAACCTTCTGAACTGTCATCAGATGAGTCTGAGCCGTCTGATTCGGAATTGCCTGATCCTGAGCCGTCAGAACTGGAACTGCTTTGGGTGGCAAGTGTCTGATAGTACCAGGATGAGGTGATGGAATCATTATCCTCCACGTAATTTCCGTTGGAATCCAGCATATTTCCATCGGAATCAAATGTGACATCCAGAAAGTCTGTCTTAGTAGATGGTGTGACGTTCATGGACATGATTTCATCATATTTTGTCTGAAGATTTTCCAGGGAAAATTCATCTCCAATGGACTGGCGGACGCTGTGTGCAGATGCAAGAGCGTCAGTATAATCGTCCAGCTTATATGGTGCATATTCCAGGGTATCGTAGCTGTAATGCATAACCAGTGGTGTCAGTGTGGCATCCTGGATCTGGATGCTGGTCTGGTCGCCTTCTACAGTCTTCTGAATGGTAAAGGCTGCCATTCCGCCAAGAAGCTGCTTCAGTGTTTCCTGACCGGTAACAAAGTTGCCAAGGGAGTAGTAGATCAGCATGTTGTGACCAGAGTCATCTGTAAGGTAGCCGTATGGCTGGAGTACGTTTGGATTGGTTCCGATCACAACGTCAACACCCTGTTCCATAAGGAAATTGGCCCATTCTTTCTCATATTCGGTAGGCATTGGCTCCTCGGTCTTGCCCCAGTTTGCAGAGAAGATTACGCAGTCTGCGGAAGATTTAGCCTGTTTGATGGCGGCTGCAACATCTGCGGTATTGAATGTATCAATCATGGAACCTTTGCTGGAAGATGATGTAGCTGTGCTTCCGGAGCTGGCTGAACTTCCGGTAGTGTCTGCTGAATTATCGGAAGCAGAACTGTCAGTACTGTCTGTTGAGCCGTCGGTACCACTTGCTGAGTTATCAGAAGCAGAACTGTCCGTGCCGTCTGTGGAGCTATCGGCTCCTGTGGAGTCTCCGGAAGTGTCAGAATTATCGGAGATTCCGGACTGGCTTCCATATGCCGGGAAAGTATAGTCAAGGAATGCAATTTTGATTCCGTTTATCTCTACAATTTTCGCTGTATTTGTACTGGTCTGGCTCTTATGAATACCAACCAGAGTGACATCCGGATGGCTGGTTTCCCAGTAATTTAAAGTTTCATTGATCATGGAAGAACCATTGTCATCAATCAGTGCTGTGGCAGATGTGACCACATTAAAACCGGCATTTACAAGTGCGTCGCCAACCTCTGTTGGAGTGGCGTAAGGCGCGGTACCGCTGACTGCACTGTGGTCTGTGGTGAAAGGTGTTTCCTGATTGACCATAGCAATGTCGGCAGCCTGTATATCGGATTTCAGATTGGCATAAACGCTGTCATAATTCCAGGCGCCGGTTTCTGACTGGCCGGATGCAAGAAGACTTGGCTGAACCAGGTTATCCCCAACTGCGAGAACTGTGGCTGTAGTGACTTCCTGGGTGGTGGCAGCTGCCTCTTCTTCCTTTTGCTTTTGTAAGTCAGCTGCCTTTTTCGCCTGGGCGGCTGGCTGGCGGATCATGGTGTAGTCCATCTGGTTAAACACCAGGCAGAGAACCACCAGAACCGCGATGGATACCAGAAAGCTGGTTCTGGAATTCAGGCGTTCTTTATAATTTAATGGGAGATTATCTCGTTTTTTCATGATTTTGCCCTTCTCTAATGTAGGAAAATATGACTAGCAGGATCAGAAAATCAGATGGATCCTGCATATTTTCAATGTGAGTTCATTATAGCAAATTATTGTGCTCAAAGAAAGAAGTTATTACATAAATATTTAAAAAAATGTTACAGCATTTCGGGAATTTTCGGGTAATATTGTGCGTGGACCTGACAGGCAGAAGCCGGGTGAAAATACTGCAGCTTCAGAGGTAATCACAATTTCTCGTTCATGTATTTTCGCAAAACCGGAAACTGCACAGGGCCGATTTCCAGTATCTTCTGATGAAAACTTTTCAGATCAAAGTTTTCGCCAAGGAGGGATTGCTGTTCTTCTTTCAGATCCAGAAAATTCAGATATCCCACATAGTATTTCAGATAATTAGCAGGTGTTTCGGTGATATATCGGTAAATCTCGGCCGTGACAGCAGCATCACGGATTCCGAAAAGCTTCAGAAAGCGGGCGGCTTGCGCAGGAGTCCAGCCGTGGTAATGGATTCCCACGTCCAACAGGGAGTAAATGCACAGATTCACGCTGCGGTTCAGCCAGGAAAGGCGCGTGTAGGCAGAAGCTTCCTGTGAGGATAAGGTGCCGGCAGACAGATAATCTGCTGCATAATCATACGCGTAACTTTCCACATAAGTGGCCCAGCCTTCCACGTATCCGCTGTAATCGATGAGATACCGGATATGGGATGGACTTTGTCGTCCGAAATAAACGGTCTGGTAAAGATGACCGGGGAAGCCTTCGTGCGCCAGCGTGGTAAAAAGCTCCAGATTGGAAAGCTGCCGTCCATGATTGATGTAAATAACATTTGGCGTTCCTGTGTCCATTGGCGGTGTCAGGTAAAACGCCGGACTGAGGAATTCTTCCATGGATTTATGTACAGACCGGATTTCGAAATCTACAGAAGCAGTGGAGGGGAAATCCTGCTGAATATTTTTTTCCAGAAGCTCCATGACCCGTGTGGGCTCCATATCTGACAAATCCATTTTCTCATTTAGCAATGTGAGAAGTTGTGGATGCTGTTTCAAAAGTTCTGAAATTTCCTGAGAATCGGTGGAAAGCTGCTGGGTGAGGCGCTTTTCCAGTTTTTCCACAGGTATGTAGATTCCCACCTGGCTTTTTAGAAGATATTGGTAATATTCCTTTCCACCGGAAAAATTGACCAGTCCTCCGGTATTTTTGCCTGTTCCCCGAAGCTGCTCCAGACCTTCTATCAGCGTTTGATATGCGGGGAGAACCTTTTCCTTCAGAATTTGTTTATGGGTCAGGTTCAGCTGTTCCTGGTCCTTTTCGGAAAGCTTTCCATAGGCTTTTAGTTTCTGGGAAAAAATTTCCAGCATATAATTGGAATCCGGGTTTTGAATAAAAGCACGGCACTGATCCTGAATGCGTTCCAGGGTTTCGTCGCACATAAAAAATCCGGCATCAGCTTTTGTCTGTTCAAAGGCGAGAATGCTCTGGAAATATTCTTTTGTGCTGCAGAGCAGATTCAGGTAGTCGGTGATGTCCTGATTGGTGTAGAAGGAGTATTCCGCCAGCAGTACAGGCAGCTGCGCCTGGATCCCGAGGCTTGGGCTAAGCGGCTCTTCCAAAAGATAATTGTCGCCCAGAGAGGCTTCGGTGTGGTAGTAAAGGAGGAGCAGATCAAGGGTCAGGCGATTGGAAGTACTGAGCTTTGACTGGGAAAAATTTTTCAGCTTTTTTACATATTCCTGGCACTGGGCAGAGGCTTTTTCATTGTTGGGATGTATTGTGCCAAGGGTAGCGCGGGGGCGTGAGATGCCCTGTTTTTCCGGATAAGCCAGGGAATAATGAAGATTTAGGGCGTTTCCGGAAACCTCTTTTTCAAATATGGACTCTGCGAAGTTTTCGAAGCGGGCATTTTCGGAGAAGACATGACTGAAAAGCCAGGAAAATGTGAAGCAGATAACAAGAAAAAAAACCAGAATAGCGGCGGTGAATTTTGGTCTGTTTGACATAGGATGCCCTCTGCTCTGGGGGATTTCTACTATATTATTGAGAATTTCAGTGTAGTATGCGAAATATTTGGTTCCATGGCTTTGGGATTATGTGTATTTTGTGTACAAGACTGACGGGAATGACAAAATTAGTCTGGGATGACAGGTGGAAGTTGTTAGATTTCACGGAAATGTCAGCTTTATTATGTATGGGAGCAAAATTGACGGTAACAGATTGTTGTGATATTATGCGTAATTGTTACATATGCTTAATATAAATGTAACATTTCGAATGGGCTACGGCAACTGAATTCAGGAAAAATATACCGCAAAGTGGGGCGTGCAGATTGTGGAAATGATTTTTGGGCACGTTCAAAGCGGTGAAACGGTAAGGAAAATTTTGGAAATAGGAAATGAAGGGTAATTTTATATAAATTGAGAGGTGTATGAATGTTAAAGAATAAAATGAAAAAACTGATCTGCGGAATCACAATGTGTATAACGGTCTGTTCTCAGTTGATTTTTCCACAGATCGCGTTTGCAGCGACTAAGGTTGCTGTGGAAAAGGCGGGAGAGGCATTTGTAGCTGGGATGACAGAGACTGCAGAGGCAGAGGAGGTACTTTCTGAGGAAGAGATTCGTCAGCAAATCGTGGATTTTGCGCTGCAGTTTGAGGGAAATCCTTATGTTTACGGTGGGACAAGCCTGACAAACGGGGCAGATTGTTCTGGGTTTGTAATGTCTGTGTTTGCACAGTTTGGCTATTCACTGCCCAGAGTAGCAGCAGATCAGTATAATCAGTCGGTGAAAAAAAGCGTGGAAGACCTGGAGCCAGGAGATCTGGTTTTCTATGGAAGCGGAATCAGCCATGTGGCACTGTACATTGGAAATGGACAGATTATTCACGCAAGTACATCTGCGTCTGGGATCAAGATTTCCAACTATGATTATGAGGCACCTGTGGGAGTTGGAACTTATATTGAAGCGGACGGCTTCTTTAGTGAATAAGAGTGAGGGAGCGGGGCATTTGATAAAACGGATATGAAATCCGGATATCCTGTTCTGACATTTATAGCCGGGGAAGGTTTCCCCGGCCTTTTTGTATATGGGGAGGTTTTATGAAGATTCCCGCATATTATATGAATCAAAAAGGCAATTGGGGTCGATTGATACAATATAGCAAGAAGTCCCCGCTTTAACATACGGGAATTAAGTGGTGGGAGTCTGCCGTTACTGTTCACTCAGTGACCAGTAACGCGCTTCGCGATGCACAGAAAACGAACCTTCTTGTGACAAGCACAAGAAGTAGCGTTTGCTGCGCAAACTTAATTCTCGGGTTTTCTGTGAACTTTGTTCACAAAAAACACCTCGCGGAATGTTACCAGTGAACGGTAACAGTCTGCCACGATACAAAGGGGAATGGTGAGAGGATAAAATTGATTTGTGTGTATTTTGTAAGGTATTGTAAATACGATATTTTGCAAGGGAAAATGTCGAAAAGTGTTGAAATTAGCAGATTGCACAAAGACTTAAAAAAAATGTGGATAGGTGAATTAATAGGTAGAAAGTTTTCCACTTTCAAAAATATGAAAAAATGTTGAAAAATCAAGTTATGCACAAAGTTATCCACATTATCCACATGGAAAAGCATGTGGATGAGTTGATTTACATAATGGGAATCGAAACAAATGTTTTGGTTATTGTTATGAAAATGTAAAATTCGACAGAAATCGGCAAAAAGGTATTGACTTTTACAAAATCAAAATATTATAGAATATTCGCGGAAAATATTACAATTAGAGGTAAAAAACATAAAATGTCTGACAAAATAAATTGTTCATTACAGGGCATATTTTGCCTGAAGCTCCGAAAAACTATAGAGAAGTTACAATGAGATTCTGGTAAAATATGGAATTATATTAAGAAGCCCTTTGCGGAGAAAATTTCCTCTGCAAAGGGCTTTCTTTATAATGTTTTTGATATTATTTTGACGTTACTGGAAGATATGATTTTTCTTTGCCTGTTTTAAGGTTTTTTTATACCAGTAGTAATCGCCCTGACCTTTACTGTAGTTCTGGATTTCTACGTCTACATCGTAGTAATATTTTTTACCATCTACGATGGCATAGTTCCAACTGTGGCCGGCTCTGGTGCCATCCAGATTCTTATAGTAGCCGTTGCAGACACCGGCATCTACGCCTACGTGGTTGCAGAGGATGACAAAGATTGCGGCCTGGTCGCTGCAGACTCCGCCGCGTTTCTGCATATAAGGAGCCATAAAGGATGACCAGGAGGAGCCACCGAAAATAAGTTTGCCGTTTTGGTAGTTCTGGAGAGTCTTTTTCTTGTAGTTTTTAATCCGCTTCTGGGCTTTGGTGCTGGTGAGATCGTAGTAATTTTTGGCTTTTACAAATTCATCGGCGTGTTTATGCTTGAAGTTTACAGTCATCCAGTGGTAGATACGTCGAACTTTTTCATCCTGGCTCATAGTGAGCTTTATTTTGGCTGACTGGATCATTTTTTCTGCCATGTAGTCTACAGTATCGACTCCGGTGTATTCTGGAATTGTGGTGGAAGCTGCGAGACCTTTGCTTCCGGATGGGGCTTTGGAAGATACTTTAAAACTTTTGGTTTTGGTGACAGATTTTATGCAGATCTGGTCTTTTTCTACATAATAGAAAAGCTCAACTTTGTAAGTGCCATTTGATGCGTAGGCTGTGGGCTTTTTCCCAGCTTCATTTCCTTTTGAGGGTTTTCCGTTCCAGTCAAGGCGAATGGTTTTATGTTCAAAAGAAGTGACCGGATCGCCCCAGAAATTTGTTCCGCCAATGTTTTTGTATGTTTTTTCATAAACATATTTACCAGATTTGTTTAGAATCCTAAGACGTACATTGATGGCTGTGCCCTCAAGGTCCTGTTCGGTGTTAAATGATACTCCAGCACGAATGGAAAGATAGTTTCTTTTGCTTGGATGAAATCCTTTGGAGCTGATGCCTGTGAGCAGGCTGTCTACTGACATCTGGATTTCATCTGGATTGATCGTATCCGTTTATTCCTCTGCTTTTACATTCTGTACACTGAACAGGAATATTATTGACAGCAACAGGAACGTGCTTAAGCAGATGTTTAAAAATTTTTTTCCTTTTTCAAGCATTTCTTCTCCTCCTTTGTTTTCTGATCTTCCTTAATTTTTTGTATAACCTGAAGTTTGTTCATTTTTGCAGAAGCAGCTTCGACCTCTTGGACGATACAGAAAAATTCTAATATGAGTATATTGGTTTTATTTAAGAGATTCAAGCTTAAAGTAATATTTTGCATTAGAGCGTGTTTGAAAAAGGCTTTCGGCAAAATCTCCCACAAAGTGGGGCGTGCAGATTGCTGGGATGATTTTTCAAACACGCTCTAGGTTTCTGAAAAATTGGGATAGAAAAATAAAATGTTTTCATGTAAAATAGGGCATAAGGAGGAAGAGATTTTTTACTTTACAAAAGATAAATATCGGAGTTTTCCGAGTTAAATAATACATTTCGATAACATTTTCAAAGCACATGAGACAACTATACATAACGAAAGTAAAGGAGCTGCCTCGTGGCAAATAGTACAATATTTGATGATGTTTTTCGAACAATGCTGGAGAAAATGCCGCAGTTGATTATTCCGTTGATCAATGAGGTGTTTGGAACAGATTACCCAGGTGATATTCCTATTGTGCAGAGAAGAAATGAACATTATACAAGAAAAGGGGCGATCATTACAGATTCCCATTTGTTCATAGCAGATAAGATATATCACATTGAATGCCAGAGCACCAGTGATTCTACCATGGTTATCCGGATGATAGAGTATGATTTTGCTGCTGCTTTGGAGTTTGCGGAGAAAGAAAATGGAAAGTATCGCATATATTTTCCACAATCCTGCGTATTATATTTACGTGGGAAAAATGGTCCCGATTTTCTCGAAATGGAATTGGTAATGCCGGAAGGACAGAGCATGGATTACAGAGTGCCTGTTGTCAGGGTGGAACGGTATACCAGTGATGTGATCTTTCAGAAGAAGTTACTGTTTCTTTTGCCTTTTTATATTATTCGATATGAGAAAAGTGTGAAAGAAATTGATGAAGATGATGGTATACTCCAAGAGTTAATGGAGGAATATAGAATTATCGGGGAAAGATTGGAGGAAGAACTTCTGAATGAAGGAAAAGAAAAGGAATATCGAGATCTGATTGGATTAATTGGCCGGATCGCGGATTATATTTTTAAGGAATCCCCCCGGGCAAAGAAAGGAATTGGTGAGGCTATGGGCGGACAGGTGTTGGAACTGGAGTCGGAACGATTGGAGAGATTGATTAGAGAAGGACGTGAAGCGGCAAGAGAAGAGGGAAGAGAAGAAGGAAGAGAAGAAGGAAGAGAAGAAGGAAGAGTTGATTTTGTGACGCAATTGTTACGAGATGGTAAGTACAATGCTACAGAAATCTCTCAGATATTTGGAGTTCCAATGGAACAAATTATGAGAATAAGGAAAGAGAAAAATTTATAAAAATCAAGTGAAGAAAGCCCTTTGCCAGAACCAGATATGATTTATGGCAGAGGGCTTTTGGTTAAGAGAAATTGAAAGGTAAAGCTGCATACTTTATTTGTATTCAAATGTAACCATTTGTAACCTCCCCAAATGTATCAGTTTTGGAAAAAAACGTGAGATTACAATTTATAGTCGAAAGGGTTAAAATCCCCGGAAGCCTTGATTTTACTGGCTTTAAGGGCACAAAAAAACACCGTCCCCGCGGCAATCGCTTTGTCCGCAAAAACAGTGCTTTCAGTGCGCCTTCAGGGGTTCGAACCCTGGACACCCTGATTAAGAGTCAGGTGCTCTACCAACTGAGCTAAAGGCGCTTTTCTTATTTCGTTGATTGGTTATTTCCTCAACGCAAGATGTATTATATATCAGGTACAGACCAAAAGTCAATAGGAATTTTATAATTTTTTTAAATTTTTTTGAAAACTTTTACGATTGCTATTTAGTGTACTAAAAGTTCTTCAGGAGAGACGCATTTGGACAATGTGTATTACTCACTCGCCGGCGCAACGCTCCAGCAAACTAATCGCTAACTGCGACTAATGCGTTCGGGAGAGCCCTCACGCATAAGTCTCCGTAAGCGCTGGATTTTGCTTACGCTAAGAGCGCGCCTGAAATGGCTCGCTGGAGTAATACACATTGCCCAAATGCTGTGTACTGGCTGGCAAGAACTTTTAACGAAGGGGGAGGGGAAGTGATTGGTTTCCCGATACTTTCTTGGCAATGATAGATTAGAAAAAAACAATAAAGTTGCGGGATACCAACTACGTCACTCCCCCCCTGTTGTTGTCGTTACTGTTTTGTTCTTCCCTTTCCAGTAACCAGCGATTTTGCAATGTATATTCGCAAGCCGCGCATTTCAGGAGCGGTTTTAGTGGAGGCGAGATCCATGACTTACGGAGACTTAGGCGCGAAGGCTTTCCTGAGCGTCTTAGTCGTAGTTAGTCATTAGCTTGCCGGAACGTTGCGACGCGCGGCGGTGAATATACATTGTGAAATCGCGTACGGGATAACGACCAACCAATCCCCTTTTTTCCTACAACAATTCCAAAATATCCTCCCTGCTCATACCACTCAGCTGTCCCATATCACCGCTGATGATCTGCTCTGCCAGATCCTGCTTTGCTTCCTGGAGCTTCTGGATCTTTTCTTCGATGGTATTGCGGGCGATAAGCTTGTACACCGTGACCTTCTTTGTCTGACCGATGCGGTGGGCACGGTCAGTGGCCTGGTTCTGGACAGCCTGATTCCACCAGGGGTCATAGTGGATAACCACATCTGCACCTGTCAGATTCAGTCCAACGCCGCCTGCTTTCAGGGAAATGAGAAATACAGGAGTGGTATCAGAATTGAACTGTTTCACAAGCTCCTGTCGTTTCTGCTTGGAGGTTTCCCCAGTGATGATGTAATAAGGAATCCCCTCTTTTTCCAGTGCTGCCTGAAGAAGAGCCAGCATGGAAGTAAACTGGGAAAATAAAAGCATACGGTGCCCACCATCAATAGCACTCTGGATCAGCTGCATACAGCTCTCAGCCTTGGCAGATTCGCCGCGGTAATTTTCAAAGCAAAGAGAAGGAGAGCAGCAGATCTGTCGCAGCTTCGTCAATTCAGCCAGAATCCACAATTTGCTCTTATTAAATTCGCCCTCGTCCTGCTGGGCAATTTTTTCCTTCATATGTACAACCTGGGCATCATACAGCTTCTGCTGGGCATCCTCAAATTTCACGTAACGGACTTCTTCCAGTTTTTCAGGAAGATCCTTCAGCACATCCTCTTTCAGACGGCGAAGGATAAATGGGGACACCATTTTCTGCAGACGGGTCATGGCAGACTCATCGTCGTTCTTTACGATCGGAGTTTCAAATTCCTTTTTAAAGGTATCGTAACCGTAGAGAAATCCTGGCATTAAATAATCGAAAATACTCCAAAGCTCACTGAGGCGGTTCTCAATTGGTGTACCTGTAAGTGCGTAGCGGGTCTGGCTGTGGATCACCTTTACAGATTTGGCTGCTGCTGTTGTGTGATTCTTGATATACTGTGCCTCATCAATAATCTGGTATAAAAATTCTTTTTTCTCATACTGGTCAATATCTCTTTTTAAAAGGTCGTAAGAAGTGACCAGAACATCGAAATCTGAGTATGTCTGAAGCTTCGCCTGACGCTCGGACTGACTTCCTGCGATCAGGGAAACCTTCAGCTGTGGGGCAAATCGGGCAAGCTCTTCACCCCAGTTAAAAACAAGGGCAGCAGGAGCCACTACCAGAGATGTGCCGGTTTTGCCTTCAAGCTTCGCTGCGAGAAGAACTGCGATTACCTGTAAGGTTTTTCCAAGTCCCATATCATCGGCGAGAATTCCGCCAAATTTCCATGCTTCCAGGGTACGCAGCCATTTGTAACCGTTCTTCTGATATTTTCGCATGATCCTGGAAAGGCTTTCCGGTTCTTCAAAATCGGCATCGTTAATGGTTTTGAAGCCTTTTACGATTTCACGGAAATGACGGTCACGGTTGGCATATATGTTTTCGTTGCTTTCCAGCATCTGATCCAGATATAAGGTGCGGTATGCCGGAATGTGCATTTTTCCTTTGACAAATTCTTTCGGAGTGAGATGAAGGGTTTTCATCAGTTCTGCCAGCATTTCCAGGTTCTGCTCCTGGAGATTGACAAATTCGCCGCTTTTCAGCTTGTAATATTTTTTCTTCAGCTGATAGCTTTTCAGGATATCCAGAAGCTCCTGGCTGGAAATATCATCTGTGGAAATATTCAGATCCAGGAGTCCGCCGGACACGGACACCCCAACGGAAACCTTTACAGTCTTTAAGGTATGTCGGCTGCGGAACCGGTTGGTGCAGCGTACTTCGCCAAGCTCCATGAGGGCGGCAGTTCCGGATTCCATGATCTGATAGCTCAGTTCTTCGTCGTGATTGCAGTGAAGAACGTCAAAGTCGGGATCATAGTAAGGCAGCCATTCCATTGTTTGATCCAGAATGCTGTTTTCCAGAGGAAAATCTCGGAACTGCTGGTCAGGGGAGATGTTCTCATGAAGTAAAAGCTTTCCTACAGAGAATTCCTTTTTTCCATAAAAGGCGCTTACCTTGCAGATAACGTTATCATTTTCTATGTCCAGATAAAATACGAAGTGCGCTTCAGGGGTGAGGTACTGCCTGAATTTCTCCGGATTTTCCTCTGTAATATCCGCCACCTCCTGAAGTTGAGGCAGCACATTGTGATAAAAATTGGACAATGTATTGCGCCCCATCTGGAAGTGGAATTCTCCATTTCTGGAAAGCGCTGTCAATGGACGGACCTTTTCCATAAAGGCCGGTTCTGTTTTGCAGAAGCTGTCATCCTGGATAAAGTATGAAGAGTCCATACCTTGAAAAAGCTCTGGGATGTATCCCTTTACTGTGACACCGTCAAACTGCTTTTTATCCTTAGAGGCATCCAGAATCCGTATGGAAATCCGTGGATTCCCTGTTTTGCAGTGAAGCTGGGCTTTTTTACGGGCTGCATCCGGAGTTTTATCTTCAAAATCTATTTTCTCACTGCCGACATTGTCGTAAAAACTGTCCAGACGCCAGCCAAAAAGATCCAGAGAATTGCCAACATTAAACTTCTTTGGCAAATAGATGCCGGAATTCTGGATTTTGTCTACGAACTGCTCTTCCTCGCGTACGATCCGGTCAATATAGCGGATCCATTTGCGGCTCTCCTCTGTGAAATCCTGCGTTTTGTGGCTGATCTGGGTGCTGGTTCCATACTGAACGATCTCACCGTTGCGAACCTGGCGGCAGAAGTCATCCAGTTTTTTTACCACGAACATTTTGGAAGTGCCCACTTTAAAAGAAACGGAAAGTTTATTGTCATTCTGAGTCAGCCTTGGAATCAGGGAAACGCTTGGAGAAACCTGGGCCGGTGTTTCTTTCTGGCCATTTTTGAGCTGCCCTCTGCGATAGGAGTTCAGCAGATAGTCTCCGTTCATGTCTGTGGCATCTGAAAAATTATTGTGGCTTACATAATCCCGAACATAAAAAGCCAGAGCAGCGGTATACTGGCATCTGGAATTATCAGAGTACCAGCCCCAGTATTTCCTGCTGCATTCCGGGCATCCGCATCTTGCGTAAGTTACTTCTTCGTGAGAAAAAAGGAGTGTGACATCAAAATTATTTCTGCCGGTCTGGAAAGTTGCCTCTACCTGGCCAAGGCGCTGACCGTTCATCCTGTCGTAACCGCAGGAAATGTCAGTGACATTCATTTTCCCCTGGCGATAGATGGCTTCCCCGCTTTTTCGGTCTTTGGCAGTGAGCTTTAAGGATTCGAGAATTTTGTTGCCGTTAAAATAGCTGTAATTTTCCAGCTGTTGGATATTTCCTTCTAATGAGGAATCGTCGTCGGTGTCACTGTCATTCTGGGAACCGCCAAGGAGCTGGTACGTTTCGTTACGCTTTTGTTTTTCCAGCTCTTCCTGACGTTTGCGCTCTTCCATTTCTTTCTTTTTCACTTCTGTCGGAGAATTTTTCATTTGTTTGGCTTCCTTTTTATGATTTTTCTTTGTCGTTTTTGTCCTTGGGAAACATGCTGTCCAGCAGTTTGGACAGTTCGTTGGCATGCTTCTTTATGCTGGAGAAGGGATTGCTTCTGTTTTTATGTTCATAGCCAAATTGAGCAGCAAATTTTTGCAAAGATCTGGTTCGCTTCATATAAAAACTCCTGCCAGATATTTCTTCCTTATAATATGAAAAGAAATACAGCAACGTGAAACATTTAACGACGAATGATCATCTTGCAGATAGGATTTCCTATAGAAGAAAATTTTTCTTCATATTCGGTCATTACATTGCCAACCATCATTTCTTCGTTGTGATGAAGATCAAAGGTATGTGCTTCAAGCTTCCATCCGGCTTCCGGGACTTCTTCCAGGGAAAAGTCGAACAGGCCGCGGTTGTCAGTTTTGAACTCGATGGTTCCGTCTTCTTTCAGAATCTTGTCGTAGCGGGCAAGAAATTCCCGGGAGGTAAGACGGCGTGAAGCGTGGCGGGCCTTTGGCCAAGGATCAGAGAAGTTCAGATAGATTCTGGAAACCTCGCCTTTTTCAAAAACTTCGGGAAGAAGTCTTGCATCCATGCGCATGAATTTTAAATTAGAAAGCTCCTGTCCTTCTTCTGCAAGGGCTTCTTTCTTCTGAATGGCACGAAGGAGTACGCTGTCATACATTTCGATTCCGATATAGTTGATTTCCGGATGGAGCTTCGCCATATCCATAAGAAAGCGGCCTTTTCCCATGCCAACCTCCAGATGGACAGGCTGATTCTGTGGGAAAACCTTGTCCCAGTTTCCCTTATTCTCCTGGGGATTCTGGATCACGTAGATACTTTCTGCAATTGCGTCTTTGGCGCCTGGTATATTTCTAAGTCGCATAGGTTCCTCCTGTAATTATATTTATAGCTGTATGAAACTGATTCCGGCTCTTTGCAAAAGGTTACCGGGTGGTAAAAAATGCTTGTCAGAATCAGCTGAAATTGTATTCATTCTTAACAAAACTACTATACATGATTTCCTGCTTTTCCGCAATAATATTGATATCGTGATTTTTCAAACACATTCTATGTCAGGGGGAAAACGCAAAGTTCTTTTAATTGAAAAAACTGACTAATTTTGACTGAATATGAAATGCGTCAATAAGAAAAGTAAACGGAAAAATGTGGGAGAACTCTGTATAAATATGCATTTTCTTCCTATTTATAATTAATACGTGTACCTATTATAAAATTTCGATATGACAGGAATTGATAAGATCGTTAATTTTTAGTCAAAACATCTGGAATTGTATTGAATTTTTGTGAAAATTTTAGGCAAAGTTTGACTGGTATTTTCATCAAAATAGGTGTAAGATACTTAAAACTTGAAAAAGGAGGGGAAAAATGGAACAGATAATCGGTAAGTTATCCGAGATAGAGACAACTGCAGAGACCATTATGAGGGATGCACTGCAGAAGAAGAAAGCTCTTTCAGCTGAGATGGAAAGGCAGTCCAAGGAATTCGACACCCAGCTGGAGAAACAGACAGAAGAGCAGATTAAGGAAATTCGCCGGAATCTTGAGGGTGAGAAGGATAAGCGTCTGTCATCCCTGCGGGAAGACACTCAGGCTGCCTTAAGTCAGCTGGACGCTTACTATGCGAAGAATCACGAACGCCTTTCCAGAGAAATTTTTGAAAAGATCATTCAGGAGGAAGTGATGTAATGGGAAGCGTTCTTTCCTACAGCGGAATTTCCACGAAAATACGCGCTATGAGCAGTCATCTGGTGACAGATGAACAGCTTCAGGAAATCGTCCGCTTTTCGGACGTTCCACAGGTAGCCGCTTATTTGAAGAAAACGCCGGAATATGCGAAAGCATGGTCAGACCTTGATGAGAATAATCTTCACCGAGGTGAGATCGAGAAGCTTCTGAAGAAATCCATTTTCGGAAATTTCTCCCGCATTTACAATTTTGCAAACAAGGAGCAGCGCAAGTTCCTGGCACTTTATTCCAAGCGCTACGAAATCCGTGTTCTGAAAGAGATCATGACGAATCTCTTTGATCACAGAAGCACCGATCCTGTGGATATGAGTCCTTACCGCGACTTTTTCCTTCACCATTCCAAGCTGGACATTGACAGAGTGGCAGGTGCCGGAAATATGGATGAGTTCATGGCAGCCCTGAAGGGCAATGAATTCTATGCTCCCCTTCAGAGCGTATATGAGAACGGCAATGGACTTTTATTTGACTACGGAATGGCTCTTGATCTTTATTATTTTAATCAGATCTGGAGTGTCCGCAAAAAGTTATTCAAGGGAAACGATCTGGACGAGATCACCAAGGCTTATGGTGAGAAGTTTGATATGCTGAATCTGCAGTTTATCCTGCGTTCCAAGCGTTATTACAAAATGGAGCCGGCAGCCATCTACGCACAGCTGATTCCCGTGAATTATAAACTAAAGAAAGAAGAAATCACAGCTCTGGTGGAAGCTACCAGCAAAGAAGAGGGTGAGCAGATCTTTTCACGTACCTGGTACGGCAGGAAATATCAGCAGCTGAACCTGATCTCCATGGAGGAGCTTTATAATAGTCTGCTCCGCACCGTGCTTGAGAAAGAGGCTCGCAAGGATCCTTATTCAGTAGCTGTTTTGTATTCTTATCTTTACCACAAAGAGCATGAGGTAAACCGTCTGACCATCGCACTGGAGTGTGTTCGTTACCAGGTTGATCCGGACGAGGCAATGCATTATGTTCACAACAATTAGTAACCCGGAGGTAGCAATGTGATTGAGAAAATGAAATTTGTCAGCATTACCGGGCCAAGAGAGGATATCGACCGAGTTGTAAATAATTACCTCAGCCGGTATGAGATTCATCTGGAGAATGCTCTTACTGAGCTCACAGATGTGAAGAATCTTTCTCCTTATCTTGAAATCAATCCTTATAAAGAAGCTTTAAGCACAGTCGGAAGTTTCTATGAAGAGGTTGAGAACCCGGAGCAGGCTTCTGCGAAGAAGCTGCCAATCGAAAAAGCTCTCTCTTTTGTACAGCAGATCAAAGATGAAGCGGATGTCCTTAACAAGACCCGTCAGGAACTGGAGGAGAAACGTGATTCTCTGGCAGAATCACTTCGTATCATCTATCCTTTCCGAAATGTAGATTTTGATGTGCAGTCAATCCTGAAAATGCGTTATATCCATTATCGCTTTGGACGGATCGAGAAAGATTATTTCGATAAATTTAAAACATACATTTATGATAATCTGGATACGATTTTCATTAAATGTGATGAAGATGACCGTTATATCTGGGGAATTTATTTTGTTCCCGTTCATGAAGCACAGCGGATCCATGCCGTATATTCTGCTATGCACTTTGAAAAAATCTTTGTACCGGATCAGTATGATGGAACTGCCAAAGCTGCATACACAGCACTTGAGGCGCAGTACAAGAAAACAATTGCAGATCTTGATGCAAACAAAGCAGCAAGAAAAGCTTTCTTCAGAAAAAATGCATCCGACATTGTTTCCTGCAAACATACACTTTCCCAGTTTTCACGGAACTTTGATATCCGTAAACTGGCAGCATGCACACATGGGGACAATAAGGGAGAGGCAGCAGCCGATTATAAGCCGAAGGAACCATTTTATATCCTTTGTGGCTGGATGACAGAGAAGGATGCTAAGGCTTTCCAGAATGATATTTCCGGAGATTCCCGTATTTTCTGTCTGATTGATGAGAATGAGCAGGAGGATGCCCATAAGACACCGCCTACCAAGCTGAAGAATCCCAAGCTTTTCAAGCCATTCGAAATGTACACCAAAATGTATGGCCTTCCGGCTTATGGAGAGATGGATCCAACCTGGTTTATCGCCATTACTTATTCCTTTATTTTCGGCGCAATGTTCGGAGATGCAGGACAGGGTCTGGTTTTATTGATCGGCGGATATCTTCTTTACAGATTCAAGCATATTGATCTTGCCGGAATCATCAGCTGTGCAGGTATCTTTTCCACATTCTTTGGCTTCATGTTCGGCAGCGTCTTCGGATTTGAGGATATTATAGAGCCTGTATGGTTAAGGCCTATGGATGCCATGATGAATGTGCCTTTTATCGGAAAACTGAATACCGTATTTATTATCGCTATTGGCTTTGGTATGGGAATCATTCTTCTGTGTATGATTTTTAATATTATGAATTCCCTGAAAGCAAAGGATACAGAGAAAGTATGGTTTGATACCAACTCTGTTGCAGGCCTTGTATTCTATGGATCCGCAGTGATTGTAATTGCATTGTTCATGACAGGCCATAAGCTTCCTGGCGGTATTGTTCTTTGCATTATGTTTATTCTTCCGCTGCTTGTAATGTTCTTAAAAGAGCCTCTTACAAACCTTGTGGAAAAGAAGCCGGCAACCTTTGAAGGTGGTGTGGGAATGTTTATTGTTCAGGGATTTTTCGAGATGTTCGAAGTCCTTTTGAGCTATTTCTCCAACACACTTTCTTTCGTGCGTATCGGAGCTTATGCAGTCAGCCATGCAGCTATGATGCAGGTTGTACTGATGCTGGCCGGTGCCGAGAACGGAAGCCCGAACTGGGTAGTGATTGTTCTCGGAAATATTTTCGTATGCGGTCTTGAGGGTCTGATCGTTGGTATCCAGGTACTGAGACTTGAGTATTACGAGATGTTCAGCCGTTTCTACAAAGGAAGCGGAAGAAAATTCGAGCCGTTCCGTTCTGACGCGGAGGCAAAGTAAACTGCCGCTGGTAGTGAAATATTTATCAAATGTCTCTGTGAAATGCAGTGACATTACAAATGTTAAAACACGAGGAGGTCAATTATCATGACAGTTATGACACAGATTATCTTAGCAGTAGCGCTTGTATTAAGCATTATCGTTCCATTTGGTTATTATTTCATCGGCGAGAAGAGCCGTGGACGCTATAAAACAACAATCGCAACAAACGCATTTTTCTTCTTTGGTACCATGTTAGTAGCAGCAATGGTTATGTTTGCAGGAAGCTCTTCTGTACAGGCTGCAACAGGCGCTGATGCAGGTATTGCAACAGGTCTTGGATATATTGCAGCAGCTCTTGTTACAGGTCTTTCCTGTATCGGTGGTGGTATTGCCGTAGCCAGTGCGGCAAGTGCAGCTCTTGGTGCAATCAGCGAGGATCAGAGCATTCTTGGTAAATCTCTTATCTTCGTAGGTCTTGCCGAAGGTGTTGCTCTTTACGGTCTGATCATTTCCTTCATGATCATCGGTAAATTATAATTATGAAAATGTTTTTGATCAGTGACAACATCGATACCTGCACAGGGATGAGACTGGCAGGTGTGGAAGGCGTGGTAGTCCATGAGCGTGATGAACTGAAGGACGCTCTGGAAAAAGCAATCGCCAACAAAGAAATCGGGATCCTTCTCCTGACCGAAAAATTCGGCCGGGAGTTTCCCCAGATCGTGGACGATGTAAAGCTGAACCATAAAACGCCTTTAATCATCGAAATCCCTGACAGGCATGGTACAGGCCGCAAACCTGATTTTATTACCGGATATGTTAACGAAGCCATTGGCTTAAAGTTATAGGCAGGAGAAGACCAAGCATGACAATTGAAGAAAAACTGCAGCATTTCTATGACACTTCCGTTGCGGAAGCCCAGACAGAGGCTGAGAATACACTGGAAGCACATAAGAAGAGTCTGGAAGAAATGCTTGAAAAGCATAAAGAATCAAGAAAAATGGATGCCGAGGCACAGATCAAGGCAGAGACAGAAAATGCTACCCGAGAGGTAAACAAGGCACTTTCTGCTGAGCAGCTGACTTTAAGACGTGACTGGACAGCCAAACAGAATGAGCTTAGAAATGAGCTTTTTGTAGAGGTTAAGAATCATCTGGAGGACTTTATGGAGAGCCCTGAATATCAGGATTATCTTTGTACAAGAATCCAGAAGGCAAGAGAATTTGCGGGAAATGATGAAATCTTCATCTATCTTTCCCCGGAAGATACAGCATTACAGCGTTCTATCGTTGCAAAGACAGGATTTACAGTTGAGATTTCCAAGGAGCCGTTTATGGGCGGTATCAAAGCTACCATCCCGGCGAAAAATATCCTGATCGACAATTCTTTCATGAGCGCTTATGAGAAGCTGAAAAAAGAATTCAAATTTGACGGAGGGCTGAGCCATGAATAAAACAGGTATTATCTACGGCGTTAACGGTCCTGTTATTTATCTGAAAGGCGACCCGGGATTTAAGATTTCCGAGATGGTTTATGTTGGACCTGAGAAGCTGGTCGGTGAGGTCATTGGTCTGAAAAAGGGCATGACTACCGTACAGGTTTTCGAGGAGACAACAGGACTGAAGCCAGGCGATACAGTAATGGGAACAGGCGATGCTATTTCCGTTCTTCTGGGACCTGGAATCATTCATAACATTTTCGATGGTATCCAGCGTCCTCTGGAGGAGATTGCAAAATCCTCCGGAAAATATATTTCCCGTGGTGTCAGTGTTGATTCCCTTGATACTGCTAAGAAATGGGATGTTCATGTAACTGTTAAAGTTGGAGATATGGTAAGTGCAGGTACTATCATTGCCGAGACTCAGGAAACAGCTTCCATTCTTCATAAATCCATGGTTCCGCCAACAATCGGAGAGGCTGAGGTTATCAAGGCAGTTCCGGACGGAGCATATACTATCCTTGATCCGATTGTAACGGTTCGTCTTTCTGACGGCAGCGAGCGTGACATCGCTCTTGCACAGAAATGGCCCATCCGTGTGCCAAGACCTACCTACAAACGTTTCCCTGCAAGTGTGCCGCTTGTAACCGGACAGCGTATTCTGGATACCCTTTTTCCAATTGCAAAGGGTGGTACAGCAGCGATTCCTGGCGGTTTCGGTACTGGAAAAACCATGACACAGCACCAGATCGCAAAGTGGTCTGACGCAGATATCATTATCTATATTGGATGTGGTGAGCGTGGAAACGAGATGACACAGGTTCTGGAGGATTTCAGTAAACTGATCGACCCGAAATCCGGAAACCTGATGATGGACCGTACCACTCTGATTGCCAATACATCAAACATGCCTGTTGCAGCCCGTGAGGCTTCTATTTATACAGGTGTTACACTGGCTGAGTATTATCGTGACATGGGTTATGACGTTGCCATCATGGCAGACTCCACTTCCCGTTGGGCTGAGGCTCTTCGAGAGTTATCCGGACGTCTGGAGGAAATGCCTGCCGAGGAAGGTTTCCCGGCTTATCTGGCTTCCAAGCTTTCCGCTTTCTATGAGCGAGCTGGTATGATGCAGAACTTAAATGGAACCGAAGGTTCCGTATCTATTATCGGTGCGGTTTCCCCACAGGGTGGTGACTTCTCTGAGCCTGTTACACAGAATACAAAGCGTTTCGTCCGCTGCTTCTGGGGACTGGATAAATCTCTGGCTTATGCCCGTCATTTCCCGGCTATCCACTGGCTCACAAGCTATAGTGAGTACCTGGAGGATTTAAGCCCATGGTACAGAGATAATGTTTCCGCTAAATTTGTAAGCGACCGTAATCAGCTGATGGCGATTCTGAACCAGGAGAGCTCTCTGATGGAAATCGTTAAGCTGATCGGTAGTGATGTTCTTCCGGATGATCAGAAGCTGACTCTGGAGATCGCAAGGGTTATCCGTCTTGGATTCCTTCAGCAGAATGCGTTCCATGCAGAGGATACCTGTGTACCGATGAGCAAGCAGTTCAATATGATGGAGATCATCCTTTATCTGTACGAGAAGTGCCGCTCCCTTGTAAATCAGGGAATGCCGGTTTCCGTACTGAAGGAGGATAATATTTTTGAGCGTGTCATTGCTATCAAATATGATGTTCCGAATAACAAACCTGAGATGTTTGACCAGTATAAGGCTGACATCGACAGATTCTACGATAACGTATTAGAGAGAAACGGCTGATAGGGAGGTAAGTTTTTTATGGCAATCGAATATTTAGGCCTTAGTGAAATAAACGGCCCTCTTGTAGTTCTGGAAGGCGTTAAAAACGCTTCCTATGAGGAAATCGTCTCCTTCCGTATGGATGACGGTACCGAAAAGCTTGGCCGTATCATTGAAATATACGAAGATAAAGCAGTAATTCAGGTTTTCGAGGGTACAGATAATATGTCCCTTGGAAACACTCATACACGTCTTAGTGGTCATCCTATGGAAATCGGGCTTTCCCCGGAAATCCTGGGACGTACCTTTAACGGTATTGGACAGCCTATCGATGGTCTTGGTGAGATCACACCGGAGGTCAGCCTGAACATCAATGGACTGCCACTGAACCCGGTTACCCGTGAGTATCCGCGTAACTACATCAATACCGGTATTTCCGCAATTGATGGTCTGACCACCCTGATCCGTGGACAGAAGCTTCCGATTTTCTCTGGAAACGGTCTTCCTCATGATAAGCTGGCTGCACAGATCGTGCGTCAGGCTTCTCTGGGCGCTGATTCTGATGAGAATTTCGCCATTGTGTTTGCTGCAATGGGTGTTAAGTATGATGTTGCAGAGTTTTTCCGCAGAACCTTTGAGGAGAGCGGTGCTTCCGATCACGTTGTTATGTTCCTGAACCTGGCAAATGACCCTACTGTTGAGCGTCTTCTGACTCCGAAGATCGCCCTGACTGCAGCAGAGTATCTTGCTTTTGAAAAAGGTATGCATATTCTGGTTATTCTTACAGATATCACTTCTTTCTGTGAGGCAATGCGTGAGGTTTCTTCTTCCAAAGGTGAGATTCCTTCCCGTAAAGGTTATCCTGGATATCTTTACAGTGAGCTTGCTACTTTATATGAGCGTGCAGGTATTGTTTCCGGTGGTACAGGTTCTGTTACACAGATCCCGATTCTGACCATGCCTAATGATGATATTACCCATCCGATTCCTGACCTTACCGGTTACATTACTGAGGGTCAGATTGTTCTGGACAGACAGCTTCATGGACAGGGTATTTACCCGCCAATCAATGTTCTGCCGTCTCTTTCCCGTCTGATGAAGGATGGTATTGGTGAGGGCTTCACAAGAGCGGACCATCAGGACGTTGCCAACCAGCTGTTTTCCTGTTATGCAAAGGTTGGAGATGCGAGAGCCCTTGCTTCTGTTATTGGTGAGGATGAGCTTTCTCCTCTGGATAAGAAGTATCTGCAGTTTGGTAAGGCATTTGAGGCTGAGTTTGTCGGTCAGACAGATACAGAGAACAGAAGTATTATCGATACTCTGAATAAGGGCTGGGAGCTTCTTGGTATGCTTCCGAAGGATGAGCTTGACCGTATTGATACCAAGATTCTGGATCAGTATTATCACGAGACTACCAAATAAAGAGTGAGGTGACTTGAATGGATCCGAATACCTTTCCTACCAAGGGTAATTTAATTCTGGCTAAAAATTCACTTGCTCTTTCCCGTCAGGGTTATGAACTGATGGATAAGAAGCGTAATATTCTGATTCGTGAGATGATGAATCTGGTTGATCAGGCGAAGGATATCCAGGGACAGATTGATGAGACGTTCCGAACTGCGTATGAGGCTTTGCAGAAAGCGAATATGGAGATGGGTATCGCGTTTGTGGATCAGATTTCCCATACGGTGCCGGTGGAGGATTCCATCCGTATTAAGACACGTAGTGTTATGGGTACGGAGATTCCGTTGGTGGAATATGATAAGTCGGGAAATGTGCCGACATATGCTTATTATAGTACGAAGATGTCTCTGGATGAGGCGAAGGCGGCTTTTGAGAGGGTGAAGGTGCTTTCCATTAAGCTGTCTATGATCGAGAATTCAGCGATTCGACTGGCTAGCAATATTAAGAAGACGCAGAAGAGAGCGAATGCGCTGAAGAATATTACGATTCCGAAGTTTGAGGCTCTGACTAAAGATATTTCCAATGCTTTGGAGGAGAAAGAGCGTGAGGAATTTACGCGATTAAAAGTTATTAAGAGGATGAAGCAGGGTGCGTGATGGCGCCCTGTTTTTTTTCGGGTGGGGGACGTGAGAGGAAGGGGATGCCGGCTGGGAGCGATGCCAAAATGGGCGTTTGACTGCGTCGCCTATTGTCAGGGAGAATTGCAAACTCGCCCTTGCAGGGCTCAGACAGTGCAATTCTCCCTCACGCTATACTCGTCAAACGCCCATTTTGGCAAAGCCCCCAGCCGGCATCCCCTTCCTCTCACTGTGTACTGGCAAGGGAAAAAACAGGACGGCGGCTGCGGGTGGGAGTAGTTGAGGAGGGAAGGAGTGACGCAGCGCCTGGGAAGAGAGGCGGATGGTAATTACGTTTGCTTAGCGTTGTGTACTGGTAGGAAACGTTGGCTGATTCCTTTTGGGGAGACTTTCGTGTTTACTATATTCTATTCTTTTGTATATTTTTAGTTAGCTTTCTTCTTGAGTTCTGTCAAAAATCATTTCTGTTATGTGTATTCTTTGAGTGGAGTATATTTCGCCTAAATTTGGTTGTTGCGGCATATTCTTTTGGGGGAGTTCACAGTTTCTTACCAGGTTGACCATGGAATGAACACAGTTTTCCCATTAATTGCACACATTTGGTCTGTATATTATTAGCCATAAGGAACACAAAACAAAATGATCCAGATGGAGAGAATGAGGACTTCGGAAGGGTTGAATGAATATAGAAAGGAAATGAATGGGTATGAAACGTAGATATTTAGCTGTTTTAATGGGAATTATGGTAGCAACAACTTCTGTTCCGGCTATGGTTTATGCGGAGGATAGTAAGACGGAGACGGCTGCGGATGCGGCGAATGATGAAAGTGGTGAGGCGGATGCTTCGGATGAGAATGGTGATGAGAGTCAGGAGAATGTGGTACTTGGTGAGGTTAAGTCGGTTTCTGATTCGGAGATTACCATTGCGGTTGGGACTATGAAAGAGATGGGTCAGCCTGGTGGAGATGGCCAGAATGGTGGAGCACCGGATGAAAATGGCCAGGGTGGTGAGGCGCCTTCTATGTTGGATCTGACTGGCGAGGAGCAGACGATTACAATTACTGCGGATACAGTGATCACAAAGCAGGCAGGCGGTATGCAGCCTGGCGGAGATGGACAGAATGGCGGTGCGCCAGAGAAGCCGGAAGGTGATGGGCAGAGTTCTGATTCTTCTGATGGAGCAAGTGACAGTCAGGACGCAGCTGACGATAACCAGGAAAGTGAGAATACAGATAGCCAGGACGGAGAAGAGCCGGAAAAACCAGACGGTAACGGACAGTCCGCAGAGGCTGAGGAGATTTCACTTTCTGACATTCAGGAGGGCGATATCGTTTCTATTACTTTAGATGAGGATGAAAATGCTGCTTCCATTACTGTAATGTCCATGGAAATGGATGGTCAGGGTCAGCCTGGCGGTGATGGACAAGGCGCTCCAGGACAGGGAGGCCCTGGTGGACAGTCTCAAGGTGTGGACAGTTATACTGCGGTAAATGAGTATATAGAAGATACAACTGTATCAAATGAGACAATTGAGTCAACAGGAACTGACGAGAATGCAGCATTGATTTCTTCAGGTGCAAGTGTTACTCTTGATAATGATACTATTACTAGAACTTCCGAGGACAGCAAGGGCGGAGACAATTCCAGCTTCTATGGTGTAGGAGCTGCTGTTCTGGCAACAGATGGTACTGCTTATGTGAAAGATGGCAGCGTGATTACAGATGCAGCAGGTGGTGCAGGGCTTTTTGCATATGGTGATGGAACTGTATATGCTTCTGGTACAACTGTGAAAACGACTCAGGATACTTCTGGTGGTGTTCATGTAGCTGGCGGTGGGGCTCTTTACGGATGGGACTTGGATGTAGAGACAAACGGTGAGTCTTCTGCTGCAATCCGAAGTGACAGAGGCGGCGGAACAATGGTGATCGATGGTGGAAATTATGTTTCCAACGGCGTTGGTTCTCCTGCTATTTACAGTACAGCAGACATTGCAGTAAGCAATGCCAGCCTTACAGCAAATGGTTCAGAGGCTGTTTGTATCGAAGGTCTGAATTCTATTCACCTTTATGATTGTGACTTGACAGGAAATATGAGTGATCTGGATCAGAATGATAATACTTGGACTGTAATCCTTTACCAGAGCATGTCTGGTGATTCTGAGGTCGGCAACAGTACTTTTCAAATGGATGGAGGCAGCCTGACTTCTGAGAACGGCGGTGTGTTTTATACAACCAATACAGAGAGTACGATTACTTTAAATAACGTGGATATTAACTATAACGATGACAATGAATTTTTCCTGCAGTGCACAGGTAACACCAACCAGAGAGGCTGGGGACAGGCCGGGGCAAACGGAGCTGACTGCCACTTTACCGGTATTAGTCAGGATATGCAAGGAAATGTGATCTGGGATTCTATCAGTGATCTGGATTTTTATCTCACAGATGGCAGCAGCTTGACAGGTGCAGTTGTAGATGATGAGAGTTATGCAGGCGAAGGTGGAGAGGGATACTGCAACGTTTATGTAAGCGCAGATTCCACCTGGACTGTAACTGGCGACAGTACTGTCTCATCTCTGGAAAATGAGGGAACAATTGTAGATAGTAATGGAAAAACTGTAACAATTCAGGGTACAGACGAAACTGTGTATGTACAGGGCGACAGCGAGTACACCATTATAACTGGTTCCTACAGCGACACAGCAGATATGTCTGGAGCAACGGCAATCCAGGATCAGAGTGTTTATACAGTTGAGAAACCGGATCAGCTTTAAAATTGGATAAAGAAACTCTCCAATTTGAAGATTATGGGCTTGATGAGTTATAAGAAAAAACACTGGGCTACACTTTATTGTGGCTCAGTGTTTTTTCGTTAAAAGAAGAGTGAACCTGAATTATAAAAATCCCGGTCAGAAAAGAAATATCAAGACAGTTCTTTTCTAAAGACCGGGATTTTTTATGTTAAATTTATAATCAAATTCGAATTCTCCGACGTAAGCAACTTCCGAAAATTCTCCTAAAAAGAAGGAGGGCCGGACCTTTTGGCCCGGCAAGTATGAAAAAGAAAAAGTATATTTATAATCTATGTAAAAAAGCTTTCGCTTTATTTGTTTATTAATATACGCGGAATTTGTGATGAATCTGTGAGAACAAATTGAAAAATATATGAGGAAAATCTAAAGAACTTATAAACTGGAACGCACCTGAAGTGACCGGCATAGGAATATACAGTATGAAAAAGCTGTGCATTCAAACTTAATTTCATGGTGATAAAATCTATCTACGATATATTGAAAATTTTATTCAGCTAAGAAAATTAGTCGTTGTAAAAGTTGTAATACTCATTTATAATGGAAAGAAGATTCAAGGTTATTGTTTACCGGAGATTTTCCAGTGTGAACAGTAACGATTCCAATGAGAATTTATAGGGAAAAACAGGAGGAAAACCTTGAAGAAAGAATTAGTTATTGTAATTGATTTTGGTGGTCAGTACAATCAGCTGGTTGCAAGACGTGTCAGAGAATGTAATGTATATTGTGAAATCTATTCTTACAAGACCGATCTTGAGAAGATCAAAGCCATGAATCCAAAGGGAATCATTCTTACCGGTGGACCGAACAGTTGTTACGAAGCTGATTCACCGACTTACCAGAAAGAATTATTCGAACTTGGTATTCCGGTGCTTGGGCTTTGCTACGGTGCACAGCTTATGATGCATGTTCTCGGCGGTAAAGTTGAGAAAGCAGATGTAAGTGAATACGGCAAAACAGAGTTGCTGGTTGACAAAAAAGATTCTAGAATTTTTGAAGGAGTATCAGAGAAAACAATTGTCTGGATGAGCCATACAGACTATATCTCCCAAGCAGCACCAGGATTTGAGATTTCTGCACATACAGCAGACTGTCCAGTGGCTACAGCCGAGAATGCGGAGAAGAAACTGTATGCGATCCAGTTTCATCCGGAAGTTCTCCATACAGTAGAAGGAAAGAAGATGTTATCCAATTTCGTACTTGGTGTATGCGAATGTGCCGGAGACTGGAAGATGGATGCATTTGTTGAGCATACAATTAAAGAAATCCGTGAGAAAGTGGGCGACGGCAAAGTCCTTCTGGCACTGTCTGGCGGTGTTGATTCTTCTGTAGCAGCAGGACTTCTTTCCAGAGCTATTGGCAAGCAGCTGACATGTGTGTTTGTAGATCATGGCCTTCTTCGTAAAGACGAGGGCGATGAGGTTGAGGGTGTATTTGGTCCTAATGGACAGTTTGACCTGAATT
Organism: Ruminococcus sp. 1001713B170207_170306_F1; assembly: GCF_015668065.1. NCBI lineage: Bacteria > Bacillati > Bacillota > Clostridia > Eubacteriales > Oscillospiraceae > Ruminococcus > Ruminococcus sp. 1001713B170207_170306_F1. The sequence continues at coordinate 263,009 of NZ_JADPEX010000002.1, read as the reverse complement.
TTATCCGTGTGAATGCACAGCAGAGATATTATGATAAACTTGCAGGAGTTACTGAGCCGGAAGCGAAGCGTAAGATCATTGGTGAGGAATTTATCCGTATCTTTGAAGAAGAGGCTAAGAAGATCGGTGCTGTTGATTTTCTTGCACAGGGAACCATCTATCCAGATGTGGTAGAGAGTGGTCTTGGCGGAGAGTCTGCAGTGATCAAGTCTCATCACAATGTAGGCGGACTTCCTGATTTCGTAGACTTCAAGGAGATTATTGAGCCGCTTCGTGACCTCTTCAAAGATGAAGTCCGCAAAGCAGGACTGGAGCTTGGAATTCCAGAGAAGCTGGTATTCCGTCAGCCATTTCCGGGACCGGGACTTGGAATCCGTATTATCGGCGAAGTTACTGAAGAGAAAGTTCGCATTGTGCAGGATGCTGATTTCATTTACCGTGAAGAAATTGATAAGGCAGCAGAAGCTTATAAAGTTGAGAATGGCAAAGAACCATCCTGGATGCCGAACCAGTACTTTGCAGCTCTTACCAATATGCGAAGCGTAGGCGTTATGGGCGATTTCAGAACATACGATTATGCTGTGGCACTTCGAGCAGTGAAGACGATTGACTTTATGACAGCAGAGTCCGCAGAGATTCCGTATGAAGTACTGAACAGGGTTATGAATCGTGTTATTAATGAAGTTAAGGGAGTTAACCGCGTATTCTACGATCTGACCAGTAAGCCACCGGGAACGATTGAGTTTGAATAATGAGCAAAACCCCAGAAATCCTTTATTTACAAGGGTTTCCGGGATTTTATTTTTGTCCGTGATGCTACGGTGATGTTAATGGGGAGAAAGTGTCTTATTTTTGGGGATTTTTTGTTATTATATGATACTGTACGTTTCATACGTTTTTATCTTCTGCATTATCATTTGTGGCTCTTACTTCGTTGAGAGCGTCAGCAAGCTTCCTGTCTTTTCCTGGATACAAATGAGCATAAACTTTCCAGGTTGTTTCCGGTGATTCATGTCCAAGCCGGTCCGAAATCTCTTTGATAGAAAACTTCATGTCAATCAGCATACTTGCGTGGGAATGGCGAAGATCATGGATCCTGATCTCCGGAAGACCAGATCTGGCAGTTGCACGTTTAAATTCTGACCGCATACCGGATTTCTGAAAATAGAAGATACGCTCATCTGGTTCTATAGCCATGCTGGCAACATAATCCTGAAGCTCTTTATAAAGAGATTGCGGAATGTTCACGACACGTTTGCTCTTTTCGGTTTTGGGTGTCTGGAAGTATTGCTCGCCTTTTATAACCACAAAGTTCTTGTTAATTGATATGGAGCAGTCCGGCAGGATATCCGCCGGAGTAATAGCCAGAACTTCTGCAGATCGGAGTCCTCCATAGAACATGAGGCTGAACGCCATCCGGTACGCACTTTTCTTTTCAAAGGTAAGGAAGTAGTCAAATTGCTCTCTGGTCCAGATGTTCATTTCATCTGCACTGCTTTTCCCGATCGCACCAGCTGCAAGGCATGGATTGCTTCGGAGTTTGTAATATTTGACGGCATAATTCATGATAGCAGACATCTGGTTATTGATGGTCTTCAGATACGTCTGAGAATAAGGATTTCCTTTTTCATCCCTGTAATTAATCATGGCATCTTGCCACCGATGGATCACGATCGGAGTAATGTCACCGATCTTCATATCTTTAAAGAATGGCAGCAGTTTCATGTCTATCAGATACTGCTTGTTTTCCAAAGTGGTCAGCTTCAGCCGGGAGCCGCAGTCTGACATATAATTCTTGATCAGAGCAGAAAACAGGATATCTGGATCCTTGGCTCCCTGTGCCAGAAAGTCACGTTCCCATTCTATAGCCTCTTTTTTGGTAGAAAAACCCCTTTTGCATTTATGCTGACGCTTGCCAAGCCAATCATCATAGTAGAAGTTGGCATACCATTTTGTCTTTCCATCTTTGGTAAAATACTTATAAGCCGGCATCTGAATCCTCCATTATTAAACAAATGTGTCAAACAAATGTAATCAACAAATGTTTGACAAAAATGTTGAATATAGATATAATGTACTTAACAAGAGAACCGTTGGTCAGCGTACACCTGACCGCCGGATAAAACAATAGCTAAAAATAGCGCCTTATCTTACCAGGACGAGGGCGCTATTTTTTATGCATTAAATTGATAACAAGAGTTACAACTGCACAAAGCATAATTACAAAAGTAAATAAATCACCATATGTAACCATCAGCACCAGCCTCCTTTCACCAAAGTGTCCGGCGGCTGACATAACACCCCAACGGTTCCCCAGTTAAATATACTATTCTGTTTTTTCTTCTTCCATGTTCTCCATCATTCCCAAAAAGATACGCTTTCCCTTCTTGGATAACTGACGGTACCGCAGGATAATGTCCTGTTCGTCTTCTGAAGCAATGGCACAGCTGTATTCAGAATTACCCACAAGGTAATCCATAGAGGTGTCGAGGGCTTTTGACAGGCTTGCAGTGGCATCTATTCCCGGAATAGTCTTTCCGGCCAGAATGTCGCAGCAGGCTTCCTCTGTCAGCGTTGAATTTTTGATCAGATCCGGAAGGCTCATCTGCAACTGAGCCAAACGGGCTTTTATTCTTGCCTGCACTGCGGAAACTTCTTTCGGATCCGCAACAGCATATCTTGAAGTAGTCCGGCCAAGAATGTAATCTGCTGGCACACCGAAGCATGCAGCACTGCGATTAACAAATTCTGTTGACGGAAAAGAGTAACCTCTTTCGACATTCGATACTACTTGGCCAGAAAAACCTATTGCTTTTCCAAGTTCGGACTGACGCAGATCAGCCTCAGCCCGCAATTCTTTTATTCGTTCACCAATTGTCATAAAAACTATTCCTCTTATTAATATCTGTCACCGCGTTGGATTACAATATCAGAAATCTTATCGTTATCAATTATGAAACCTATATCTTCCGATACCTTATATGAAACCCACTTGTCTGAATTCAGTTCTGGCTTTGGAATTATTTTTCCACAAAATTCAGCACCTTCAAATAGTACGACTACGGATACTGCGCTACTGTCAATAGAAGAAATAGTACTTTCGATATCCTCTGGATCAGCAGCTTCAATCTGGACATTGTACATCTCAACCAGTTTCTTTTGAGCGTCGGTAGCGGTGGTGTCATCATAGCCTACCTGTACTGAAAAATATTTGGAATCATACGCTGAAAATAAATTCGAAATTGTATCACCAATTTTTATGCCACGAAATGTTTTGCTATCAGGATAAGCAGAGGCCATTATATGATCTTCTGAATCAGGTATCTCAATAGGAGCGTCATTTTTATCGTATAATTTAAAATCTTCCGGTGAAAACCATTTTTCCTGATTCTCATATTGTGAAAGCAGTTCTTTGGCAGCTCCTTCTGGCTTATATTCCCCTGTTTTGTAGTCTTTAATTTCAAACGCGGTTGCATCAGCGGAAACCGGATTGACCCAATAATAAATCAGATCATCACTACTACTGTGGATATTCGTTATAGAAGAGCAACTCCAAGTATTGTCTTTTGTATAGTAGCAGACCGCCTCCATGGCTACGCCATCTGCTGATAAAATGACTTGTGCAACTGTTTGAGAATCTTCTTTTTTCTCTAAATCATAAGAGGAAACTTTTTTAACACCCATATCATTCAATGACTCGGAAATTGCATCGGATAATTGGGAAGCATCTCCAGAAACGTATTTTTGATCGATATTAATGCCATAATCGGATGCTGCGAATACAGGGATAGTATTGGCAAAAATCAATGAGCAGGTAAGTGCAATCATTTTCTTTTTCATAGTCATTCCCCTCTTTTGCTTCGGTACCACTCGAAGCTTATTATTTTGCTTTCTTAAGAGGCTCGGCAGCATCTTCTTCCTGTCGTTTTAAACATTTTATGTACCCCTTCAATTCACCTCGAAATTCCAACTGCGCATCATGCGGAAGTGATCTAAATAAAGAAAGAACTTCCGATTCAAATTCAGAGCAGCGGTATTCTTGTTCTATTCCTGTAAGTAAAAATTCACAGGATGTATTTAGCAAATGTGCTATTTTTAGAAGCTTATCCGCGGAGGGAGGGCTACTATCCCATCTACGGATAGTTCCATTACCAAAACCTGCCTGTTCTTCCAAAAGCTTTAAATTCAAGTCTTTTTCTTTTGAAAGATTCTTGATTCGAGAAACCAAAGACATAATGATAAAAAACCTCCAATTTAGCAAATATGCGAAAAAAGTATTGACAACTAGCAAATATGCTATTATTATTAAAAATGTAATAAACAAATGTTTAATGCAAAACAAAAAAAGAGAGAGTTACATCGATGATAAATCGGAGAGCAATGCTTTGTTGTTTTCTTCAATCATGGCCGCCACAGCAATGATAAGAGCCTCAGCAGATGCTTCCGACATAACAGTGTTTCCGGCAGGAATACCGTTTCTTAATAATTCAGAAAGAATCCGGCGGTTTTCGTCACCATAACGTTTAAGCCCAATTCTTCTGAGATTATCAATCCAATTATCCATGATAACTCCTTTCTGATTATTTTAATGCAATCGCAAACAAATGTAAACAACAAATGTAATAAACATTTGTTGAAAACGGAGGTGATATTTTGAAGCGAAAACTGTCGCCATGGTGCAAAGAAGTAAAGAAAACCTTAATCGACAGAGATATGTCTGTCACGGAATTGTGCGGTGAAGTTGGGATGTGCAGGAACTACGTGACAACCACCATAAATGGAAGAATGTATGCACCTGCGCTTGCTGAAAAAATCAGCAAGGCTCTGGATATCGATACAGAGTACACAATTTAATTACCATAACTTGATTATACAGCTTATAGAAGGAGAGAAAAATGTCGAAATTTGCTACGAAAGCAGCGGCTAATATGTTTTGCCAGGCACGATATGAGGCGGCAAAGTCAAATGAGCGTCTGAGCAGCAGAGAAGGTGCTGCGGAAGAAATAGGAATTGATCGTACAAGGCTAGCCAGAATCGAACTTGGGAGCACGATACCATATCAGGAGGAGGTTCTTCTGATGGCTGACTGCTATAAGGCACCGGAATTGAAAGGAAATTATTGCCGGGAGATGTGCCCGCTTGGAAAGAACATGCCGAAGATAGAGAATGCAGGACTGGATAGAATCAGCCTGAGAATGCTTTCTTCTTTAAAGAAGATAAACGAGGCAAAGGAATCACTTCTTGATATTACGGCAGACGGAATTATCTCAGAAGAGGAAAAACCGGAACTGAAAAAAATCATTCAGACATTGGACGAAGTAAATGAGATCACGCAGAATCTGAAAAATTGGGTTGAGAGAAATCTGGAATGAGGTGCTTGGTATGAAAAATGCAAACGGTGTAATCAAAAAACTTACATCTGCGGAACGTTCTTACTATACAGCCGCTGAGGTCAGAGAAATGATGGGTGTGAGCAGGGATACGGCATATCGCATGATACGTTCCCTTAGATCGGACCTGATAGCCGATGGACAGCTTGCCAAGGGGTATCCGTCAGGGAAAATCCCCAAAAAGGCATTTAACAAATTATATATGATTGAATGAAAGGAGTGGATACGATGGCTTTTTATAGAATCTGCCCGGATTGCGGAGCGTATCTGGATCCGGGAGAACAGTGCAGTTGCCACGAAGAACACCTGATCGAAATGGAAAGAAAAGAAAAAGCAACTGCATTTGTTGAAAAGATGGTGAAAGAAGAAAGGAATGGCCAGCTTCGCCTGGCGGTATAGGAGGGAAAGATGTTAACACCAAAAGATCTTGAAAAATATCATCAGGCCGCAGAGCGGATCCTGAATGCAATGGATAACAGCTCGGTGCCGATCAGCTGGCACGAAATGGACAGAATGGCATTGCAGAGCGTTATCGCAAAGGAATTGATTCTCATTGACAAGGAGGCAAGGAAATGAATGTATGCAAGGTGCCAGATATGTGCAAAGACATGGAATATAAGTATATCACAGAAGATTCCAAAACAAGGGTATATCTGTCCGTGGTGCGAGAATTCAATGAGGCAGAATATGAGAAATACTACATCCGCAAAAAGAAAGAGAAAGTGAGAAAGAGAATCCTTTTTATTGCAAGAGTTTTGAAGTATGCACTTCCAGTCCTGGCAAGCACGATTCTTTACAATATGCTTTCAAATAAGCTTTATCTTGAAAGAGGAAGCTATGAAATTGGCTCAGAAATAGTTTTTGTTGGAATATTCGGCATCGCACTGTTTGGGTTTCTGAATTGGTTTATAGGAGGTGATGAACATTAAAAAGGTCTTGGATAATAAGGGGAAAGCGGAGTGTAGACGGCACCCACGATCCTATCCAAGACCAGTCAGAACTTTTAAAAACAGGTTATCGACCCTTTGTTTTTAAAGTCATCGTCATTTTATCACAAAAATAGGAGGTTATCAAGTAGATGAAAGATGTTTTAGGAAGCTTGCCGGAAGTTATCACGGCATACAAAAATTACAATCTGCTGGTTCCTACAGCAACGGACGTGCAGCTCAATCCATTCTACAAATTCCATGTAGAAGAGGTTCCAGTCGATCTGGGTGAGAACAGCGGAGATATTTTCAAGGTTGGTTCAGTTAATACAGGTAAGCAGGATGAGAGAGGAAAAGACATCTGGGAAGATGTGTACTCCCTGTCAAAGCCATTATTGAATAAGATGGCAATGGCGGCCGGAATCCAGTTCAATCCAAAGGAAACATATGGCGAGCGTATCGACCGGGTCACATACCGGGCGCAGGCACAGGGTGCCATGCGGAAAGCCGATGGAACAGCCAGAACCGAAACAGATCAGAAAGTAATCTGCCTCGAGGACGAGGAAGATAAATACCGCATTGAGTTTTCCGACAAAGCTGCCAAAGGTATTGTTGACGAAAAACAGGCAAAGGCAGCTGCTGAGATTTATGCAGGCCAGTGGGTGGAATCAAAGAATAAATGGGGAAAGAAATGCCAGGCATTTGTGATTGCCAAAGAGGATCGGGAACGATATATTGAACGTTCCATTATGGTAAACATGGCACTTCTGAAAAAGACCTGGGCTGAAAAAGCAATGACTGGAGCAAAGCTTCGTGTCATTAGAGCATTGCTTGGCGTAAAGGGGACATATACAAGAGCAGAACTCCAGAGAAATTTTGCTATTCCTACGGTTATCTTTTCACCGGATTTCTCGGATCCGCAGGTCAGACAGGCAATGCTGACACAGGGAATGAATTCTGTAAACAATATGTTCGGAACGCCGCAGATCGGCATCAAAAGAGTTGATTTCGATACGGAGAACAATACATTTGATCCTGCCGATCTGGATAATCCGGCATATGCTTCGGATACAGAAATCGAAAATGACTATCCACCAATGCAGGAGCCGGATGTTGTTCCTGAACCGGAGCCAGATAGATCGGCAGATTTCCAGTGTTCCAGATGCGGTGAGATCATAAATGAAAGAGTTTATGAATATTCAATCAATAAATTTGGAGAGCCACTTTGCATTAAATGCCAGAGAGGAGGCGGACGCAGATGAAAATAATAAAGGTATCAACAGAATTGGAAATGTCTGTACATGAATTTCCATCCGGTACCATCCGGGAACATAACAAAGCTCTGTGTGAACTTATCGGAAATGGCTGTGACCTTGTGGAACATGTAATGCCAAAGAGATTATACACAGAACTGAAAATGCCATCCAGCCCTGTTAAAGAACCAGGGAAGTGCGTGAGTATGCTGATTGATGAAGAGGGAAGACTGAAGCCGAACAAAGCAAATCTGATCGGAAGTTATCTTTACGAGTTTGATAAACATGGATGCCCCATTGTTGGAAATATTCTCTTTATCGGAGAAAAGATGGGATATGATGGCGTTGAATTCTGCGGAATTAGCGAGGAGAATTTTTCCCTTTTAGAAACGGAATTGAAGAACATGATCACAGCGATGAAAGCAACAGTAAAGGAGATGAGCAAATGAAAATACTTCATACTGCTGACTGGCATATTGGCCAGTTCAAAGGTCCTGTAGTGGACGGGGTAAATCTTCGTTCACAGGACACAATAAAATGTCTTGAATATATGGTTGAGGTAGCTCAGAAAGAGAAACCGGACATCGTTTGCATTTCCGGTGATATCTTCCATCAGGAGCAGATTGGCCCAGTACGATACTCTGATGAAATGATTCATGCGACCAATATCATCACAGCACTGGCACACTTCGCAAGTTATGTGATTGTAATGCGAGGAACGCCGAATCATGATGGAAGCGGACAGTTCAGAGTTCTCAAAAGAATGCTGCTGAATGTCAACAATGTGTGCGTTGTGACAGAACCTTTTGTGATCAAAACGAGATATGCAGATATTGCCTGTATACCAGGGTTTGATAAACAGGAGTTCAGAGCAAAATTTCCTGGTTTATCTGCAGATGAAGAAAATCTTGCATGGACGAAATATATTTCAGACATAGTCTTGTCCGAACAGATTATAGAGCTGGAGAAAGACGTTCTTAATCATGACAATGCAAAAAGAAATCTTGCTGGGTATAATGCTGACATCCAGAATTGCCAGAATATCATAAACGATGCAAAGCGTCGAAATAACGACATTGCGAATCTTATTGAACAGCTTAAAGCAGAACTTCCGGATAATTTGGAAGAAAAACTGACGGAGCTGGCTCAGGCGAGGACGCAATGCGAGGAATTACAGGAAAAAAGACATCTGGCTTCTGTTGCGGAGCAGGAACTGCAACAGATAAGAGCAACGTATTCTCAGCGTATATCAGAAGCAGAGAACAGGCGGAAATATCGTTTGGACAGAATTTCCGAGATAAGACAGCAGGAGGAATTTATGAAGAATTCCGGTTGCCCTGATATAGATAGAGCAAGCTGCAGGTTTCTCGCAAAAGCAATCGATGATGTAAAGAGTTTACCAGAAGAAGCAGACCATCTGGAAAAATGTGAGGAAGAAATAGCAGCATTGAGGATCAAACGAGACGAAGAAATATCCAAAAAACAGGATGAAATTTGTATTATCGGATATGATGCTGAAAGATTAGAACTTTTGATAAGAAAAGCACGTGCACTTGTAAAATATGAAAACTTGAAAAAGGATGCCGAGAAAAAGAAACTTGAAATCGCCCGTTTAGAGACAGAAAAGAACACCAACAGTAAAACGATAGGGCAGTATGAAGAAATCCTCTTAGAGCTCAATATAAAGGCCCAGAAAGCAACTGATATTGTTGCTGCGTTATCTGATTCCGTTATTAAGCATGATGATGCTGTATGTAAAAGAAATTCGGTAGCACATTTTGCAGACCAGGAAAAGGAACTTCCGGTGTATGAAGAAAGAAAACAGCATATTGATAAGAGACTTACTGAATTATATCAGGAACGGAGCAAGGAAGATGCCAACGAACTTGTTTTACATAACAATCTTCGTGAAGTGGAAATAAAACTGGAAGAATTAAGAAAAGATATTGAAGGCAGTGAAGCTCTTGAAGAAGTTGAGAGAAGATTAAAATCTACGAAAGAAACTCTTGAAAAAGCGCAGATTCAAAAAGGCGTACTGACACAGAGAGTTGAAGATGTTGAGGCAATGCGTTCTGAAATAGCTCTTTTGAATAAAGGTATTGCTGTTGCAGCTGAGAAAGCTGATTGCTACGAGGCTTTGAAACAGGCATTTTCACAGGACGGAGTTCCGCACCAGATCATCAGGAACATCATTCCTCATATCACAGATACTACGAACAATATTCTCGGCCAGATGACTGGTGGAACGATGGGAGTGGAATTTGTGATGGAGCGCACCGTCAAAGGAAAGGACGGAGACAAGGCAACGCTGGATGTTCTGATCAACGAATATGGCAAGACAACTCTTCCATATGCTTCCAAGAGCGGAGGCGAGAAGGTAAAAGCTTCTCTTGCCGTTATCCTTGCACTGTCCGAGATCAAGGCAACAGCGGCAGGAATACAGCTTGGAATGCTCTTTATTGATGAACCACCATTCCTTGATGATGAGGGCGCACAGGCTTATGTAGATGCCCTTGAGACGATTCGTGATCGGTATTCCGATGTGAAGATTATGGCAATCACTCATGACGATGCCATGAAAGCGAGATTCGGCCAGGCTGTGACAGTAATTAAAACAGATGATGGCTCAAAAGTAATCTACTAAGCGGAGGAACTTATGGCGAAAAGATATTATTGGTTAAAGCTTCCTGACGGATTTTTCCGTCAGAAGGCCATCAAAAAACTTCGGAAGATTGCCGGAGGAGACACCTACACAATTATTTACCTGAAAATGCTTCTTGTTGCAATGAAGCAGGATGGAAGACTTTACTTCGAGGGAGTAGAAGCAACATTCTATGACGAGCTTGCTCTGGATCTGGATGAAGAAGTTGAAAATGTCAGAGTGACGGTTATGTTTTTGATCCAGCAGGACCTCATGCAGTTGATTGACGAAACCGAATATTCCCTGTCAGAATGCGCTAAAATGACAGGTTCTGAGAGCGCTAGTGCTGAGAGAATGCGACGATTAAGAGATAAAAAAGCGTCACAATGTGACATTGAAGTGACGGAACCGTTACGCATAGGTGACGTAGAGAAAGAGATAGAGAAAGAGATAGAGAAAGATAAAGAGAAAGATAATAAAAACATTAGCTTGGAGCTTAAAGACTCCAAGCAGAACACATTCATTTCTCTTCCGTTGATTACAGGATCTGGAAACTATGATGTGACATTTGATTATCTCAATTCACTGAGAGAACTGTTTCCGGCACTGGATGTTGAACAGGAGTTTAGATCAATGGCGGCATGGCTTGACAGTCACCCTCGTAATCGTAAGACACCGAGAGGAATCAAGAGATTTATCACTGGTTGGTTAGAACGTTCACAGAATTCAATGCCGGCATCCAGAACACCGCAAGCACCTGCAGCTACAAAGAACATGTCAACGGATCAATATATGGAGGCAACGTCCGGCTGGTGCGAAGGGATGGGTGATTGAAGTGACACCTCAAGAATTTGATTTTATCAGAGCTTCAATCAAAAGTGCCTATCCAACATTTAATGTCATGCCAGACCAATACAGCATCAGAATGTGGTACCGCATGCTTGGAGATCTGGACTATAAGCTTTGCGAAACAGCATTGATGGAACTGTTTGCCACTCATACATACCCGCCGCAGATATCTGAGATACGGGAGAAATGTGCAGAATACACAGTTCCACACCTCAAAGACCAGGGAGAAGCCTGGGGAGAAGTCCAGAAGGCCATCAGCCAGTATGGATATTACAGGCAGGAAGAGGCACTGGAAAGCCTGACACCAATAGTCAGAGAGGCGGTAAAGCGGCTTGGCTTCCGGGAGATATGCCTTGATGAGAACCAGGATGCTGTCCGAGCGCATTTCTTCAAGATATATTCAACCCTGATCGAGCGCAAGACGAATGATGCAAAGCTTCCTCCGAGTATTCTGGAAGCGAAAAATAAATATATTGCACAGCTTACCACACACGAAAATGCGGCAATAGAACAACAGCACCGGGACCAGATAGCAGAAGAACCAGAACGTGCGACACCAGAGTATATAGATATGCTAATGCGGGAACACGGATTCAAGAGGTGACAGCATGGAGCAGATAGAGAAAATACAGGGAACAGAGAAAGAATTCATAAAAGTCTTTCAAGAGCTGTGTTACAGCCGGAGTTCATGGCAGGTGTGGGCCGATCTAATGGCGGCAATGGCTTGCACACTGGCGAATTCGGTTGATAAGACGGAACCGAGATACACTGCAAGAGAGAAAGAATATGCAGAGTGCATCAAACGCCTTGGCGGGGTAGAGAAGCCGGCCAAATGCTTTGCGATTGTGGTTGAGGCACTGGAACGCAATCCAGATCAGGACTTTCTTGGAAAACTGTACATGAGCCTTGAGCTAGGGAACCACTGGAAAGGGCAGTTTTTTACACCATACAATGTCTGTGAATGTATGGCAAGCATAACAATCAATGACAATGTACAGACATTGGAAAAACAGGAATGGATATCTGTCAATGATCCGGCGTGTGGAGCAGGAGCAACTCTTGTAGCAGCGGCAAACATATTCCACAGAAAAAAGATAAATTATCAGACACGGGTTTTGTTCACCGCCAATGACATAGACAGGGTAGTTGCCCAGATGTGTTACATACAGCTTTCGCTTCTTGGGTGCGCAGGCTGGGTGGCTGTTGCAAATACGATATCCAATCCGGTGTGCGGAGATCCACTGATGCCGGTTGAAAAGCCGGGACAGGAATTCTGGTACACACCGTTTTATTTCAGGGGAGAATGGAACTGTAGACGGCAGATTCAGATATTTAAAGAAATGTGCGGTTCATGGATAACTCCGATTGAAGAACGCAACCCTGGGAAGATTACTTTTTATTTTGATTTCGAGAAAGGAGATTACAAATGTCAGAACAGTTAAAACAGGAACTTGAAGCTGATACTGACCGTTTAGAGGCGGAAACGGTTGCAGACAGTGAAACAATAGGGGAACAGGAAGAGAAACCGACAGAGGGCAAATTAGAGGCCCAGGAAGACGATGAATCAAAGGAAGAGGATACAGTTCCAATGGGAAAAGCCTCTCTTGTTGATATTGTTTCCGGGATTCCAGCTCCGACAAAAGAAGAAGTTGAAGCAGCAGAAGCTGAAAATGCAAAGCCGGTAAAGCAGAAAGCCAGAGAAAAGCTGGAAGCAGAAAAGAAGAAGGCAACACAGAAGAACTTTGCGGATCCGGTCATTACTTACCTGATGAAAAGATGCGAAGAGGATCAGGGGCTTGCTGAAGATGTGATGCAGGAGGGAAAGACCTGGAACAAGTGCTTTAGTTATATCGTTGAGCAGGCCAGGAAGCAGTCGAATGGCAGATCCGCTGCAGTTGAAGACCAGGTTGTATATGAATGGGCAGAGGATTATTACCACAAATATGAAAAACCGGAACCTGTTAAAAAGGAAAAAGGTAAAAAGCCTGTGATAACAAAAAAGCCGGTTACACCAACAAAAACTACCGAAAAAATCACAGATAATGAGAAAAAATCACAGGAAACAAAAGATAAACCTCAGATTTCTGAAAAGCCAGTGAAAAAAGATGCTGCTTCCAAGCAGCGGAAAACTGAAAAAACCAGTACCAAAAGCAGCGAACTGCCTGGCCAGATGTCATTGTTCGATCTTCTGTAGGAGGCTGTCGCATGGAAAAGAGAAAATTGGCGAAGATTCCGAGAGAGGAAGCTACGGACGAAATGGTCAGGTTTTCAGAACGAGCTGCCGGTACACATATTGTAACGACCAAAGATATCGAAAAAGATCTTTTGATGGTGACATTCTATCCAATCCGGAATTTGAAAAAAGGAGAAAAGAGCGCTCAGTTAAGAACATTTTTCTCAAAGAACGATTACATATCACAGGATCTGACCACTGAAAAGGTGAAATGGCTGACCGCGGCCTATGACAGAATGGTTACCTTGACAGCAAGAGCGGTCAGGGGCGGCAAGGCGACATCGTTTGGCCATATGTGTCATTCCTGCTTTGCGAAATGGCTGACTAGTCACAATATACCGGTGCCGGACCTGGAAAATAAAAAGGAGATTGAAGATGGCAAAGAGAAGCTGTAGAAGAACAACTGATGAAAACCTTATTCATAAAAAAGCTGTGGAAATGAGAAAGAAGACAGACGAACAGCTTGTGCATTATGTGGAAGATCGTGTGGAAAAAGCACGAAGTGAGGGCTTCAATTGTGGAAAAGCCAGTGTTCCAAAAACCGGAGAGGGAGCAAAGGAGTTTATCGCATTCCTTCAGCTGAATAAGATTCCGGGAATTGGAGCAGTAACAATAAACAAACTCATAAAGGTAGCGGAAGAAAATGGATACTTATAAGCGTTCGATAAGAGGTCTGCAGAGCAGATCTAACGGGGAACATTTTGAGGGAATGATAATTGCGGCATCCAGATTCTATGAAGAAAGAGGAATTGCAGCAGTTGATAAAACTCCGGAAGCATTTAAGGTACTGAAGGCAATGGACAGGAACAGAGGGCAGTTCATCTGCTGTTTCACTAAACAGGCTCAGCCTGATTTCAAAGGAATTCTCATGGATTCAACCATGATCTTGTTTGATGCAAAGCATACGGACAAAGATAAGATTAGCAGAGACGTAGTAACCACTGAACAGCAGGCGTGCTTTGAAAGGTATATGAAGCTTGGGGCAATGTGTTTTTTGGTTGTATCTCTGGAATTTAAAGAATTCTACCGGGTTCCGTGGGTGGTATTTCGGGATATGAAGAAGATTTACGGACACAAGTACATGAACCGGGAAGAACTGGAACCTTACAGGATCAAATATTCAAACGGAGTGGTGAAGTACCTCGATGGTATTGTTCTCCGGGAAAGGAATGAAGATGAAAGTACAGAAGTATGAGATCGCCAGAGTTATTGATAAATTAAAAAGTATTGTGCAGAAGAACGACCAGTTTCCGGCTCTGGGAGGGATTCTGGTAAAGGACGGGTATTTAATCGCCTCCAACTCCGAGATTACAATGAAGGTCAAATTAGAGGCCTCAGAAGGCAGTTATTTTATTATTCCAATGAAAGCCTTTGACTTGATCAAAAATCTTCCGGATGGAGAAATCGACATCAGCGCAACCGACAAGAATGTAGTTATGATCAAGATAGGAGCAATTAAAAACAAATACCAGAGTTATCCTCCGGAAGAATTCAATTTTGATATTACAGAGGATCCGGAAGCGGATGGAGTGGAATTGAATGGTAAAAAGATCATGGAGGCTATAAGCCATGTTATTTATGCAGCAGCTGACGGCGGTGCGAATACACAGATGACCGGAATTTATTTTGAGGGTACAGACAGCGGAGTTTCACTTCAGGAATTGTTCTTGTTCAGGACATATCATTCCGGAGGAACGTCCACAATGGCAAAATGTAAACAGCTTGGAGTGGATAGCAGTGAGAATGTCGAATTCAAATTTGAAGAAGGGGAAGAAGGTGAATGAATGATAGAAGTATTATTTTATATTGCTGGAGCTGCAACAATAGTAGTACTTTTTACTTTGTGGTGCATAGTATCGATTGAAAGAGTGAGAAAAGAAAGAGAAATATCTACATACGTTGCTCTTTGTGGGAGAATACAAGAACAGATTAACGAAATTAGGGATAGAATTTCCTCGGTAAAAATGCACTTGTATGTAACGGATCACACTCTGGATCAGGCTATACTTCAATGGAAATATGAGTATCTGATCAAACAGGAACAATGGCTTATCGAACTGATGTGTGGTAAAATGGAGGAGAAAGATGTACAGCAAATGCCAGAAATGCGGAAGGAAGCTGACAGACCCGGAGAGCATTAAAAGAGGGTATGGACCAGAATGCTGGGGAAGAATCCCTGGAATACATATTTCCGAAGCAGAGGAAGACGAACAGATTGACGGACAGATGAGCATTTTTGATGTTCTGGATGAATCACCGGAGAAGGAGTAGAAATGGAGGATAGATGCGTGATGTGTGGAGAATACGTGCCGGAAGGATCAATGGTATGTCCTGTATGCCAGCGTAAGTATTCAGGCCGGCCGGCTATGTCCAGAGTGGACAGGAAAGCTATATGTCCTGACTGCGGGACGATACAGGCTCTGGATGATGCGAGAGATGCACTTGGCCACGGCATGACAGATCATCAGTGGGAAGAGTATAAAAAGAATTTTATGCAGCAGTTAAGGGAGGGATAACATGGATAAAACGCTTTATAATGCCAGTGGATGTAAGGACAAGACTGCTCATGATGCAATTTGCGCCGCGAATAAAACGCAGGTGTTCCGATCGGATTGGACGCCAAGAGATGCGGACGCGGATATGTTTGTAAAGATGGTTAAAAGACTTGCCCGGGGATTTGGATTTAAACTTTGTGACAGGATTCGTTTCGAGGATCCTGCGACAGGAAAGAAGTATGTGTGAGGTATGGCATGGATACAGAGAAAAAAGTACAATTCGTAGCACTGACAAAAGAGGAAATTGATGCAATGATTCAGCAGGCTGCTCTTGCCGGAGCACAGGTTGCGTCTGATGCAATGATGGTAGGACAGAGAAAAAGCGAGAAGGAGAAGATTGATCGTCGTTTGCATAACACTGATTTGCTCCTTAGAAATTATAGAACTTTAAAGGCGAGCTACGAAAATGCCGTCTATAAGTCCAAGGAAGGGGAGGTTACAGAGGTACTGGAAGACATCATGACCATGAAAGATGATAAGGTTATAGTGGAGAGTATCAAAACTTCGGCCAAAAGAACCGCTATCATGGTACAGCATATTGACAAAATGCTTGATGTATACCGTATCTATTGTAGCAAATTATCGGAAAAAGATAAGAGACGCTATAAGATTATTAAAGCCCTTTACATATCAAAGACGCCAATGACAATTGCAGAAATTTCAAAAAAATTCTCGGTCAGCAAGGTCACTGTTTACGAAGATATCAAAATTGCGAAAGAACGCTTATCTTCGCTGTTTTTCGGAATTGACGGTCTGAAGTTTTTTTAATAAAATCAGAATAACGGAATCTGTTAACTTAACATTGACTTAATAACGAAAATGGTGTATGATATGCGAGTAAAATTTTAATCAAAAGCCATGAGCCACTGGGAAAAAACCAGTGGCTTTTTTAATGCAATCTTGGGAGGGAGGAAAGGATAGAAAGATGGGAATGCTCCTTTAAAATATTTTAGAGGAGATTACGCATGAATGGAGTAACAATATTATTTGTATATGCAGTTATCATGATCCTGGCAACAGTGATCCTGACAAAGAAAGAAAAAAATGTGGAACGCTTCTGTGTTGGAAGTCGTTCTGAAAACTGGCTGATGTCGGCTCTCAGCATTGCGGCAACGTGGATCTGGGCTCCGGCATTATTTGTATCAACTGAGAAAGCATATTCTACCGGCTGGGTTGGTCTGTTCTGGTTTCTGGTCCCGAATGCTCTTTGCCTTGTGATATTTATTCCTTTTGCAAAGAGGATCCGAAAGGAAATGCCGGAAGGAATGACACTGTCTGGTTACATGAAAGAAAAATACAAATCCGATGGAGTGAAAAGAGTTTACCTCTTTCAGCTGATCGGGCTGTCTGTTCTGTCAACAGGAGTTCAGCTTCTTGCGGGAAGCCAGATTCTTAGTGCAGTAACAGGAATTTCGTTCAAAGCCATGACTATTCTGCTTGCTTGCATAGCAATTTCATACTCCCTGTTTTCTGGAATCAAAGCATCTATGCTTACAGATGCTATTCAAATGGTATTCATGCTTGTTGCATGTAGCCTATTTGTAATATTCGGAGTAAGAAATACAGGAACACAGGGCATTATACAGGGCCTGAGCGGTATATCAGGAGACTGTGCAATGCTCTTTTCTGGAAAAGGAGTAGAGATTTTCTTAGCCTTTGGGCTTCCGACAACGATCGGACTTTTATCCGGGCCGTTTGGCGATCAGAGCTTCTGGCAGAGGGTATTTGCAGTAAAAAAAGAGAAGCTGGGAAGAGCGTTTCTTCTTGGAGCAGTTCTTTTTGCGGTGGTTCCACTGTCAATGGGAATTCTTGGATTTATGGGGGCCGGTGCAGGATATCAGGCACAGAACCTTGGAATCATCAATTTTGAATTGATCCGCCACTTTTTCCCGTCCTGGGCAGTATTGCCGTTCCTTTTCATGATTGTTTCCGGTTTGCTGTCTACAGTGGATAGCAACCTGTGCGCAGTATCTTCGCTTACGACGGATATTGCAGGAGGAAAAGACATCAGGAAGACCAGAGCTGCAATGGCAGTGCTTCTGATCGCCGGCATTCTGATTGCAAATATCCCGGGAATTACAGTGACACATCTGTTTTTGTTCTATGGCACACTGAGGGCGTCAACATTACTTCCAACAGTCATGACACTGAAAGGGGTAAGACTGAATGCAAAAGGGATTATCACAGGTGTGGTTGCTGCACTGGCTGTAGGGCTTCCTGTATTCGCCTACGGCAGCGTTTTGAATAGTGGACCATATAAAACACTGGGAAGCTTGCTGACAGTCCTGTTGAGCGGACTTATCGCCTTGGCTGTTTCCGGAAAGGAGAGACACTATGCTCGGTAGAAAACAATCCGTTCGAAATAATGAAGACTGGAAGAATGCGTTTGATCACATTGAAGAGACGGTGCCAAAGAAAGAACTGGATTCCCTTGTGAAAAAGACAGTGAAAGACATCAAAGAGAAATGCAAGGGGAAAAAGGCAGCCTATGCATGGAGTGCGGGAAAAGACTCCCTGGTACTTGGAGAGATATGCGAGAAAGCCGGTATTGATCAGAGCGTCCTTGTAAGGTGTAATCTGGAATATCCGGCATTTATTGCATGGATAGAGCAGAATAAACCTTCTGGCCTTGAGATTATCAATACCGGACAGGATATGGAATGGCTGAAAAAGCATCCGGATATGCTGTTTCCGGATAAAAGCAATAAGGCAGCACAGTGGTTTCATATCGTACAGCACAGGTGTTGCCGGCATTTTTTTTGCTCTGATTCGTCACTATATTGAGCGAAGGCTCATGGAAGTGGAGGCACGAGAGCAGGAACGCATTAAGTATAAAATTGAACAGAGAAAAGCGGATGAAGAAATTACACATGCTACGGGGCGCGTGCTCTTTTGGCTACATCATGCAATTGTAAAAGGAGAGCATAATGGCGAGCTCGAAGAAGCATTTGAAAATCTTCAGCGTGCAGAAGCACACAAAAAAGAAATGGACAGAGAAGTTCTGGCCAAATACAGCATTGATTAGGAGGAATTACTTATGGAATTACTTAACTTTTTAAAACAGATTCCGTTCCCGGTATTACTGGTTGCGGTGTTAATTTTGCTTGTAGTGACTTTGGTTATTGCGTTTCAGTATGCCAAGCATAAAGGATTGGAAGGTATCCGTGAACAGGTATACCAGCTGATCCTGAAAGCGGAACATATGTATAAAGAATCAGGAACGGGACAGCAGAAATTGAAATGGGTTGTTCAGCAGGCGAGAGGATTACTGCCAAAGTGGCTACAGGCTATTATGTCGGAAGATGCGCTGCTTAAGATAATTGATGTGTGGTTTTGCGGCGTGAAAGATCTTTTAGACGATGGAAAAATTAATGGTTCACAGAAGGAAGGGGCTTAAGCCCTTTCCTTTTTTAGGGGGATATTATGAAAACGAATATAATGGGAACTGCAGTTGCTACGGTCCAGCAGATGCAGTCATATATACAGAAAGTTAATCCGGCAGTACCTAAATCCGTAATCGATATGGTTGAATATTATATATCAGAAGGAAAAACGGAAGGAGTAAGGGGAGATATCGCCTTTGCGCAAAGTTGCCTCGAAACAGGTAATTTCACATTCAATGGTTCTGCCGTAACATTGGACCAGAACAATTTTGCCGGAATCGGCGTTACAAAAAATGGTATGAAAGGGAATTCGTTCTCTCATCCATGGATCGGCATCCGGGCACAGATCCAGCATCTTAAAGCATATGCATCTAACGAAAAACTGTACGGTGTATGCGTGGATCCTCGTTTCTGTTATGTGAAAAGAGGAATAGCCCCATATGTTGAATGGCTTGGGATACAGGAAAATCCACAGGGCGGAGGCTGGGCCGCAGGGAAGAATTATGGATCAAAGATATTGGAAATTCTGGCGAAGATAATTGCGATGCCAGAAGCGAATAAGGAGGATGTTACAATGAATCTTAACACAAGTTTAATCAGCAATAACAACAGCTATGCAAATCAGGTACCTAAATACATCGTTATCCATAATACAGATAACTTTGCCAAAGGAGCAAATGCAAAGGCACATGCAAAGGCCCAGCATGACGGAAATTTCTCCGGCTACTCTGCTCATGTATACGTTGATGATACCGAGGCTTATCAGGCAACTCCATTCGACAGAGGCGCTTGGCATGTCGGCGTTAACTACGGAGGTGGTCTTTTCGGAATTTGCAACAACCACAATTCCATTGGCATTGAGATGTGTGTGCAGGCAGGGTATAATTACCTCTTATTAAAGAGGGGATTTCCCCTCTTTATTTCACTTCTTTTAAATTATAATCCAATGAACTGTGAGGAACTCCACCGATTTCTCTGAATTTACGGATGATTGCCTGCAGTGTATCAAGATCTTCGTATTTAAGAACCGGTGTTACGAATTCAACTCTGTATTCGTCCATGTTCTCGGTTCCAACTTTACGAATTGGATGAATTGAGCTGTCTCGCATTACCTTCCATTTTCTTCCCTGTGAATCCTGAATGGTTCTTGTCTGGTAGCAAGTGCGATCTGGTCTGGAAGCTGCAGTTCCGATAATTTCTGCAACTGCATCCGCAGCCATTTTTCTTGAAATACCTGTAAATTCAACCTCAACACCGTAGTTCTGTTTCTTTAAAAGTTCTGACATATCATTTTCCTCCTATTATCTCTCAAACCTCGCACCGTCTATGCGAATGTTTGTTCTGTTGTTTATGCTTGTATATTACCATATGTACCGTACATGTCAATAGTTTATTGAAGAAAATCTCTAAAACAATGAAGAAAAATGTTGACAAAATGAAGATATAGTGATAAACTATAATTGTAGCAAGGAGATAGCAGGAAAGGAGTTAGAGAAATGGAAAAAGATATAATGACTACATTAGAATTTAAAACCGTTATGGAAATGGTCGTGTTGATCATTGAGAACAGTAAAAATAAAGAAGAGGCACTTGAAAAAATCAAGAACCTCTCCATTTTAAAAGAAAATAATTAAGAACTAAGCGAATAGACACCGAGCGGACTCCGAAACTTCCTGCTTCCGCTCGGTACCTAAGAAAATAATAGCAGGAAGAAAAAAATAAGTCAACAGAAAGTTGGTGTATTATGATATCGTACAATCCGCTTTGGCACACGCTTCTTGATAGAGGTATGAATAAGGGAGATCTAAAAGACGCAACCGGATTAAGTTATGGGACTATGGCTTCCATGGGAAAGAATGAGCCAGTCAATCTGAAACAGATAGATAGAATATGTAAAGCTCTTAATTGCGGCATCAGTGATGTGATAGAGTATATACCTGATTAACATCACTGCAATAAATAATACGATTTATTCCCGTGATGTTAGAGTGATGTTTGGAACTATTGCAAATAATAATACAACGTGGTATATTTAATAAAAGCCCGCCTCTTTTATTTTATTTAATACACGGTAACACGAAAAAGCGGCCTAGTGTTATTGAGTTTGAATAAATCGAGTTGCTTAAAAAAGCCAGTGTTTATGCGGGTTTCAGCGATTTCGATTAGTCTTTTGATAACAAATTGATAACAGTCATAGCAAGTGCCATTATTCTTGTTATCCAGTGGTTTATGGGTAACGGAACAATTAACAGGTGGCTTGCAGACTAAAGTTCGGAGCTTGGCTCTGAACAAATTCCATATTATAAACTAAGCCCTTAGCTGTGGTTAATAACCATAGTTAAGGGCTTTTTTGTCGTTGCCAAAGCATCTGTAGGGAGCTGCCAGTGGCAGGTCCTGTAGGTGCTTATTTATCTTTCAAGTGGTCTTTGAATGCTTCCACGAGAGCGTCACTTAATTCCTGTGATGGAACTTTTGCCCAACGCTGTGTGGTGTCGAACTCTGGATAATGGTAACGCCAGTTATCGTATTCTTCTCTGTTGATTTCTTCGGAAGATAGCTTGTCTGCCTGTTCTTTCCAAGCATACAGCATTTTGAGGAGTTCATATGCTTCTCTGCCTTTGTCCTTGTTGACCTTTAAGCATACCTCTCCGTCTGCTTCACTGACAGTAAGACCGTAAATATCTTCAAGGGTAAACAGAGTGTGCATAAGACCGATATAGCTGTCTATGTCAGGAACATCAAGAGCCTGTGGAGAAACATCAAGCACCTGTGCCAATGCATTTGTAAGGTCTGCTTTCGGTTTGCGTGTACCAGTTTCGTACTGTGCCAAACGCACATCAGCACTCTTTTCTGGAAAACCGATTGCTGTACCGAGATACTTTTGTGTCATACCACGCATTAGTCTGAAAAAATGTATTCTTTCGCTGATAGCCATAATGATACGCTCCTTTTATATTTAGTGAAATAAGTATAGCAGAAATGTTTAGTGGAAGTCAAGAAAAACCGAAACAAAAATGTTTAATATTTTCTTTGCAACCACTTGACAATAGCAAATATGTTTAGTAAAATAAATTACGAATTAAACAAATATGCTTAATGCGACAACTGAATGACCGTCCGAAAAGCCAAACCGCCAAGACCTCGTCGGAGCAAGTTCCGTATCGTTCGCTTGTGTGCAAGCACAAAAGCTCATTCGCTGCACTGCTCCTCCTCTTCCCCAAAAGTCTCCGACTTTTCGGGAACCCCTATACGAGCGAGCGCCTGATGTACTGCGGTGCATTGGGACAGCACAGCGCCTGCCGACAAGCAGGAGTGCCTGTTGGAACTTTAACACGGAGAAAGCGGCAAGCAAAAAATTATTTTAAGAAAGGAAGAAAAAGGATATGGAAAACAGATTTATCCGAGCCGAAGATGTGGCTCAGGAACTAAACGTATCAAAACCTTATGCATATAAACTCATCAGACAATTAAATGAGGAATTGAAAGCAAAGGGCTTTATTACGATTGCAGGGCGTGTAAATCGCCAGTATTTTTACGAAAGGCTCTACGGAGCAGGAAAGGGGGAAATGTAAATGCCGGTATTTAAGAATGAAGATAACGGTACTTGGTATGTGATGGCAAGGTATGTGAACTGGAAAGGGGAACGCAAGCAGAAATGCAAGCGTGGCTTTGCTACCAAACGAGAAGCACAGGAATGGGAAAGAATGTTCAAATTGCAGACTTCTTCAGACCTTGATATGAGTTTTGAAGCCTTTACGGAGCTTTATATCAATGATGTGAAGAACCGTTTGAAGGAAAACACGTGGCTTACCAAAGAGCATATCATACGCACAAAGATACTTCCGTATTTCGGGAAACTGAAAATCAGCGAGATTTCCACAAAGGAGATTATTACTTGGCAGAATGAAATGCTTGCCTATCGTGATGAGAAGAAAAAGCCTTATTCACAGACGTATCTGAAAACGCTGCACAATCAGTTGTCCGCCATTTTCAATCACGCTGTCCGCTACTATGAACTGCGTTCCAATCCTGCGGCAAAGGTGGGAAATATGGGACGTGAGGAACACAAGGAAATGCTGTTCTGGACAAAGGAAGAATACAAGAAATTCTCTTTTGAGATGATGGACAAGCCTGTTTCCTTTTATGCGTTTGAAATGCTTTACTGGTGCGGTATCCGAGAGGGCGAGCTGTTAGCTTTGACTCCGGCAGATTTCAACTTTGATAAGGAAACAGTCACAATCAATAAATCCTATCAGCGTTTGAAAGGGCAGGATGTGATTACTTCTCCGAAAACGAAAAAGAGCAACCGCACGATTAAAATGCCGAAGTTTCTGTGTGAGGAAATGAAAGAATATCTCGGTATGCTTTACGGATTGAAGAAGAAAGACCGTATCTTTACGGTGACGAAAAGCTATCTTCATCACGAGATGGACAGAGGGGCAAAGGCGGCAGGCGTGAAGCGTATCCGCATTCACGATCTCCGTCACAGCCACATTTCACTCTTGATTGATATGGGCTTTTCTGCGGTGGCGATTGCTGACCGAGTTGGTCACGAAAGTATTGATATTACTTATCAGTACGCACACCTCTTTCCGTCAAAGCAGATTGAGATGGCAGAAAAATTAGATGATTTAGGGAAAGGAGATTTTGAAAATGTCAGCTAAGAACAGAGATAACAAAAATCGTTGGAGGAATATCACAGTAGGGTTTCGAGTATCGCCCGAAGAAAACGAACTCATTAACAGAGCTGTAGCTCTATCAGGATTGCCAAAACAGGAGTATTGTTACCGCCGTTGCTTAAATCAGGATGTGGTGGTACAGGGCAATCCGAGAGTGTATAAGGCGTTGAAAACGGAATTTGCCACAGTCCTTGCGGAACTGAAAAGGATTGAAGCAGGAAAAGGTGTGGATGATGAACTGCTGAGTGTAATAGAACTGATTTCCATTATTCTCGGCGGTTTGAAAGGAGAGGATGCGAATGGAGAATAAAAAAGAAATGACTATTCCAAATGTATCTGCGGCAACAGATGCGGAACAGTCACTTTCCAAATGTACTGACAATAGTATAGTCAATCAGGATACGGATTTCAAGGGGTACGAGCAATCTTTTGAAGAAATGCAAAGGGAAATACTCAGACAGTTAGACCCTTCCTATCTGAAAACAGTATCAATGACAACGCTGTATGATACGGTGTTTGAGGTTCAGACACCACTTATCGACGGTCTGCTCCAAAGGGGAACTTACCTTTTCGTAGGTTCCCCGAAAGTGGGAAAGAGCTTTATGATGGCACAGCTTGCCTATCATATCAGCACAGGCACACCGCTTTGGGAGTATAAGGTGCGTAAGGCAACGGTGCTTTATTTTGCCCTTGAAGATGATTACCCACGTTTGCAGAAGCGATTGTTTCAGATGTTCGGTGCAAAGGAGACAGGCAATCTGTATTTCGCAACGGAATGTAAAACGGTCAATGGCGGACTGGAAGAACAGATAAGAGGGTTTATGAGGGAACACCCAGACACAGGCTTGATTATCATAGACACCTTAAAGCGTGTGCGTGAAGCAGGCGGAGCAGATTACAGCTACGCAAGTGATTATGATGTTGTGGCAAGGCTGAAAGCGTTGGCAGACAGTTACAAGGTTTCAATGCTTATTGTTCATCATACACGCAAACAAAAATCGGAAGATATATTCGATATGATTTCAGGCACGAATGGTCTGATGGGTGCGGCAGACGGTGCATTTGTTCTCAGTAAGGACAAGCGTACTTCCAACAATGCCACACTTGATGTTGCTGGCAGAGACCAGCAGGATATGAAAATCCATCTTGTAAGGGACAGCGAGCGATTGGTGTGGAACTTTGCAAAATCGGAAACGGAGATGTGGAAAGAACCGCCCGAACCTCTGCTTGAGAAGATAGCGGATACGCTCTTTTCGGAAAGTGACAGATGGGAAGGAACTGCTTCGGAACTTTGCGAAAGGCTTGCGGTGGATATAAAGCCGAATGTACTTTCTTTAAGGCTCAGTATCAACGCAAGCAGGCTGTTTCGTGATTACGGTATCCGTTATCAGAACAGCCGCACACACGACGGAAGAAAGGTTTCACTTTGGAAAGAAACCGAGCAGACGGCGTGACAAACGGTGTCAAAGGTGTCAATGTTTTTGAGAGCAGCACGCTGTGAAAAACATTGTCACCATCGTCACACTTTGACACCGGATAAAGTTTAGGGGAGTGTGCAGAGAGTGCCTTTTCAAAGGCGGCTCTTTGGTCTCGCCTGCTGGCTCGGTCGGTTCGCAGGCGTGTGTGCCACCGGCACACGCTCACCCCTCGGAGAGCCTTCGGAGAACGCAAAACCTG
The DNA here is from genome assembly GCF_015668065.1 of Ruminococcus sp. 1001713B170207_170306_F1. Taxonomy (NCBI): domain Bacteria; kingdom Bacillati; phylum Bacillota; class Clostridia; order Eubacteriales; family Oscillospiraceae; genus Ruminococcus; species Ruminococcus sp. 1001713B170207_170306_F1. The sequence goes on along the minus strand of NZ_JADPEX010000002.1, from coordinate 237,423 downwards.
TTTACAGGTCGCATTTTTGATGGGTGTACCCGTCAAAAGTGCTTTTGCGTTACTTTTGACAAAAGTAACAAAACCTGAGAATGTTGAAATTTACAGATGGGAGATGAAAAAATGCAGAGAACGATAAGTGCAATGGTCGGTAAAGGCTCGGTCAATCACAATAGCCGAAAGTTCCGAGCAGAAAATGTAGACGGAACTCGTACTCATCTCAATATCGACTACTGCAATGAAAATATAAAGACAGTTTATCACGAATTGTTTGATGAAGCATTGGAAAGATACAATGCCAAGCAGATAAGGTCAGACCGAAAGATAAAAGATTATTATGAAAAAATCCGAAGTTCCAAGCAGGAAAAACCGTTCCACGAAATCATTTTACAGGTGGGCGGTAAGGGAAATATGAACGCCGATACGGAAAACGGAGAACTGGCAAAGCAGATTTTAGATGAATACTATCAGGGTTTTCAGGAGCGAAATCCACAGCTTCGGGTGTTCTCGGCTCATCTGCATATGGATGAAGCTACACCACATCTGCACATAGATTTTGTACCTTTTACCACAGGCAGCAAGCGTGGACTTGATACAAGAGTGTCACTAAAGCAGGCTCTTGCAACGCAAGGTTTTAAGGGCGGCAGTCGTGGCGATACGGAGTGGTCGCAATGGATACAGTCCGAAAAAGAACAGCTTGCGGCGGTGATGGAACGTTATGGGATTGAGTGGGAACATTTAGGCACACACGAAAAACATCTTTCTGTTTTGGATTATAAAAAGCAGGAAAGAGAAAAAGAAGTGGCGGCATTAGGTGCGAAAATCGAGCAGAAACAGATTGAATTTGATGTGTTGTCGGAACGAGTATTGAACTATGATAAGGCAAAAGACGAGCTGTCAAATCTTGAAATAGAGCTTGATACTGCACCGAAATATCAGTTGCCAGAACCAGAGAAATTTATGACTGCAAAGGCATATAAAACCAAAATGGCAGAGCCGGTTGTAAGGAAATTGAAGCAACTTGTCAAAACGGTGCTTGCCCGCTGCTTTGAGGGGTGGGACAACTATCATAGGCTGAATACAGCGAATGCACAGTTATACCGCACCAATCAGCGTTTGGAGAAAGTCAATGAAAGATTGACCGAAGAAAACAAAATCCTAAAAGCAGAAAATAAAGATTACAGCCTGCTCCGTAAGGTTTTTGGTCGCAAACAGATAGATGATTTGTTGGAGCAGGCAAGAACAGTTAAAGGTCGCAAGCGTGATAATACACGATCACGATAGACAAAAATCACAGGAGGAAAAGGAAAATGACAAAGACAATTTTTGAAGAAATGGGCGGAACTTATAGACAGGTGGGTGATTATTTATTGCCGAACATCACAGTACCAGCCGAAGAAGAAATAGAGCCGATTGGTTTATGGGGGAAACGACATGCAAGGCATTTAAAGGAACACTATAAAGTGTTATATATGAACCTGCTGACAAGCGGAAAGCTGCATAGTTATCTTGCAGAAGTCGATAAGCAAGCAGAGGATATGTTTCTTCGACTGGTAAAGGAATATGCCGACAGACAAGATGTGACGGAACAATTAAAGAAAGATAATCCCTACGAATGGATTGGAAGAATGAATAATATTCAGGCTTGTGTGAGGGAAGTTGTAGGAACGGAGTTGATTTACACATAAGCGTTTTACGGTATGGTGCTCCTGCGTTTGCTGGAGTGCTGTGGTTGTGGTTGTAAAGAGGTTGTGAAAGATTGAATTTCGTAATGGTTGGATGTATAATTAGGAAGTGAAAATTTTAATTTGCACTTCCATAAGGTGAAATGTATTGACACAAAAAATACAGTATGATAGTATTGCCATTAGAAGAAAGAAAGGCACATTTTGTGTAAGGTGAGGAAATGATTAATAGATAATTTGATTTAAGTAAGACACATATAGTTATTGAGCCTGTAGAGAATAGGTTTGTTTTGTGTACGCTTAAGTTGGATTATCGCAAGAGGCATTTCCTTTGTTTTCCTTTTGGAAAAGAAATAAGGGGCTATTTAGCGAGTCTATTTTTGCGTATGCAAAAAAGACTCGTTTTTGTGTGTTCAAAATAATAATTGGCTCAGACTTCGAAAAGGAGAAACTTTAATGTTGCAGATAAAAAAATTAAATTTAACACATAAAAAAGACCTGAGAATAATTCTTAATGATTTCAACCTTGTGCTAAATGATGGAGATAAGGCAGTTATTATTGGAGAAGAGGGAAATGGGAAATCGACATTAATGAAGTGGATATACAATCCGTCGCTTGTAGAAAACTATATAGAAGCAGATGGGGAAAGGATAATGGGACACGAACGTCTTGGTTATCTTCCGCAGGAGATGCTCGATGAAGATAAGGAAAAAACAATATACGAATATTTTTCTGAAGAGGAAATATTCTGGGAGAAAACGCCTAAAGAATTGTCTGTTATTGCGGGAAAATTTGGAATGAAAAATGATTTTTTCTACAGTAACCAGACAATGGGTAGTCTTTCAGGAGGCGAAAAAGTCAAGACACAACTTATGAGGCTTTTCATTCGCGATGTTTCTGTGCTGTTGTTGGACGAACCTTCCAATGACATCGACATTGCGACGCTTACATTACTGGAAAAAATCATAAATGACTGGAAGCACATTGTGCTTTTTATTTCACACGATGAAACGCTGATAGAGCGTACTGCCAACATGGTGATACATATCGAGCAGATTATACGAAAAACAAAGGCGAGATATACCGTGGCAAAGCTTCCCTATAGACGCTATGTGGAAGAACGGCTTCATAAATTTGAAATCCAAAAACAGCGGGCACTGAGTGACCGTAGGGAGAAAAAGATTCGCGATGAAAAATATCAAAGAGTTATGCAGAGTGTACAAGGTGCATTAAGAAGTTGTACCAGACAAGCACCGTCTGTTGCCAAAAACTTAAAGGACAAAATGCATACGGTTAAGGCAATGGAACGAAGATTTGAAAAAGAAGATGAAAATATGACTCAGATGCCGGAACAGGAAGAAGCAATCTTTGTCAAATTAGGGGATGAAAACTCACACATTCCCGCAGGAAAAACGGTCATAGAATATGAACTTTCAAAGCTTGTGACTCCGGATGGCAAAAGAATTTTAGCAGAAGGAATTCATTTAAAAATAAAAGGTTCAGAAAAAATCTGTATGATAGGAGCCAACGGGGCAGGAAAAACGACTCTTCTAAAAAAGATAGCGGAAGAACTCCTAAATCGGAATGACATTAAAGCAGAATATATGCCTCAAACTTATGAAGACCTGCTGGATTTGGATGTTACACCGGTTGATTACCTTGATAAAACAGGAGATAAAGAAGAGCGTACAAGAATTAGAACATACCTTGGTTCACTTAAATACACACCAGATGAAATGGAGCATCCGATTCGGGAGTTATCAGGCGGACAAAAGGCGAAAGTGCTTCTCTTGAGGATGAGCTTAAGTGGTGCAAATGTTCTTATTCTGGATGAACCGACAAGAAATTTTTCACCATTGTCCGGTCCGGTAATAAGAAAAATGCTCCGAGAATTTCCGGGGGCTGTCATTAGCATTTCTCACGATAGAAAGTATATTGAAGAGGTGTGCGATAAAATATATCAGCTAAATCCTAATGGATTACAGCTAATTGGTGATTGATAACAAAAAGGATGAAAGACTGACAAATTTCAGGCTTTTAGTGAGTTGGAAAGCATACAAAGATTTGAATTTGGAGGATAGATTATGGTACGTACAGAAGATGCATGTGAAATTATAAAATATGCTTTGCAAAACGAAATTAAAGTATATTTAGATGGCGGATGGGGTGTTGATGCACTTCTTAAAAGAGAATCAAGAATACACAATGATATTGATTTGTTTGTTGAACTGAAACATTATCATGATTATATTTATGTGATTAAGCAGCATGGATTTGAGGAAGTAAATACTGATTATACAACGGATGGTCATACTGTCTGGAAAGATGATAAACAAAGAATCATTGATTTACATTGTTTTGAATTTACAGATGACGGAATTGTTTATGAGGGAGATATATTTCCATCAAAAACTTTTTCCGGTATTGGAAAAGTTGGAGATATAACTGTTTCTTGTATTGAACCATTGAGTCAGGTAATGCTTCATTTGGGATATGAACACGATAAAAATGATGTGCATGATGTGATGCTGTTGTGTGAAACATTTCAAATAGCAATACCAGATGAATATAAGGAAAAGTAAAATTTCAGTTTTGTGTTGAATCTCTAAGCAAAATAGCTTATAATTTGACATGCTACATATAGTTATTATCCACAGTTATCGAGTAGGTGTTATCAATGCCGATAACAAAATGATAACATTAGCTCGTATAGGCAGGATAATATGGATATATCAAATAATCAAAAGAACGAGAAACATTACAGAGAATAATTCCTAAACAAAAAGCGTTAGTCTTTGTAGAATTCGAATAGTTGGAGCAGAGCTTCAAAGCCTTTATTTTCAAGGGTTTTGAGGCTCTTTTCTTTTAGAATTGCATTTTGATTGCATTTTTTTATTCAACTGCTCTGTGATAGATTGCTGTATGCTGATTGCTGGTGTAATCGGCAACACTGGTTGTTGCCGGAGTATAAGTGAGAACGCCAGTTAATTTTTTGGCAACTTCCACGTTGGTGTTGGGATATAAATGTCCATAGGTTCCTAACGTGGTCTGTATCTTTTCATGCCCCAGACGTTCTTTAATCAATAAAGGATTTTCTCCCATACTGATGAGCAGGGAAGCATGGGAATGTCTGAGTGCATGAATTTTGATACGGTGTACGCCTGCCAATCCAGCAAGTTTTTCTAATGCCCGTGGGAGGGTGTGCTTACTGGTGGGAATCCCATTATAGCTTAGTACAAGGTCACAGTCCTTTAAAACCTTTTGCTGTACTTCCTGCCATGCTTTTAATTCTTTAATGGTATCTGTGTCAATATAGATAGTGCGAATACTGGCTTGTGTCTTTGGTTCCACAAATTTGTATTCGTCTATTGTTTTATAGTACAGCGTTTTCGTTATACTTAAAAGTCCGGTTTCAAAGTTGATATCCGACCATTGCAGGGCTGCGGCTTCTCCGATTCTCATTCCAGTCATAAACAGGAGCCAGTATGAAATGAAAAGGTAATGTTCGTAATAATCGCCCTTGTAGAGTAGGGAAATTACCTTTTGAAATTCATCCAGTGTCCAAAAATCCACTTTTGTTTTCTTGCTCTTGATGTTTCCTATCATTCGTGACGGATTTTTCTTTGCAAGACCGAGAACAACTGCTCTGTCAAAGGCAATGGAGAGCATACCCTGTACAATACGGATATAGTTTGGACTAAATTCTTTTGCGAGTTCAAGCTGCCAGTTTTGGACGTTAATGGGTTCTATCTCATCCACCGTCATTTTGTAAAAGTATGAAAAATGTTTCTGAATGGTAGAACGGCGGTTCAGATAGGTACTTTCCTTTACCTGTGTTTTATACCAAGGTAGGTAAGTCTCTTCAATGAACTGCTGAAAGGATAGCTGCTGTTTCTTTTCTGTCAATTCCTCTGTGGATGTAAGCATAAGCTTTGAATATGCTTCTCTGGCTTCCTTTTTTGTCTTGAATCCGCTTTTGTATTTCTGAATCTGTTTTCCGGTAATCGGGTGGAAACCTAAGTTTGCTCTAAAATAATAAGTTCCGTTTTCTGCTTTCTTAATAGGGTCTTTTGCCATGATTTCACTCCTTACATAAATGTGCAAGAAGTACAATCAGTTTGATTTATCAGTAAAAGTAATCCCTAACAATTCTTCCACAGCTTCTCTGGGAACCCTGTCCAGTTTGCGTGACTGATAGTAGGTATGCCCTTTTGAAATCATAAGTTTTTTTGCTTCTCTTATGATGTCTGCTGCGAATGAAGTCCCATAACCCAGTTCTATTAAGTCTTTTTTTGTTACTGTAATCATGTTCCTCCTTTCCATAGACCAGATATGGAACCCTCAATATCTGTCTATATTATATCAGATTTTGTGGCAAAAGTAATATTAAGATTGTATTTCCTGCGAATAGTTATTTGATTTTGAATGAAAAATTCTAATTCAAAATAGTATATAAGCAAGCCGAGCAGCTTTCGCTAAAGCTCATGGGAATCTCACCCCTGCATGGTTCTCATCCAGCCGTACCCTTTGCCAGCGGTGCTACATCATCACACGGACTAAGGCTGTACGGAAGTATCATTATCACAATAGAAAGGTCATGGCGGCAGCTCTGCGGTAAGCTGCTTATGGAACGCTGGCAGGAATCGCTATCCGGTTTCATCCCTCCTTTGGTGGGTCACGGCGTGCCAGCCCAACGGCTCTCTTTCTATCGAAACGTATTCGGCTGCTTTATGCTGCGTTGATTAGACGCTTTCTTTTTCAAGGAACAATCCGGCTTTGTCAGCCTGTTAAAATGCACTGGTGATAATGCACTTTAATAGGCTGGCAAGCTCTGTCTGGGAAGCATGGGCTTGTCCATGCTTCCACAGGAGAGCGTTATTTTTACTTTGGTTCCCTGATTTCAAAAGATAAAATCTTTGCAATCAGACGTGTTTCCATCCGGCGGCGTAGGGTTTCATCTACAACCATGTGAGTATTGCCATATTCGTCTTTCATGGGACGCATGGAACGGCTGGCAATAAAACCGCTGTAATGGCGTACAATCTGGTTGACTGCTTCAATATCACCGTCCGCAGCCCTTACAATTACAGGAAACGGAATCATAGGGTGCTTTGATGTCATGCTTCTTCCTCCATAAATTTTTTGATAAATTCCAGTCCGGCGTGTCTTCTTCTCTGGATGGTAGAACGGTTGACTTCCAGAATTTTTGAAATTTCCGTATCGTCAAATCCGAGGAAATAATATCTCAGGATAACGTCACGTTTCTTTTCATCCAGATTTTCTAATGCTTCTGCTAATAGGCTGTTTTCAATGCGGACAGTAAATCCATCCATTTCAAAAGTATGGAAATGGGAGGGATAGGTGTCTTCGGAAGAAAACAGATTGACGGTGTAATCGTCCATATCACAGAACAGGGTTTCCCGTTTACACTGTCTGGACAACGCTTTGAGATAGTCTTTGCGTTCATTCTCCATAGCGACTTTACAGATATAATCAAACTGGTTCTCTATGGTTGTCTGAAATTCAGATGGCTTCATCATTGCTCACCCCCTTTCCAGCCTTGAAAGGGAGCGAGTTGATAGGAATTTCTGCTTCTTTCCCCCTTTTCGCTCTTAGTCCCGACAGGACAGGGGGTGCAGTTGCGTTTTGAGAAGAAAAATTTAAAAACTTTTTCTTCCAACTAAAAAAGCACGCAAACAGACGATATTTCTGCTTGTGTGCTTCGATAGTTCTTACTATGTATTGTGAAAAACCATATTGCAGGTCAGACTTTTCTAGCGTAGGTGGATGGCTTTTTTTAACGGTTTACCGAATGTAGATATATTTAAGAAAATATTTTGCATAGCGGCTTCCTCCTGTAAGCCGCCGGAGCCTAAAAAAAGCTGACTTTAATACAACCTCCATGTGTTCTGGAAAAAAGAAAGACGGCGGCTTTTATTAAACCGTCGTCTGGAAAGGCTTATGTGATTTTGACGCAAGAAAAGTGTACTGCCAAATAACGGTTTTTTTTATTTCCGTTTCAGCAGCATAGTTTTATCTTTGGTACACATAATAGGAACTGTACAACTGTACAATACGTTTTTCTATACCTGTCACTATTATAACAGGAACAGTAAAATGTACAGAGGTGGTGTATTATGCGTAAAAAAGAAGATAAATATGATTTCAGGGCTTTGGGGCTTGCCATAAAAGAAGCCCGTAAAAAACAGGGTTTGACCCGTGAACAGGTGGGAGCAATGATTGAGATTGACCCACGTTATTTAACCAATATTGAGAACAAAGGGCAGCATCCCAGCTTACAGGTGCTTTACGACCTTGTATCTCTGCTGAATGTATCAGTGGATGAGTTTTTCTTGCCTGCCAGCAGTCGGGTGAAAAGTACCAAACGCAGGCAGTTAGAAAACAAAATAGACAATTTCACAGACGCTGACCTTGTTATTATGGAAAGCGTCGCAGATGGTATTGTCAAATCTAAGGAAGTGGGGGAAATGTAAATCCTCCACTTTTGTTTATAATTGCAGTGATATTAGAATTGATACTCTGCAATATTTTTGAAATCATTGTTCAACACATAATATACCTTATTTTTAGCAACGGAATATACAAAAGAAACTCTGGTTGCCCAAAGTCCTTCCTGACGTACTGACCTAAGTACATCAAAGGCGTTGGAAATAGAGAAGTTTTCTCCATATCCTTGCAGTAAATCCTTTGCCTTTTCATATCTGTTATCCCCAGATAAAACATATGGATTAGTCAATTCTGGTTTTAGAATGGAGTAATTTGTTATTAAGGAATATTTTTCTTTTTCCAAACGATACCCAATCCCCGGTTCAATAATGAGAACACGCCCAGTTCTATCCGAAAACATAGCCTGCATAGTAGTGTCAGGAGCATAAGTAATTTTCTTTTTTTTCACTATTTCCAATGAATCATCAAAAGAGAGGTTGCCTTTTATAAAATTTTCTGTCAAATCAGCTATTGTATAGCATGATTCATTACCGCAAAATTGTGCATTGTCATTTCCATGTACATACAACAATGTGCCAACATTCCCATTTCTATTGATTCCGTGAAAAGAGTGATACTTATTATCGGACATTTTTATCCCTATAAAAAAACGGTCTTTTTCAGCAATTACGGTATGTTCCCATTCAGAAAGGTCAATATCAAAATTGAACCCAACAATGGTTTCTTTCCCATTATACACAAATCTTGTACACATATTTGTAGTTCCTTTCATAAACTAATTATAGTAGTATCAAAACTAATTATATTAGTAATATTAAATATTATAATACAATTTGTCAATATAAAAGTTCTTTTTTTCTAACCTAATTATTGACTTCGCTAATTTAATTACTTAAAATGAGGTAAATGATGTGAAGAAAGAGGAAAATGAATATGCGAGTTACAAGAGCCGAAGTTATAAAAACAGCGTCTGATATGGCTGATAGAAATGGACTTCATAATGTTTCTTTGAAAGCTATTGCTGAAAATTTAGGGATTCGTACCCCCTCCTTATATAATCATATAGGAAGTTTGGATGAACTTCTTAGGGAGATAGCACATAGTGGTATGCGTACTATGAATGAAAAAATGATTCGTGCAGCAATCGGTAAGACAGGGGATTCAGCGTTAAAATTAGTGGCAGTTGAATATCTTAATTATATGATTGAACATCCCGGTGTGTATGAAATAATTCAATGGGCTAGTTGGAATGGAACAGAGGAAACAGCAATCATTTTTAATGATTATCTATCTTTACTTAAAACACTTATTTGCTCATGTGGCTTTAATCCAGATAAGACCACTGAAATTTTGAGCATGGTAACAGGTATGCTTCATGGTTATACAACATTACAATTAAGATATGCCTTTTCAAATCCTGATAAAGTAAGAAAAGAATTATCCGAAGCAATTGATACACTACTGCTGGGAGCTAATCAAAAATATAAAGATTAAACGAAAATTTCTTTTAAATACTTTGTAAGAGAAACGTGCAAATCTCCAAATGAGAAATGCACGTTTCTCTATAACTATTTCACAATTTTCCAGTTTTCCCCGTTCTTTTCCAGCACAAGGTAAAACTGCGATACCTGTGTTGTCATGGTCTGGTTATCCAGATATTTTACTGCAAGGGAAGCTGTCACCTGATTTCCGTTTCGGTTGTAGACAGGATTTACCAGTTCCGAGAAGATATATTCTTTCCCCACAGGTTTCAGCACGCCCTCATTCACATAATAGGTCAGCTCTTTTGCGGTTGCCGTAGGGTACAGCTTGAAAAAGGTAGTGAGAAATTCGTTGATTTCCTCCGTGGTGATGGAATCCACCGTACCGTCACTTTGTACCGCTTTTGGGGTGTAACCGGATTTTACAGGAACGCTGGTGATGGTTGGGTTCTGGATAATCGTCAGGTTTCCAGAGCCGTCCACATAGACCGTCACCTGATAGGCGGAACGGACGGTTTTACTGGATTCTCCCTCTGTGATACGCTGTTCCACTGTATAGGTCACTTGATAATGCTGCTCCTTTTCTTTTGTAATTTCCCATATCTGAAAATCGGTCAGGGCAGACGATACGGGGATGTCCTTTCGGACAGTATCTACATTCAGGGCTTGCAGCTCTCCGGTGAGATACCCTTTTAAAGCGTTTGTCCGGTTGTCAATGGAAGTGGCGGACTGTTCCCATGAATAGTAGACTTCTGCGAAATTCTCCACAAAGTTTTCTATCTTGTGAGTGTCGAGGATGGTTTCCTCAATCACTTTGGTTTCATGGACAGTATGAATGTCTATCGCCGTGAAATTCTTATAGACGGCAAACAGGAAGCTCATTGCCAGCAGCACCCACAGGGCAATCACGGTTTTTTTGTGGGTATTGACTTTGTAAACTTTCAGTTTCTTTTCTTTCTGCTTTTTCTGGTTATCCTCTTTTCTAATCTGAATCATATCGGTTCATCCTTTCTTATTGTTTGATTCGTCCGGCTCCGGCAAGGTGCTGTTGCCAGTAGGAGCCTGTCAGGTCTGCGTAACCAATGGGATTTCCGGCATGGTACATCCGGTTATTTCCCACATACAGCCCCACATGGGTGATGTAGGTTCCGGCGTTGTAGGTGGAGTGGAAAAAGACCAAATCCCCTGCTTTTGCTTCGGACAGGGGGATGTGCTGCGTCACATTATACTGTTCCTGTGCTGTCCGTGGCAGGGCGATTCCTGCCTTGCCATAGCACCACTGCACCAGTCCCGAACAGTCAAAGGAAGTGGAGGGGGAATCGCCCCCGTACACATACGTCCAGCCCTCATACTTTAAGGCTTCCTCCATGATAGCCTGCACCGTTTCATCATCAAACTGTGCCACGGTCAGGTATTGCGATACCAAGAGGACATAGAACATATTTCCGTAGGAATACCGCCAGCCTCCGTTTTTCTCTACCGCAACAGGGTTGGTGTAGGTGACTTTCTTTCCGCCGGATTTGTCCCTTGCGAAGCTCTCTGCCAGTTCAAAGGTGTACGTTTTCCCGTGTCCTGCTACATAATCTAAAAAACCGCCGCCGTAGTTATAGGACTGAATCACGCTGTTTAAGTCACAGCCCTTTGTTTCTGCTGCTGCGAGCAGTTCCGAGAAATACTTGCAGCCCTGTTTGATGGATTCCTCTGTACTAAGGGAGTTCGGAGGAAGCCCCAGAGATTCCGAGGACTGCATAACGTCTTCCAGCGTGCCGCCGGATTCCACCTGAATGATGGCGAGCAGCACATTTAAGTATTCTTCTATGCCATATTCCTTTGCATACTTTTCCAGCATAGGTTTATGGGCGAGGACTTCCTGTGATACGCTCACGCCCCCATAGATAAGGTTTCCGCCGCTTCCGCCGTCTTCCTCATCCGAGAAGACAATTACCACCAAAAGGAGCAGGGAGAACATCATCACGAACACGCCGGAACAGGCAAAGAAAAGGTGTCTTAACTTCATGGTTTCTCCCCTTGCTTTTGTTTGGCAGCCGCTTTTACCGTTTTTGTCCACTCCTTTCTGGCGGTGGTACGCCGGATGGTAAAGTTCGATTCTTTTACCACAGGGGCAGCCCGTTTTCTTTCCGGTATCACAGGAGCCGTATCATTCTGGACAGGTCTTGCCGGATGGGGAGCAGCAGGGGTGATGGTGGGACTTGTCTTTTGTCTTTCCTCTGGTTTGTCTGGGGAAACCGGAGGGAGTATCTGGCGTTCCGTCCTTACTGGCGGTGTTTGCTCATGGTGGATGGAAGCTGCTTTTACCACCGGAACCGAAGCCCGTTCCGCCACAGTTCCCCCATAAGAAACCTGTCCCCGTTCCCTGATGGATGGGGAAGCTGGCTGCATGGCTGGTTTTCCTGCATGATGTCGGAAATCTTCTGGCTGCTTTGCAGTAACAGGGCGTTCATGGACAGGAGCCGCCCCTTTGGGTGCTTCGGAAGCTGTCTTTTGCGGCTGTTTTGCCTGTTCCAGTTCCGCCCTGCGTTCTGCAATGGTCTGTCTGCGGCTTTCTGCCTGTGCGTTTCGCTGTTCGGCTCTGGCAGTTCGGGTCTGGGTCACGCTGGAAGTAAAATCCCGTACTCCCTCTGATACCTGTGTTTTCCCGTGGTAAAGGGCGTACTTTGCATTGACAGGCAAATCCTTTGCCTGCTCCCGAAGCTGTCCGGCAGTATCGGCTATCTTATCTTTGGTATCTGCCACCGCACCTACCGCAGAGCCAGCCCGTTTCCATGCGGATTCCTTTTCCGGTGCTGCCTGTCCGTCTGGTCTGCTGTGGTCTGCCTGCGTCCGTTTGGAAGAGCCGGAGCTGGAAGCAGTTCTCTGGTCTGAGCCAGCCTGTTTTCCTGCATGGTAGGCAGCCGTACCAGCCCCAAGAGCCGCCACAGAACGTCCTAACTTATGCTGTAAACGGTGCATATGGGCGTGCATGAGCATACGGGGTCTTCGCATGATACGGCTCCCCATGCTTTGGGAATCCCCACTCTGTAAGGAGAACATCCCCATCAAATCCCCCAGCTTGAAATAAATTCCGGCAAAGGTCACTATCTGCAAGAACGCCGTCAGGAAGAACGGATATTCCCCAGACAGGTTGTAGAGCATGGTGGAAATACTGAACGCTACCGTGATAATCAGGGTGATTCCGGCTCTGGTAAGGATGGTGTTGAACAGTTTTGTAATGGCACGTTTTGACATCCCCTCAAAAGAGGGAACCATGCTAAGGAGAAAGCTCACAGGCAGGAACATGGCGTAGATGATAAAAAGCACCTGTGAGAAAATCATTATCCCTGTGAGCAGGAATACAAAAATGGAGATACCCATATTGAACATGAACAGGAAGAAGACGGTTCCCAAGCGGTTGATGGTCTTTGTGATGGTAAGGTTGGTGTTTTCCCTGTCTTCGATTTCCTCCACTACGATTTCTTCCCTGTCCTGCCCATTGTTTTCGTTTGGGCTGGTTGAGAGCAGGCTTTCCACACGGTCAGCCCCAATGCTTTCCACATCTGAGTTGCCGTATTGCAGCAGGAGCCACGGCTGCTTTACCTGTATGGAAAACAGGCTGTCCCGTATCAAATCCACGCTGTCTTTTCCTTGACTTTCCGAGTTCGGCAGCACAATCTTTGTACCAAGGGTCAGGCTGGCATTGCTGATGTCTGCGGAAAATTCATTGATTTTCCCGATATAATCAGGGGCATAGGCGATAAAGGCAGCGGACAGCACGAACACCATCACGAAATTGACAACGGCATGGATGGCTTTTGTGGTTTCCCGTTTGATAAGCCCTGTGTAGGCAACGTAAATCCCCACCACCAGAATGAGAATCAGCAGGAACCCGATATAAAATCCCTCCGAGGACAAGCCGCCTGTGGTAACGCCTGCCAAGGTCTGCATATTTTTTCCAATGGAATCCGCCGTAGAGGAAATGAAGTCCAGCGAGTAGGCTTCCTGAATCAGATACCCCGTGGCGTTGGAAAGGTACAGGCTGATTGTCCAGATAAAATTTGTGATGGCATATAGCCCGTACATCACCTGTTTTCCGATACCGTCCAGCCAGTTCCACGGGAGCCAGTCCCATCCGCTGTCCACATAAAAATCAAGCTGGTAGTTGTCCAGAGGATATTTGCTGTATTCGTTGGCAGCGTCCACCGTATCATCCACCAGTCCGGCAGCGTGGGCGGCTGTGCCGAAGACTGCAAACAGCAGGAGGATGAAAAGGAGTGCCAGAAGCACTTTTCCTGCTATACTCCCGATTTTTTTAAAAGAGTTTTCTCCCTTTGTCCGGCAAGGGACAAGAGCTGTCCCCTGTTGGATGGGCTTTCTTATCTTCATTCCTCCACCTCTTTTCTTACGGGCGGTCTGGTATCAAAGGCATGGAACAGGTCTTCAAAGATAGGATGGAACTGTATGACTCCCACACGCCCGTATAAATCACTGATAAGGCACTGTCCGTTTTCCAAGTCACGGAGCCGCTTCTGGTTGTTTTCATCTTCGGAATCCACCCCGAAAAAGGCAAGGGTCTTCTTGATTTCGTTGATGTCTGTGGAACGGAACGCAAATTTCAAGCCCAGATTGTTTTTCAGCTTTTCATCCAGCAAATCGTCCGTGTTCTGGGTGACAAAGTAAACGCCTGCGTTCATGGCACGTCCGGCACGAACCAGCTTCATGGAGAGTGTCTTGCCCTGTGCCACCTGTAAGAAGCTCCATGCTTCATCCAAATCCACAATCTTAAACACGCTGCGGTCGGTATGGATGAAGTCGAGGGCAAAGGTGCTGATTACAATGAGCATTGCCACGGAAAGTAGCTCCATTGTGGTGTATTCTTCAAACGAGGTTTCCTTATCCGGCAGCACCAAATTCGCCACTTGAATGATGTTGAGTTGCTTTTCAAGGCTGATGGACTGTGTGACATCCCCATCCGAAAAGAGCAGGTGTGCAAAGTCATAGTCCGTAAAGGATTCGATATGGTCGGCTATGCTGGTGCTGATGGTGGTTCCCTCCGCCCGAAGTTCTTCAATCACCTTGAAAAGCCCCCGTTCCTCACTGTTTGTTACCGCACGGATGGCTTTCCGAAGAACAGGGAACTTCTCTCCGTCACGGCTGGAAATGCCTGTTAAAAAAGTCAGGATGTCGATTGCCAGTGATTCGGAATCCTTTGGGTTCTCCATAATCACATACGGGTCAAGTAAGCCCCTGTTCTGTTCCTCCGAAGTCAGGTTTACGATATTGATTTCATGGGCGATTTCCGGCAGGGTTTCTTTCCACCGTCCCCGTTCTGCTTTCGGGTCAACAATGAGAGCCTGTGCCCCAAATAATACGGAATAATAGACAATCATGTTGTTGCTGAATGATTTTCCACCGCCGAGGGAGCCGACAAAAGCGGCAGCAAGGGCGTTGGTGACGGAGCCTTTTACTCCTTGACTGGCAAGGGCAGGCTTTAAGTACACGTTTCTTCCCGTATCAAGGCTGTACCCGATATAAATGCCCTCCGGTTCCCCCAACATCTGGGTTGCCCCGAAGCCAAGACCAGCGAGGAAGTCGCTGGTTACATACTGGATGTAATCGTTCAGATACCGCTTGCTGGCAGGGAGAAATTCCCCATGCAGCCCCAGCATATCTCCAAAGGGGCGAACCAGCTTCACGTTCAAATCGTCATAAAAATCTTTCACCTCATTGCAGCGGCGTTTCAGTTCTTCCAAGTCGGGAGCCGTCACACGCACCACATAGGACAGCTTATACATAGATTCCTTGCTCTGGTCTAAGGTGGATTCCAGCTCATTTACGCTGTCTAAAGCGTCCACCACGTTTGTACTGGTTTCACTGTCATTCTGCCATGCGTGGTTGTCCAAATCTTTCAGCTCTTTTTTCTTGTTCCGCACCGTGGAGAGGGCTTTCCGGTTTGTCACAATCTCCACATTCATAGAGGTATCAATGGGAAAAGTGAATTGCTGCTGCTGATAGTAAAAGATTTCCGAGGATGGGAAGTCCAGTTCCCCTACAATGCTGTTGATAGTAAAGTAGGCGGCATAAACTGTCCCGTCTTCCTGTTCGATTTTCAGATACCGCTGGTTTTCCTCTATCAGACAACGGGTGGGTTTGATGAGGTCATAGTATTTCACCAGCGTTTCCTGCTGAAACCGTTTCTTCGGAAGATAATACTCATAATCTTCGTAGGCGGTTCCGGTCTGCCCGTATAAATGCTCAATCAGATAGCCAAAATCGTCCTTGTTAAGCCGCCGGACTTTGAAGCGGCGTGAGATTTTACTTTCCAGCAGCTTTTCCATCTTCTGAAACCGCCAGATTTCTTCATTGCTCATGGAAACAAAATCTCCCATGAGTTTGTGGTTGACTTCATGGAGAAAATCGGAAACGGCGGTCTTTGCTTCCCTGCGAAACTGCTTCATGGTGACTTCCTGCTCATTGACAAGCAGCTTGAAGCCGATAAAAAAGCGGTAGTCCACCTGATTTTCCCCTATCATGGAAATCAGGGCTTCGGTCTGTGCGTCAATCTTTGCACAGGCAATATCTTTTAACTTGCCTGTTACTTCCTGTTTGGAGCGTTCCTGTGCTGCCCGTATGCTGGATTCGGTGCTGATTTGCAGGGCGTGAATCTTCCCGTCCCTGTTCTGGGCGATAAGCTGCCGGAACGAATCGTGTACCTGATATTTCTGTTCAGGGCTTAAAAAGGAATAGTTGTAGGGAAGCAGCTCATAGTAAGCGAAGCACTCCCCGTCATGGTTGAACACAAGGTTATTTTCGATGTATTTAATCGGATATGCCATAAATATCACTCCTTACTGCCGTGATGGGCTGTGCTGGATATTCCTTTTCCAGCTTCACGGGCTTTCCTGCATAGGTCAGTTTCGGGCGTACCAGATATGCCAGTACGGATTTCAGGAAGCCGTAAGGCTTCTTCCCGTCAAAGGTCTTCTGGCACATGAACCAAGTGAGGGCAAAAGGTACGCCGAAATATTTTAAAAATGCCCCGTCAATGAATGAAAGGGGAGGGAGGTTCCCCAAGAGCATAACTGCAAACACCGATACCACGAACCACGCCATCTGTGTGAACGTGATGGGGAATGGCAGCTTAAAATCATTGATGGAATAGAGTACCTTTTCCACCGACCAGATACTGGTATAGCTTCGTATTTTCTTCATGTTGTCCGTCCTTTCTAAAAGATGGGGACAGCAAAAGAGCCGCCCCTGAATAAAAAATCCGCCTGTATTTCCTGAAAGAGATACAGACGGGTCTACCGTAAGATTTCATATACGCCGTGGTTCGTGACAACAAAGGTTCCCTCCAATTCCATGTCACGCCCATAGGCTGCATAGTCGATATAGTTTTGTAAGTGTGCCGGAAGTTCTCCAAGCTGTCCGCTTTCTTCCAGATAGTAGCGAGCCACATCCGCCATATCGTCACAGCCGGAATGGCAGATAATATCGTCTTCATGCTCACAGAGTTCTTCGATACTGCCAAAGTAGGATTGCAGCTCTGATAGTTCCTCCTGAATGTACTCCGGTAAGTCCTCCACCATTTCACACAGGCGGTTGACTTCCTCAATGGGGGTATATTCGTCAATCTCAAAGGGCAGTTCATAGTCATGGATGGCGTATTCCTCATATTCATCATTCAAACTGATACGTTCCTTGACTTCCTCAAAATCCACAGGCGGCGTGAACCATGCCCCTACCAGTTCGCCCTCATTGTATTTTCCTAAGTTGGCAATGTAAATCCGCATTTCTTCCAAGTTCCTCCACCTCCTTTTAGCGGTAATAAAAGATACCATTGTCCGTAAACAGATAGTTTTCGCTGGTTTCCAGCTCCCGACCAATGGAAGCGTAGTCGATATGGTTCAACAGGTCTGGATGTACTTCTCCAAATATCTGTACCTCCTGCACCAGATAACGGGCGAGGGATTCCCCGTCCTGAACCGGATAGCAGCGTATCTGGTCTTTGTGGTCGATAAATTCCGTAAAGCTGGAAAACCACCGCTTTTGTACCACATCCATTTCATAATAGAGGGGCGTTCCCTGCATTTCCTGTACCATCCGGCAAAGGGCGTTGATTTCCCAGAGCCTTGTGTTGCCCTCCAACGGAAACGGCAGCTCATAGTCTTCAATTTCGATTTCTTCCTCACTCTGAACGCCAAGACGTTCCTTGACTTCCTCAAAATCCACGGGACAGGAAAACCATGCCCCAGGGTACTCCTCAAAATCCTCATGGTAAAACCGTGTGGTGTTCAGGATGTAGATTCTCATTTTCTCAATTAGTATCACGTCCTTTCTTAGAACAAAAAATGGCAACTAACTTTGTTTGTCAGTTGCCATTTTTCTAATAAAATATTCGCTTTAATTCTTCATCACTATTGATTTTTTTAATTACCCAAGGTTGTAAAAAATAATTGATTTGTGGGTCTAACATACTTACTAAATGAGTTTGTCCGGCAGGGGTTAATATTTGTAAATGTTGAAGTTCTATTACTAATCCATTGTTCATGGGTAATGGCAGGGTGTGAGTTGGTTCACGTAAAAACTCCCGAATGATTGTCACCTGTTCTGGTGTCATATTTTTCAAATATTTAATCTGAGCAGTTCCTAATCTCTTTGAAGCATACTTGTCATAAAAGAAATGAAAAATTTTAGATAGTAATAAAACTATTAGTAAGGCTGTGGAAATCACAAAAACAATGCCTATTGTAAAACCATATTTTTCTCGAAAATTTATAATATAAAACTTTTGGGCTAACTTTTGAGGCAATAATAATAATGTACCACTGGCAATAGATAAAGCTCCTAAAATGTTCGGTGGTAATTTCAAAAAATCAATAAAATCCTTCATACATTTCCTCCGCTTTCAATTACTATATAAAGAAATTATACCACCATTCTTAGTTTATCTCAATTATCATACACTATCATATTACATCTTCTTTCTTTTGGGGAGTTACGCTCCCCAAGCCCCTAGTGGACTTCCGCCATGAAGCAATCAGAGCTTGCTCCATAACGGAAGTGTAAAATGGGTTTTTCTATGCACCGATAATCTTATTGAACAGTTCCAGTAAGATGTCCTTTACACCGTCCGCATTGAAGACCAGCCCAACCGCTACAAGGGAAACTACCAGAAAACCGATAAGTTTGGAAAATTCCCTCTTAAATCCGAGGTACAGTCCAATTACCACGATTGCCAGCAGCACAAGGGACTGGGCGTTGGATAAAAACCAGTTGTAAAGATTCTGTCCGAAATTCATAAAAGCTCCTTTCTTTCCTGTAAGAGTTCTTAGGTTCCAAAATTGCCGCCGTTAAAGCACCACCTCCTTTGCAGCGGCGGCTTGCTGCTTCAGGATTTTTTCGTGCTTCTCCGTCAGCTTTGCATGGGTGATGATGTCATGGACAATCTGGGTGTGGTTCATCTTATCCAGACGGAGAGCCAGCTTTAATGTGGGTGCTACCTGATGGGAGAGCCAGTGCAGGGTGCGTTCAAAGGAATAGGGTTCCGGTTTGGTTGTCAGTTTCAGGCTTCCCCTGTGTTCCCCAATGAACCACGCCCATTCCTCACTGATACGCCAGTCAGAACGGGGTTTCGTATCGTCCTTGTCCACGAACCGGACATAGCGGTTGATGATTTGAAAGGCTGTCCGTTCTGGATTGTCATGTTCTAACAGGTCACGGATGGCGTAAAAGGCACGCTCATTTTTCAGCCGGATTTCAAAGCGGTTCTTTACCTCTGCGTCCGCAATGGGAATATCATGCTTTTTGTACTGCTCATAGTCCTTTTCGTAAATGCAGAAGTACACCTCACTTTGGAGGGAGCCGATATACAGGGTGTTCCCCATACATTCTTTTTCCTCACGCCGTACCAGTTCGCCGCTGCGGTAGCTTTTGAAGCTGCGGAAGACCGAGATACATTCCTCATTCCGGCACTTCTCTGTCAGATGGGGAATGTTCAGGATTCCCGTTTTGTCATTGATGGCGAGGTCAAGCCGCTTCATCACGCCGTCCTCCATGAGAACATCCATGAAAAACTCATACCAGCTCCGTTCCTGTGCCAGCAGATAGCTTTCAAACTGGCGGCAGCCACGCCCTTTCAGTTCCAGCAGCACCCCTTTTTCCAGTTCCGGTGATACCAGAACGAAAATATCCCCCAGATAGTAATGCTCTGTGTAAGAGTAGAAACCGTAGTCTTCATGGATAAAGTAGGGGAGCTTTAGCCGCAGCACGTCTTCCACGATATGCTTCACATCCGTAGTGGGAAAGCGAATCCGCACATAGTCAAAGAGCATTTCAAGGGGAGCGTCTGGGTTGAATCGTTCCAGAGCTTCCGTGATGGCTTCCTGTAATACTTCGGACGGGTGAGCCTTGCCTGTTTCAATGTCGCTCAGGTACGGACGGGTGATTCCGGCAGCTAGGGCAAGTTTCTGTTGTGAGATACCGTAACTTTCCCGTTTTTCTTTGATGTCCCGTACCCATGTTTCTTCATTCAGTGAAAATCCCTCCTGTCTAAAAAAGCGTATGTCAACTTTCAGAGCCTTGTTGACACACGCCGGATATGGGAAAATCCCTTGTGTACCATGGGATTCTGCCCTGTTGTTTGGTTGTTGCCTGTCGATTTGTACCCCTCTGTTAGATACGAGGGGTTTATGCTGGCGTGCCTTGCGGCACACCAGCCACAGCAGGTCAGTCCGCTTCTGCGGCTTTCGCTTCGCACGCCGCCTGCACTCCCTGCCTGCTGTCTGTCAGTTTTTTTATTTCTTTGAGGAAATCGTGTCCTTTTTGTACAAGGGGCGTGTAAAACTCCGAGATAACGCTAGTTCCCACATCCATATAGCCACGCCCCTTTATCTGCTTTAGGAAGAAGTCCTTTGTGGTTTCCCCGAACATCATCCCATAGCCCATTTCCGACATCCGCCCCAGAGCCACACGGAAATTGAACTGGTCACGGATTCCGTCCCCCAGATACTTTGCGTCCGGACGCTGGCAGGCGAGAATCAGGAAGAAGCCAGCCTGCCGCCCAAGCATAACGATTTGTTTTAATTTGTTGAGGACGGCGGCGTTTTCCTTTGTGCCGAGCATTTCCATAAATGCCACATATTCATCAAAGATAAGGAAATGTGCCGAAAGTCCCAAGTAAGCGTAGTTTTCCCCTGTCCGGTAATTCTCCATGAGCTTCATGTCTTCGCTGCGTTTCATCATTTCTTCATAGAAACGGTCAATGCAGGCGAGCATATCTTCCTTTTTGTAGTACACATCCGGCATAACCGCCTGTAAATCCGCAAGGTCAGCGTTCTTTGGGTCTAACACGAACAGGACAGCGTTGGTGCGGAGCAGGGCTTCAATGAGGGTCAGGATGAAGTAGGTCTTTCCGCCGCCGGTTCCTCCGGCAATGAGCATATGGGGGAGCTTATCATACTCCCACCAGACATTTTTCATAAGCCGGAGCCTGCCGTCCTTTGCCTGTACATCCTCAATGGAGATACGGTTGGCAATGGTATCATAGAGCAGGGTGTACTCCACATAGGAATCCTTTAATTCCTTATCCGTCAGCTCACAGTACAAGCCGCTTTCCAGCTTTTTCTCCAAGTTTAAGAGCTGTTCCTGATATTTCCCCAAGGTGATTTCCACACGGATATGGAGCAAGCCCTGTTTCATCCGGTAGTAGATTTTGGGAAAGTAAGTGATGGTTTCTTTGGAACGGCTGGAAGACAAGTCCTTGAAAAAAGCGTCTTCTTTTCTCTGCTCTGATTCATACCACTTGTTTTCCAATACCATCCTTGCCAGCTTTTGACGGTGGATGAGCTGCTTTACTTCATCCCTGCGGTATCGCCAGAACAGAAGAACGGCTGTAAGGCACACCATTCCTGCCACGCCCATGCTGAATAGCAGATAAGGGAGATTTACATCCTGTGTTATCTGGGAGAGGGACACTTCCTGCCAGTTGGTTCCGGCAATTTGCCGGATATGAAACAGCAGGACAACCAGCAGGAAGACAGGGAACAGGGCGGCAAGGGAAGTATGGAACACAAGGTCTTTATCCGTGGGACGGATACGTTTTCCACGGGGGAAAAATGGTTTCATACTGAAATCCTCCTTTTCATAAATTAAATTTTTAATCTTGACAAAAAGAATGAATAAGTGTTATACAATAAATATAACTAGATGATACCGGCATGAAAGTAGATTCATGTTGCTAACCTCAAACAGCTAAGGAGGATTGTTATGAAAAAAATTAAACATTCTACTACTTTTTCTTTTCATCGAGAGAAAACAGATACAAAAACAGAGTTATTGTTATCTCTAACAACGTCATCAACGTCTAAATCAACTTTTGATTCATCGAACATGTCAGCAATACCCAAAATCGGTAAGCAACTAATATCTTTTATTCTTACTAACTATAATAAGATTTTACCGTTCTGTTCCACTATACAAGATAGTTTGCTTATTGATTTAGTTATATTTTTATTGATTGAAAACTTTTTATAATAACTTATGAAAGGTGTAGCCGAACTACTCGCTGTATGAGTAATTCGGCTACTAAAGGTTTTGGATGCTATGCAAAAAATCTTGACCTATGTTATTTATATTCAGTAACCATGTCTATTCCTATTTTCTAACTACTTCATCTTTTTTCGGCTGCTGCGGATTCATGGCAGCCCCTTTTTTCAGGACAATATCCTCCGCCTTGATGTACCAGTCCACCTCTGCTCCCTGAAAGGTAGCCGTTGCTACGGTATCCGCCACAGGATTGATAATTTCTACCTCTGCGTTGTAATCGAACTCCTTTAACGGCACGCTGGCAGGGATGGAAACCTGAATCATACGCCCCTGCCCTCTGGATTTTAAGTCATAGGTACGTTCTTTGATTTCTTCTGATACCGAGCCGTCTTCATTCTGGAGGTGAACCTCACGGCGGAGGGCAGAAAACTTCAATGCCCCGAATGTTGCTTCCTTGTCAATCACGATTCCGTTTGCTAATCTCATAGTCTGATGTCCTCCTTTTCCTTACGCTTTTACCATATCGTCAGCGTGTAAAATGTAGTTGGTAAAGCCCCTTGTGCCGATTTTATAGCCCTCTGCGGTGATACGAGGATTGACGAGCTTCACACGTTCCTCAAAGTCAAAATGTTTCTCTCCTGCTTCAGCAGGGAGGATAACCACAATATCATCTGCCCTCTGTACGTCTGAATAAAGATTGAAGCTGCGAGAGAGTACCGCCATGCGTCCGTTGATTCTTCTCTGTTCTGTTTTGTCTTCTCCGGCAAACTCCAAGTTGCCAAATGTTTTTTCCATGTTGGGGATAACGAATTTTAATTCCATATAGATGTATCTGTCCTTTCTGAATGTTGTGTTTGTTGGTTTTGGGTTCTGGTCTGGAAGCGGAGGGGAACGCTCCAGCGGTGGTGAGTTCTTCGTAGTATCACATCCTTTCTGGGGCTATTGAAGAAATTACAGGGTTGTGATATTATCTAAGTGTTAAAAATTAAGTGGTCATGGTTAGGATTGTTAGCTTGTATTTTCTCATGCAGCTCTGTCATGTACTCCCAACAACTTAAAAGTAGATTTCAGTGGAGATTTATAATATCAGGAGGTACGGTTATGACAATAATAACGACTGTAAAAAGCATTATGGTGGGCAACGGAATTTCTGGGAATTTTTGCTAAAGTGTGCAGGGGCAGTGGGAAAAATTACGGCTGGCATGACATGAAGAATCCGGGAGGGTCAAATCTCCAATTCCCATCGGGGCTGTTTTCAGCCCCATTTAATTTTGAAACAAAAAATAGACGCTCATTCTTGAACGTCTATTTTGGGATGATATTGAGGTTTGCTGGTCTATCTTATAAAATCTGAATGTACTTCGATTGCATTTTTATTGCATTTTTTATTTTTTTTCATATAAATTTTAGTGGTTGATAGTTCCTGAAAATGCCTTAAAATCAATGATTTTCACTTATATAGCATACTGTCTGTCTGGAGTTTGAATAAACAAAAATGCTTAGTAAACCAAGCACTTATGCGGGTTTGCGGCACTTTTAAAAGTCTTTTGATAACAAATTGATAACAGTTGCATAAGAGCCATTATTCTTGTAATCCGGTGGTTTTCGGGTTAGAGAATGATTGACAGGTGGTTGTGCAACAAATAAATCCATATTTATCTAAAAAGCCCTTAGCTGTGGGTAAAAACTCATAGCTAAGGGCTTTTTGTCGTGCTTATTTATTTTTTTGCTGACGCTTTATAAGAATATCCATCAACTCGATATCATTATGGGGTAATTCATCATCTTCAAATTCACCTAAATAAGTTACATCATGATATTTTTGACCATCATATTCGTAACCAGTGTAAGGATACCCCCTATCTGTTGTTCCGTGATATTCTTTGAACTCTTGTTTGGCTTCTTCGGCGGTGAAAGTGCTTGAATCGAAATAGATACCTTCTTTTTCTTTAGCCCAACCCATTTTTGTTGCCTTAAACAGATGCTTCATAGATGTTCCTCCTTTAAAGAATTTATTAGAGCGTCGCTAAGTGCCTGTGATGGGACTTTTGCCCATGTTTGCGTAGTATCAAATTCTGGGTAGTGGTAACGCCACTCATCGTATTTGTCTTTACTGATTTCCTCAGAAGATAGCTTGTCAGCCTGTTCTTTCCAGGCATACAGCATTTTCTGGAGTTCGTGAGCATCTTTGCCTTTGGAAGTATCGACTTTCAGACAGATTTTTCCGTCTGATTCACTGACAGTCAGACCGTACAAATCTTCAAGGGTAAACAAAGTGTGCATCAGCCCGATATAGCTGTCAATGTCAGGCACATCGAGGGCATGAGGGGAAACATCCAGAGCCTGTGCCAGTGCAGCAGTAAGTTCCGCCTTCGGTTTTCTTGTTCCTGTTTCGTATTGTGCCAAACGTACATCGGCACTTCGCTCAGGAAAGCCGACAATCGTACCAAGATATTTTTGTGTCATTCCACGCAGAATGCGGAAAAAATGGATTCTCTCTCCAATCGCCATAACGTGTCCACTCCTTGTATGTATTTTACTATGAGTATAGCAGATATGTTTAGGATAAGTCAAGACAATACAAAACAAAAAAGTTTAATATTTTTCGCAAAGCCACTTGACACAAACAAATATGCTTAGTATAATAAGTTCGAAATTAAACAAATAAGTTTAATAAAAACGAAATGACCGTCCGAACAGTATAAACCGCCAAGACCTTGACAGAAAGCAAGCGAGCACCTGACATATTACGATATATCGGGACAGCACAGTGCCGAACAGGGAATACCTGCTGGAACTTCATTCGGATAGAACGGCAATAAAAAACGAAAGAAGGGATTGATGATATGAAAAACAGATTTATTTGTGCCGAAGAAGTGGCACAGGAACTAAGCGTATCAAAGCCGTATGCCTACAAGTTAATCCGTCAGTTGAATGAGGAATTGAAAGCAAAAGGCTTTATTACGATTTCAGGACGGGTAAACCGCCAGTATTTCTATGAAAGACTCTACGGAGCAGGAAATCCCCAAGGGGATACCACTATGTCCTATAAGGCAGGACAGGAATAAGGAAAGGAGGATGAATAATGCCGGTATTTAAAAACGAGGACAATGGAACATGGTATGTGATGGCGAGGTATGTAAACTGGAAAGGCGAGCGTAAACAGAAATGCAAGCGTGGATTTGCTACCAAGAAAGAAGCACAGGAATGGGAGCGAATGTTCCAGTTGCAGAACTCTTCCGATATGGATATGAGTTTTGAAGCATTTACCGAACTGTATATCCGGGATATGAAAAGCCGTCTGAAGGAGAACACATGGCTGACGAAGGAGCATATCATCTGCACGAAGATTTTACCTTATTTCGGCAAGCTGAAAATCAGTGAGATTTCCACAAAAGAGGTTATCGCATGGCAGAATGAGATGCTTGCCTATCGGGACGAAAAGAAAAAGCCATACTCACAGACCTATTTGAAAACGCTGCACAATCAGTTGTCCGCTATCTTCAATCATGCGGTGCGGTATTATGAGCTGCGTTCCAATCCTGCCGCCAAAGCAGGAAATATGGGAAGTGAGGAACACAAGGAAATGCTGTTCTGGACGAAAGAAGAATACAAGAAATTCTCATTCGAGATGATGGATAAGCCGGTTTCCTTTTACGCTTTTGAAATGCTCTACTGGTGCGGCATCCGAGAGGGAGAATTGTTGGCACTGACCGCCGCTGATTTTGATTTTGAGAAAGAAACGGTCAGAATCAACAAGTCCTATCAGCGATTACACGGAGAAGATGTGATTACCACACCGAAAACAAAGAAAAGTAATCGCATCATCAAAATGCCGAAGTTCCTTTGTGAAGAAATGAGGGAGTATTTGCAGATGCTTTACGGACTGAAGAAGAAAGACCGAATCTTTACAGTCACAAAAAGTTATCTTCATCACGAGATGGACAGAGGTGCGAAAGCCGCAGGTGTAAAACGAATCCGTATCCATGATTTACGGCACCCGTATGTCAAGCCCACGACAAAAAAATTTATAACTTTTTTTGAAGTTTTTCGGGCAGCTTCATAGCTGCCCATAGCTGTTTCAAATGGGTGTTCACGGTTATACCTTTTCGGATTCCTTAGTTTCTAAGAAATCCCGTGTTGTATATTCAATCTCAATCCGATCTCCTGGAAAGACGTAAACTTTGTTGATAAGCCGGTCAATCAGAGCTTTTGTCAGCATGTTGGCGTTTCCGACTTCCTGCACAATTTCCTGTTGTTTCAGCTTGATCTCATAATCACTTTTTATCTGCTTTGTCTGTGCAGTAATGACAGCATGAACATTTTTAGCTCGTACCAGTTCCGTGTCATAAACCGCTTTTCGTGTTCGATAGGTTTCCAAATCAATCTCTCCAAGCGCATACTGCTCATAAAGATGCCGCTTGCTGTCTTGAATAGAACGGAGTTTTTCTTCATGTTCGGCCTGCTGGACTGTCTGCAAATCCAATTTATCCTTATTGCTGTCAATTCCCAGTGCCGGACACATTTGAGCCCGAATTGTTTCAAATACAACCTGCTCCAGATCGGCCATCTTTATGCGCACACCATGACAAGGAAGCGTTTCAGCCACCTCGGAATGACGGCAATAAAACCACGCACCATTTCGTAGAGACATTGCATGATCGCAGCATCCGCAGAATACCTTACCACGGAGCAGATAATCATGCGTTTTTTTATTTGACAGAGAGAAACGCTTAATTGAAGCATTGGCTTTTTCAAATAGATCCACACTTACAATAGCCGGATGATGGTTCGGTATTTTGAACCACTCACTTTCATCCTTTAACTGTGTATGTCGGCTGCCAATCTCTTTTACCTTTCTCTTGCCAATTACATAGGTACCGATATATCTTTGATCTTCTAAAATACGCAGAACCGTTGATGTACTCCAAACGCCGTTTGTTCGGGAAACATTATAATAGTCCTTGCCTTTAAGTTTGCGATATTCCCCAGGGGTGGGGATATTCATGGCATACAGTCTTCTTGTGATCTCGGCCGCGGTGTTGCCTTCAAACGCCCATTGAAATATCATCTGTACATTCGGGGCAACATCCTCGTCCGGTTCCATACGTCCGTCTGCACTCTTGCGATAGCCGTAAGGACAGATGACACTCTGATATTCCCCACGACGCATCTTTGCGTATTTTGCACTTTTGGTTTTCATGGACATATCCCGGCTATAACACTCGCTGATAAGATACTTGAAAGCAATATCAATCCCTCCGGTATCACCTTTGAAATTAGCTGTGTCAAAATCATCACTGACGGAAATAAAACGGGTGTGGTAAAGAGGAAATACCCGCTCAATAAAATAGCCGGTTTCAATGCTGTTACGTCCAAATCGGGAAAGGTCTTTTACAATAATACAGTTGATTTTTCCGGCCTGAACCATTGTTAAAAGTTCCTGCACCGCCGGACGCTCAAAGTTTGTCCCCGTATGACCATTGTCAATAAATTCCAAAATCTCGCTGTCATCCCATTCCGGCAGAGACATAGCTTTTTCACGAAGAATCAGTTTTTGATTTGGTATGCTCAAACTTTCAGTTTTGAAATCTTCCACAGAAAGACGGATATAAAGAGCAATCACATAGTTGCGCACGGTTCCACCGCCTTTCCCTGAAATTCATTTTTGAAACGGAAGGTCACATGAATATTCCGCTCGTGGTCTATCTCAATTCGTTCAATGAGCCGTTCGATCAGTTCTGCAGTCAGTACGTGATCCTGTGCCAGTGTTTTTGCATCCTTTTCCATTGCACGGTATCTGGCAAGCTGGTTGTCCAGAGAGTCCATAGATTTTTCAAATACTTCAATCTCACCAGACAGAGTATTGATAGCATGTTCATAATCCGCTTTCAATTCAAAGTATTCGTCATTTGTCAAAATACCCTGCACAAAATTTTCATATAGGCCACGAATCAGCCGGCGTGTTTTTTCAATTTCCTGTCGTTTGGTCGACATCTGAATTTTCAGCTTATCTTTTTCCTGTTTTTGTCTTGCCTCCAACTGAAAGAGTGGCAGCGACATTCCCAGCGCAACTGTCAGCTCTTTTTCAAGAATAGCCGTAACAGTAGAAATCAGTTCTTTCTCCTGTATCATCGCACCTTTGCAGCTATCTTTTTCCACCCGGCTGTTTGTAAGGCAGTGGAACCAGTAAGTGTCGGGTCCTTTCCGGCGCTCGGCGCGTTGCCTGTGAAGGCTTCTGCCACAATCAGCACAGAACACTTTACCTTTGAAAATGTTTGGTGTGTAGGGACGTTTTGGAGTTGCTTTGCTTTCTTCACAGATCTGTTTTCTGTATTCCTGAACTGCATTAAACAACTCATGGCTGATAATCGGTTCATGGGTGCATTTTACAATAATCAGATTATCTTCTCCAGCCTTGACCTGCTGATGATCTACAATCTTTGTTTTCCCTTGCACCAGATCGCCTGTATAAACTTCGCTTTCTAAGATTTTCATCACTGTACGGGTCTGCCATTTGCCGCTTCCGATCAGTCCCGGACTGGTAATCTCGCCAGTGGTCTTTTTATAATGGCTCGGTGCCGGAATCCCCATCTCATTTAGGTTGCGGACAATCCGGTTCAGTGCCACATGTTCATGTGCCCATTCAAAAATCTGTTTTACTACAGGGGCAGTATTTTCATCAATCAGAAGTTTATGGCAATCATCCGGGTCTTTCCTGTAACCGTAAGGTGCCCGTGCACCAATATAGTCGCCATCTTTCATAGCCTGCCGCGCCTGTGCTTTGATTTTTCGCCCAATGTCCAGAGCATAGGCTTCATTGATCATATTTTTCAAAGGCAGCATGATACCGCCATGAAGATTTCCGGAATCCGCTGTGTCAAACTGATCCGTAACAGCAATGAACCGAACATTATGCGCATGAAAATATTGTTCGATATAATAACCTGTGTCAATAGAATTTCGCCCTAATCGGGAAAGATCCTTAACAATCACACAGTTAATGTGGCCTGCTTCAATATCAGATAGCATTTGCTGAAATCCAGGGCGGTGAAAATTTGTCCCTGTTGCTCCGTTGTCGATATAAGTATCATACACAACGAAGTCCGGTTTATCCGAAAGAAAGTCATTCAGTACCAGTTTTTGGTTTTCTACTGAGCAACCCCGCTTTTTGTTATCCTCCACAGAAAGACGGATATACAGAGCCACATGTACATACAAAGATGGTGCCGGCATAGGAGCTGCCGTCTGTTTTCTGCTTTTTCTTGCCATTTAGCTCACCATCCTTTCTTCATTTTTTGTAGCAATCTGTTCAGCCAAAGAGATTGCTTTCTGATATTCATCCTGGTAATTAAATTCAATATGCAGTTCATCTTTACCCATTACCCGTATGCTTCGGATAAGCTGCATGACTGCCCGGCGGTCAATATCCTCCATAGTAGAAAATTTCATAAAATGGTTGATCCAACGGTTTCGTTCGCTTCGGTTTTCCAATACATCTGTAAGTTTATCGTTCCATTCAGCGATTGCCTTTTGGAACAGTTCAATATCTGCATTGTATTTTAGCTTATAAGAGAGAAATTCTTCCTTTGTCAGAATTCCACTCACCAGATTTTCATAGAGTTTTGCCTTAAAGCCCTCGGTCTGTGCCACACGCTTTTCATTTACTCTGATCTGTGCGGCATATTCCTGCGCCAATTCCCGGTTGATCCGTTCCTGACTGATACTGGACAGCAGGGCATCCAGAGAAGCAACATTTTCAATATGTCCTTTCAAACTGTCCTGCACACATTCAATCAGATCCGACTCTTTCAGCATGACCGACGATGTGCAGCCATTCTTTTTGCCGGTCGGGCAGTAATAATAGTGATACTCTTTGTCTTTATAGCGGTTCGTCTTGCGGGTCATACGGCAGCCACAGCATCCGCAGATCAAAATACCGGAAAACAGGTAAACCTTATCCGATTTGGGAGAAGTCCTTGTGTCAATCCTGCGGAGCCGTTGCACCAGATCAAAATCGTGCTTTTGTATGATCGCTTCATGGGTTCCCTCCACACGAATCCATTCCGAAGAAGGTTTGTCCTCACGCTCTTTTAATTTGAAATGGGGCGTTGTCTGTTTGCCCTGGACCAGTGTTCCGGTGTAAGTTTCATCCTGCAAAATGCGGATGATTGTAGTTGCAGACCATTTGCAATCCTTTCGGTCTGTATAGCCACCTTTTGCATGAGGCATTCCATGATTGCGCTTATACGCCAAAGGCGAAAGAATTCCTAATCGGTTCAGTTCATCCGCTATATGGGAAGCGCTGAATCCCTCCAGCCGTTTTCTGAAAATATCCCGCACAACATTAGCAGCATATTCGTCTACTTCCAGGCTCTTGTGTTTATCGCCGACTTTCACATAACCATAGATGGTAAAAGCACCTACAAAATCCCCGCTGCGCCGTTTTACTTCCAGGGCGCTCCGTGTCTTAACGGAAATATCCCGACAGTAAGCCTCATTCATAATGTTTTTGACAGAAACTGTGAGATCATCGGCAGCGTCATTT
Organism: Ruminococcus sp. 1001713B170207_170306_F1; assembly: GCF_015668065.1. Classification (NCBI taxonomy): domain Bacteria; kingdom Bacillati; phylum Bacillota; class Clostridia; order Eubacteriales; family Oscillospiraceae; genus Ruminococcus; species Ruminococcus sp. 1001713B170207_170306_F1. Next base: position 206,712 of record NZ_JADPEX010000002.1, on the reverse strand, counting down.
TCCGTATCTACATTATCGTTAATTGCGATAAAACGCACTCCATAGGCTGGAAATACCCTGCGCATATAACGGCCTGTTTCTATGTACTCACGACCTAAGCGGGAGAGGTCTTTGACAATCACGCAGTTAGCCTCGCCCTGTTCGATCATCCGCATCATTTCCTGAAATGCTGGACGGTCAAAGAGGACACCGCTGTAACCGTCGTCAATCTTTTCTGCCACAACCTCAATCTCCGGGTGCCGGGCAATGAAATCATCAATGAGCCGCCGCTGATTGGCAACGCTGTCACTTTCCACCGACTTGTCATCCGTATAGGAAAGACGGATATACTTAATAGCTTTATAAACCTGCATAAAAAAACACTCCTTTCGTTGCGCAGAAAAATCCCCGCAATTCAAGAAGTGTGGTTATGCCGTATTCAATTCCTTTTCCGACTCTTATTGTACCACGCTCTTACGGGAAAGTCAGCCCTTTTCTGGAAGAAATTTTGCTTCACCGTAAAATACCCTTGATACATTCCTCCAGGGTGGCACCGCCAGGGGCAAAGCTGGCCCGGACGGTAAAACGTCCGCACTTAAAACGGTAAGGGTTTTTGATCTGGCGCACAAATTCAGTGATTCGTTCCTCGCGGGGAAGCTCCTTATCCACGGTGACATCCCGAATGTCTACCAATGAACCGCTTCCGCCAGCAGTAATATTCTCCATAATACCAACTCCTTCCTGAAATTACTGGTCTATCAAAACCACATGAATAAGCCGGACCCGCCCTATAAATAGAAACAGGTCCGGCCCATTGTATCTGATTTCGATTTTGCTTGCCGTATTTGCCACGCCCCCCGGCAGCTCTGTCTACACAAAGCGGGGTTGCCATAGGCTGCGGCCAGCTTTACCGCATCATAGCCCCGCAGATGCCGCCGCTTTGCCAGAGCAAGCGCACACCGCAGGGACTTCCCTTCAAGTCCGTGAGAGATTGTGAAAAAGTACCATTATGATCTGCGCCGTCGTCGCGCCCGGCCTGCCACAGCCGGGTCAATGGATTGCGTGGATCGCTCGGACAGCCGGATTCATCACCTCCCTGGCTGCCTGTCTTTGCGCCGCTCCATTTGCCGCTCGGAACACAGAATGACGTACCCATAGCAACGTATATTCGGTTGTCAAAGTGCAACGAGGGCACGGCCATTATGACATTTTATAGTTGGGGTGGACCAGAGCATGTGCTGTATGGCCGCACCCATTGGACTTGTCTGCCGAATATGTCCCTCTATTATTCATTTCATTTTCGGGGGCAAAGTTGCCGTCTGTCAGGAAAGTTCTTTCAAAAACTTTTCCAAACTTCGCAGGCCGGCATTGATAGAGCGAGTAATTCGGCTCTTATGGGTGCCCTCCGCTTTTGCAATATCCGATTTGCTCATGCCAAGAAAATAGTGCGCATAAATCCGATTCCGCTGTTTCTCCGGCAAAGAGGCAAGTGCCTGATACAGCCTGGCATTTTCTTCTTTCCGTTCCAAAATATCCGCAGGTGTCAGGACAATTACCAGAGCGTCACGCTCGACATTGGCATCATAGTCCAGCGAAAAATATGCTTTGTGCCGGTATGTACGCAAAATATAAGCCGCCTCATTCAGCTTATACTCATGGAGCAAATCAGCCACTTCGTCCGGCACTTCCACAATGGTATCAGTTGTATAAAACGGGTAATAATCCCGCAGATTGATCTTTTTCATTAGATTATCCTCCAATTTCAATTTTTGAGTTGATAGGCAAAATCGAAATCAGAGGGCGGGGAGCGACAGCCAGGAGTTCCGCCTACAAGAAAAAAATCAGATAGGCTTGTCCGCCTTTCAGATATGAAAAAAGCGCGTACCTGTTTTATTTCAGGAACGCGCTCATAGGAATATTTTGTTGAGTATTGGGGAAAAGGATAAAAATATGTCGATACAAAAAGCGCCGCAGCGTTTTGAGCTGCGGCACTAAAAGATTTTCGGCTATATCGTTGTCGGTTTCTGTAGAAATATTGGACCTTCCAAATGTGCATGTCTGCCCCCATACCTGGGGGAGCACAAACAGATTAGAACGGTATTGCTTTTATACTTCCCCCAATCTGTTACTTTGGGGACATTATATAGGGTATAGTAATCAGCCTCCGTTCACCTTTTTCTCAGAAGTTAATCAAGATGTTGTAATTTCACTTCTTTTGCTGCGTTGTGTCAAATTTATATCCAACACCGCGCACACTGATAATATAATCTGGAATGTCCGGGGATATTTTGAGTTTTTGCCGCAGCCGACTCATTATGTTATGAATCGCAGTTAGTTCGTTCTCAACATATTCCTCACTCCATACATGGTAGGCTATGGTTTCAAAGGTCATTACTCGTCTTCGATTCATAAGCAATAAGTAAAGGGCATTAAACTCTCTGACCGACAAATCTACCTTTTTCCCTTGGACAGCGACCTCTCTTTCTTCCAGACAAAAATACAGATCACCTTCCCGAATTTCTGTTAAAGGTTGAGACGTATCTATCCGTGCGCCAAAAGAATCCGGGTTAGTACATGGGATGGCCGAAAAGCCCTGCTGTTGTTCTGTTTCAAGGACAAACTGTATCATTTCGCGTTTCTGCTCAACATCAAGCAAAACAAAAAGTTTCTCACCAATCTGCCGGCCATTCTCCGATAAATCAAGTACCGCTAGTTTCCCATGTCATCACCTTCCTTCCTTAAAGCGTCTTTCAATTTCTGAAAGGATTCCTCGCTGATTGCGTGTTCTATCCGGCAGGCGTCTTGCTCTGCCGTTTCCTGATCGACACCGGCAGCGACAAGCTGCTCCGTAAAGAATCGGTGCCGTTCATAAATTTTCTCGGCAATCTCCCGGCCTATGTCTGTCAGATGGAGAAAACCATCTTTATCCACGGTCAGAAAGCCACCGTCCCGCAGGACACCTACTGCATGGCTGATACTCGGTTTGCTAAAGCCCATGTGTCGGGCAAGATCAACAGAGCGTACCATGCCGGATTTCTTTTGCAGCATTAGTATGGCCTCTAAGTAGTCCTCGCCTGACGCATGAAGTTTCATCCGTTCCTCCCTTATGTAAGGCTCCATCCAGCAGATTTTTTTCGGATATTGACAAATTCCTGATAAATTCCGGCTTTTGCCATAAGCTCATCATGGGTTCCCTGTTCGCTAATCTGTCCATTAGAGATTACCAAAATCTGATCTGCCTGCCGGATGGTATTCAGCCGATGTGCAATTACAAGTAATGTCTTACCCTTGACCAGCTCATTGATTGCCTCCTGAATGTAACTTTCATTATCAGTATCGACACTGGCTGTTGCTTCGTCTAAAATTACAATCGGGGCATCTTTCAGAATACAGCGGGCAATAGAAATACGCTGTTTCTCGCCGCCGGACAAAGTAGCGCCGCCCTCGCCAACAACAGTCTGAAATCCATCCGGCAGAGCCATGATAAAGTCATAACACCGAGCTTTCTTAGCTGCCTCATAGACTTCCTGTTCAGTGGCGTCAGGTTTGCCCATGCTGATATTGTTATAAATTGTGTCTTGGAATAAGTACACGCGCTGGAATACCATGCTGATTTGTTCCATCAACTCAGCCAGCGGCACATCCCGAATATCCGTCCCGCGAACCGTTACCGTTCCAGATTTCACATCCCACAGCCGCGCCAGAAGGTTCGCAATCGTGGATTTGCCACCGCCAGACGGTCCCACAAGTGCGGTCATGGTATTCTTCTGCATAGAGAAGCTGATGTTGTGCAGGACTTCCTTGTCCTGATAGGCGAAGGCCACATCGCTAAATTGTACTTCTGGCTGATCCGGCTGTGCCTGTGACAGAATATGTTGATTTCCGTTATCGGGAAGTTCGGGCTCGTCCAAAACAGCTTCAATGCGGTCTAATGCGGCATTCATCACGGTCAGTCGGGTTGCTTCTCCATAAAGAGCTTTCAGAGGCCCAAAGAGATCAAAGACAAACAGCAGCACGCCCAAAAGATAAGCCAGGGAGAGTACGCCTTCCTGATGTAAAAAAACGGATAAACCGAAGATAGCGGCAATACCCACGCCATAGAGAATGTTTAAGCCAGTGGTCCACGGTGTCATTTTCTGCTCAAACTTCGTATTGACATCCCTTGATTTTTTGAAGTTTTCCGTTAATTCGTCAGATTTTTCTCCGAGCAGATTGTAACTTTTGATAACCCCAATTCCTTCAGCAAAAGACAAGACCGCATCCGTCAAATTCTCGCTTTGGTTTTGACGCCCGACAGCCTCCTTGAAGGAAACCTTATTCATATATTTTGCAACCAGCGATGCCAGCAAGGTAATGATTACCGCAATCAGCCCAAGTCTCCAATCCAGTACGAACATAAAAACAGCTAAAACCAAAGTAGACAGCATATAGCTCATCATGTTGCCAATGGTACTCATAGAAACTTCCTCAATGAAAACCATATCCGTACTGAGAACAGAGCTGATTTTGCCAATATTCCCCGATGTAAAGTAACCCATCGGCATTTTTCTTAAATGATTTCCCAACTCCATCCGTTTATCAGCAAAGATCATAAATCCAGCGGCACTTTGCAGACGGTCGCTCAAATAGTGAACCACTGTCTGAACCACTACAACAGCTAATAATCCAAGTCCGACAAACAGACAGGTCTTTCCAGTCAGCGTATTATCAGCAAACCCGGCAAAGACAATAAACGCCATGAAGATCGGCATTTTGGAGAGAATGGACTCGACAAATGCACATAGAAATGCAGCCTGAATACGGCTTTTATACCTCCCGGAGAGGTTCAGGATTCTTGAAATCAATGCAAACATTTATCTTCCCTCCTTTGCAGTAGATACTTTCCACTCGGCGCTGTCCTGAGCCGCTTTCCACAACTTTTGGTATTCTGGGCAAGCTTGAATCAGCTCCTGATGTTTTCCGGTTGCCACCATCTTTCCGTGATCCATAACGCATATTTGATCTGCGTTCATTATAGCGGGAAGTTTGTGAGCGATAACTACCAAGGTTTTTCCCTTCACCAGCTCCGCAATAGCAGCCTCCATTTTTTCCTCATTTTCTGGATCAGCATAGGCCGTGGCCTCGTCAAGCACTACAATCGGGGCATCCTTCAATATTGCTCGCGCCAGGGAAATTCGCTGGCGCTGCCCCCCGGAAAGCATTTTCCCCGCATCGCCCGCCATGGAGTGAATACCTTGCGGCAGCTTTTCCAGAAACTCCATACACTGGGCTTTCTTCGCCGCCTCCATTACTTCCTCATCGGTAGCATCCAAACGTCCAAGACGGATATTTTCCAGCAGGGAGGTGTTAAACAGGTACTGATCCTGAGCCACATAGGAAATGCGGCTGTTCAATGCCTCCAGGCTCATATCACAAAGTTTCTGCCCGCCAATGGAAATGCTCCCTTTCTGCGGGTCATAGTAGTGGATCAACAGTTTTGCAAGGGTGCTCTTGCCAGAACCGGATTCACCAACCAGGGCAGTTTTTTGTCCTGCTTTTGCCACAAGGGTAATATCGTGGAGGACTTCGTTTTCCGCTATTATCGGTTTCCCATCTGGGCCAGGCTGTGTCGTTTGATACGCAAAGGAAACATGATCGTAAGAAATGTTAAAATCCTGTCCGTGGAAATCATCCTCAGCAGCTTGCAGCGGTGCCGCATTTAACATCTGTTCAAGTGCCGTGATCTTATAATTCAGATTCGGAATCGTCTCCATAAAGCCCAGTGCTTTCAGGAGAGGAATCCCAATGCTGAGGGAAAGGCAGAGGACTAAAATCAAATCAGGTAAAGTGCTTATGCCACAGAGAACAAACCATGCCCCAAGAGGCAAAGTCAGAATAACAGTGCAGGGCAGCAGACTTCCGTATATCGCCATCCAGGGCCAGGCGGCCTTATACCATGCCAAGGTATAATCCCGATAGTCCGTTACATCCTTGCGGAAGTTCTCGTAAGATTCACTCTCCCGGTTGAAAACCTTGACAACCTCCATACCATTGATGTACTCAATGATCGTGTTGTTCATTTTCTGTGCAGACTGATAGTAGGGACCCATGCGCTTCATTCCAACAGAGTACATAATGACCATGGAGAGCAGGCTGATCGGGATAGAGGCCAAAGACATAAGAGCCAGTTTCCAGTCCGCACAAAACATAGCAACATAAATCACCAGCGGGATCAGCAAATTTGCGATACCCTCCGGGACTGAATGAGCAAGGAGCAATTCCAAGCTGTCCACATCATCGACAAACAGCTTTTTGATTGTCCCTGTCCCTTTTTCCTCCACAATGCCAAGGGGAAGTTTCTCAAACTTCTCTTGCAGAGATACCCGCAGCCGGAACAATGTGTTATATGCTGCTTTATGAGAAATTGATAATCCCCATCCATATAAAACCGCCTGCAAAACAAGACAGATCAAAACCCCTATAACACGCAATAAAACAAATTCTGTCTCAACAGAATCGCCCATAACCAATGGCGAAATGACCTGATAGGCCAGCACAAAAGGCAGGACGCCCATAAGAACGCTGACCAGTACGACAACCGTGGCCACATACATATTTTTCTTATATGGCCCTGCGTACTCAAAGATTTTTTTGAACATAAGCCCTCCTTATATTGAGCCGTACTGTCTGTGCTTCAAAAACAAGAGGCCGCCAAAGTAAAGCGGCCTCTTATCATTATCTTTCTGTCCAGTCAAGGCGGCCCTGACATTCATAATTTCTAAAATTCACTGGCGGATTCGGAAAAAATCCAAAACCTTTTTACTGCCGGATTCGTCCAATGGATAGCTTTCTTTTATTTGCCCTTTTTCCATATGGACTACATACGAACATCCCGCCATCACCAACTCCGGATCATGCGTAATAACAAGAAGCGTTTTGCCCTGATCCGCGAGTGACTTCAAACTCCGCGCAACTTCCCACATATGTTTGAGATCAAGCCCGCTGGTTGGTTCGTCAAACACAATGATCTCCCGGTTACTCACAATGGCAGATGCGATCGCTACCCGCTGTTTTTGCCCGCCGGAAAGAGAAAGCGGGTGCCTGTCTTTATATTCCAGCAGATCAAACTGTTTAAGGATTTCATCTGCAACAGTTTCATCCTCGTTGTCCATGCTCAGAAGCACTTCATCCATCACGCTTTCGGTAAATAGCTGATGGCTGGTATCCTGCATTACCATGTAGCAATGTTTGAGCCGGGCTTTCCAATCAAGGGTTTTCCCGTCAACCTGCAAAAGGCCACACTTCTTTTCCAGTCCGCAAATACAGCGGGCCAAAGTAGATTTTCCAGCGCCATTCAGGCCGATAATGGCAATCGTTTCTCCAACAGGCAGTTCAGCACTCGGAATATGGAGGCTTTCCGGTTCCCGCTTTTTATACGCAAAGCAGAAATTTTGAAATTCCATCAGTTTAGCTGTATGCGCCTGATACTGATTCGCGGGTTTCAACTTCGAGAGAGAAAACGGCCGCAGCCCCATTTCTTTTCGAGTGCTATCCGATAAACTGTCAAATTCAGCAGGCGTGTATTCCCGTTCAATCTCCCCATCTTTTACATACAGCACACGATCTGCAAGATCGTGAAGGTAGTAAAGGCGGTGTTCTGCAATCAGAATTGTTTTGCCCTGCTTTTTCCAGAGGCTCAAGACCTGCCGCAGGTCATCAATAGCAGCCATATCCAGATTAGAAGATGGTTCGTCAAGGACCATAATTCCCGGTAGCAATACACTTGATGAAGCACAGGCTATTTTTTGCTTTTCGCCCCCGGACAGAGCAAACACGCTTCGCCCCATCAAATCTTCAATATGATAATCGGAAACTGTACGGTCAATCCTTTTCAGGATATCTTCCTGGGGATAGCCTAAATTTTCACAGGCAAAGGCTAATTCACTATCCGTATCCACGTTGAAAAACTGACTTTTGGGATTCTGGAATACAGATCCCACCATAGCAGCCAAGTCATAAAGCGGCGTATCTGATACGCTTTTTCCGTCCAGAAGGACATCACCCTCTAAATTGCCCTCGTAATAATGAGGCACCAGCCCGTTTACCAAACGGGTAATCGTTGTTTTCCCACAGCCGGATTCTCCCGTGAGTAAAACAAATTCCCCTGTGTTTATGGTGAGATTGACATTTCTAATCCCTCCGCCGCTGGATTCTTCACCATAAGAAAAAGAAACATTTTGAAAATCTATCATGGCAAAATCCCTCCTGCGGAAATTATCGGGGAAGCAATCGCCCAAAATACTACAAAGCAGCAGAACAAAATCAGCACCACATCAGCGAAATTGAATTTAAGCTGACAAATATTTGTCCGTTTAACGGGAGCGCCAAGGCCACGGGTAATCGCAGAAGCGGAAAGTTCCTCCCCAATTTTCACGGAACAGGTAATCATTGGAATCAACTTATACTCCAGTATTTTTGAAGATTTTTTCCCACCGAGTTTAATCCCCCGCATTTTCATGGCATCACTGATTGCTTCCGACTCTTGAAAGACAGTTGGAAAAAAGCGGAACATGACAGTTAAGGGGATTGTCACTTCTTTAGGCATGTGGATTCTTTCCATGCCCGAAATCAATTCACTAACCGTTGTTGTTTTGACTGCATACGCAGCGATTGCAACGCTGGGAAGGATACGGCAGAAAAATCCTGTTGTAAACAGCACGAGAAAATTCAATATTCCTGTAAGGTGTGGTAAAACATAAACTTGAACAGCGTAAAAAACAGAGAACACAGCAATATAGCTTACGGCTTTTACAAATTGTTTTGAAGTAAGCAACAACAGTGCCGGAACCGCACAAAGAACAAGGCGGATCAGCCCCATAGCCTCTCCGCCTGTTCCTCCCATGACAAAAATACTTATGATGAAGATGAGCAACAGCTTTGTACGCGGATCAAGCCGCAACCCTTGTTCTGTTTTTTTGCTGAGCAGAATTTCCCGCGCCATTACGCAATACCTGCACGCTGGAAGTGCTTTTTACAAATTGCTTTGCCAAGCAGACCGCCGACAAGTCCGAACACAAAGCAGGCAACCAGCAGAACAGGAGCAATCCACATCGGCATATAGCTATTAAGCGTAGCAGCATATTCCGCACCATAGCCTTCAGTCAGCATAACCATATAGCTTTCGCGGTTCAGGAAAATGGGAGCAAAGTTGCCAAACACCCAAATGCTGAACACGCCGCAGGATAGAACGCTGCTCTTTGCGCTTTTATATCCGCCGTTTTTCAAAATTACATCAGCAATCAGACCGCCAACCAGCCCTGTTACCATCGTAAGATAGCCGTTACCAAAGAACACCATGACCAGGCCGATCAGGAAACCCATGATTGCGGTCATCCCGAATTTTTTAGCCTTTGTAACATACAGCATATAGGGGATGCCACCAATCAAAGGGCACAGCACCGCCATCAGCGGAATAAAAATGGGGATGAAGCCAAGCATCGCCACCAGCATGACAATAACAACATAGATAACCGTGTAAATGCCAATCGTGATTAAGTCCTTTCCCTCAAGTCGGGAAGCACTTTTTTTCTTTGCATCCATAAACAATATCCTCCTATCCTTGTACGGAAAAATAAAATGTGGCGTAGTTAGCATAATCTAACCACACCACATATTGTAACTGTTACCGACAATGAATCCAACCCAAACCCGATTTCATTCTACCCAAAAACGGTATTTTTTTAGGTTTAGCCAATCGTATTTTCATCTTTATAGTTCTTAGGTATTACTCCATATTTCTTTTTGAACGCAGCCGCAAAATTGCTTGGTTTTGAATATCCAACCAGCGTTGCGATCTGGCTTACATTCAAGTCGCTTTCCAAAAGCAGCCCTGCCGCTTTTTCCAGTCTTTGATCTATGATGTATGCGTGAACCGATGTCCCAAATAAAGAATTAAATCCCTTTGTCAGCTTGGAAACACTGATATTGACCTTTTTCGCCAGTTTCTCACAACTCGGTGCAAAAGCAAGCTGGCTGTCGATAATCCGCTTTGCCTCGGTAATTGAGTCCCTGTCACTTTTAGAAATGCTGATATAACTCGATGAAAGAATACTGAGTTCCAATACTTCACTCAAATACACGGACAGCAATTCAAAGACCTTGCTTTCCAGAAATAAATACCCTAAACCGCCCCGGTATTGCGTAAAATCTTTTAACTCCGCAAAAATATGTTCCATATACGGGGTGATACTCACTTTTGAAATGCCAGTCAATAATTTTTTCTCATAAGCATCTATCTCACTATCTTCAAAGTAGTCACTCAAAATTTTATGAAAATAGGGCATGGGAATTTTTATATTTTTGAAAAGAAAGTTTGTCTTTCCGGAATAACACAGATATTCCATCTTACCATGTCCTCGATAAATACAGGATTCGCCTTTCTGTATGCTGACACATTGACGTGCATCTGCAATATTCCACGATACGCCATCATTAAAGCAAAATAAAAGTTGAATATAATCTTCGCAGCTTACACCCTGCACATTCATATCTGAAAAATAATTCATTTTCCAGTCTGATACAACAGCTCCTTGCTTTGTAACAACCTGTGAAATCTGACCTGTTCCCATATCAGCCGGAATATCTATTGTCACTGTCTGCGGAGAGTTGGAGAGCAGATCATGGTACAGCTTTGTCATGTATTGATTTGTCATTGTGCGCCCTCCTTTTGGTTAGTTTTAGCTAATCACAGTCTACACCACTTGCCTTGAAAAGTCAATTTATCTCTGTGGAATATGCAAAGATTAGAGAACAAAACTGGTTATCAGTAATTCACGATACTACCGGCAAGCAATGCAATCTTCCGTAAGATTGCGTATTTTGGCAGGAATCCGTTTCCGGTATTCCTGCCAAAATGCTTGTTGGTGACATATCCCCAAACCCCTGAGATCATCACCTGCGGTGATGGCTGCGCGTTCCGTTGGAACGCTGAAAACCGAAAGCAGAAGGAAAACTATTGCCGCGACTTCTGCGATTCCTTCTGCGGTTCCCGTCCGGTAGGAATGTCCAGCAAATGCTCCACATTTGCCCGGATATTATAAAGCTCCTTCATATCGGCTCTGGCCTGTTTGTAAGAAGAATAGGCTTTCCGTTTCTGTTCCAGAAGTCCGGCATATTCCTCACGCAGAGATTTGACGGAGGGCAGCTTTGTAATCCCAACCTCGTCAAAGTGTTTCTTCGCCGCCTGGTGCAGAAGGATTTCCGTCTCATGCACCGCACGGAATTTTTTGCTGTACCCGGCTTTCCGGTACTCCACATAGGCCGCCCGCGTCTTGGCATAATTTACGATCTGTTTCTGCAGCTCCCCGTTGGCGGCCATCTGTGATTCCAGTTCCTTGATCTGTACCGACAGCGCATTGAAGCTGGCGGTAGCGGCATCTGATTTTTTCTGCAAATCCTCATAGCTCATATCGCCATGCTCTTTGAGATAGATTACCGCCTGGGAAAGCTGCTTTAAGTTGAACACCTTCGCCCAGCGTTCATACCCCGGCCCTTTGCCGGAACGGACCGCCGCCTCAATGTCCACCAGCAGTCCGACTTTGGAAACTGGCTTTTGGGGAGAGATACGGCGCGGTTTCACCGTCCGGATGCCGGCGATCCGTTCTCTGATGGCCTGCTCGGTATAGTCGCCCTTTAGCGTATCACACCGGGTATATCTATCTTCCGGTGACAGGCGAAAACGGAGGTACTTCCGCTCTTGGTTGACTTCGATCCCGGCCGCCTCCAGCTTCTTCAAAAGTTCTTCAAAGTCCTTCGGCTTTTCCTCCAGGGCAGCATCGATGGCCCAGCGTAGCTGCTCCTGATGGGAAGGCTGTTTCTGACTTCCCATCCATGTGCCGTAGTGGTTGCGGCTGGGCTTCGGATTCTCTACAATGGAAAGCCCATGCTCCAGGCACAGCTTGTCATTCATGCGCCGGATCGCCCAGGTGGAACCCCAGAAGTTGCGGAATTTTTTCTGACAGTCCAGCGTGGTAGAATTTATGATGATGTGGTTATGGACATGGTGTTTATCCACATGGGTGCAGACAACAAAAGCATGGTTTTCCTTCGTCAGTTTTAGTGCCAGCTCCCGCCCGATCTGGTTCGCTTCTTCTGGCGTGACCTCGCCGGGCTTGAACGCCTGCCGGAGATGGTAGGCAATCACATCATCCGCGCCCCGGTTACGTCCGGTCAGGTTCGCATACTGCCGTTTGGATAAAAGAAACTCCGCATCGGCGGTTCGGGTGTCACACTCATAACCATAAATGAATTTTCCAAAATCGGTTTTCTGCGGATTCTCTACGTAGTCAATGATGTCTGCAATCGCCGTGGAAACATCCCGGCCTTTACCGACATGCAGCGGCATGAGCCGTGTGGTCGCCATCCCATCACCCCCTTACTGTAAAACCGGCTCTGTTATCGTGTCTGTTCTTTTTTCATTTTCGGTTTGTCGCTGTGAGCCGCCTGCTGCCCGGCATGTTTGCCCAGACTGTCATGTATGGAAGGCTTTTCACCTTGTTCCTGAGTAAGCTCCTGTTGGGTCAGTTTCCGATATGTGTCCATACCGGGAATCAGTGAAAGGCTGCGTCCATTGTCCCAGGCAACCCCAATCTGGCCTATGTCATCCACATACTTGACAGTTCCACGGGTGCCAGCGGGCACCGGGGCATAGGGATCATCCATATGCTGCAACAAAATCCGGGTATTCGGTGGGTAGGTCTGACGTATAAACTCCACTTGGTTACGGCTCGTAAACTCTTGATTCATCTTGAAATCCTCCTTTGCAATGTCTCTGGCTTGGGTAAGAAATAAATCCATTAGTCCTGGATGGCTACGGTCTACCACAAAGGAAACATTCCTGTCATATCCGAAACCGTCCTTATCTTCACAGACCGGGATTGTCTGCGCCCAGGCTTTGTTATCACGGGAAATTCGCCCGTCATGTTCTTTCTGCCGGACCGTGTTGGCAAGGACATAGAAAATCCGGCCAGGATCAAATTGTTGTAAGACCTGCTGCACACATGCGGGGCCTAAACGGTTATCCCGGTAGTTGTCCGCAATGGCCTGTTCGATTGCCTCTTTACACGCAATGTTTGCCTTGTGGGAAGCACGGTACTGATCCAGCTCCCCATGCTCATGCGCATAGGTGGCAGAATGAAAATAAATTGGCGTTGTATCTTTCAATCAAATCCCTCCAATCAAAAAGCTGCCATAGCAGACAGCCATAATTATAGAAAAAGGGCGGGGCTGCCAATGAGCCCCGCCGAAACTGTTTAACCAAATACGAAATCCTTTAACGCGCTGTTTGCGCCTCCGATGATCCCCACCAGCCAGGCCGCCGCCATTGGCAGACCGTAGGGGCTGATCAGGAACGCGATCACCAGCCATGAAAGCCCCGGCCAGAACCCGGCTGCAAAGAACAGCGCCAGCGCCGCCAGAAATACGATCCCCGATAGAATCCCCAGCACAGCGCCGGAAACGACCACCAGGAATTTACACACCAGATAGAGAATCCCCGTAACCAGTACAAAGGGAAGTGCCAGTAATTTACCAATCAGACGCATACGCCCGCCTCCTTTCAAAGAGAAACATATTGTCCCTCTATCAAAATTCTACCGTGCCGGTTGCCGGAAAGCAACGGCGTTTTTTTCCTGTTTACGAAATGTTCGCAAATCCCCGCAGCAGCTTATCCATGCCATCCCATAAACTGTCCAGGCGTGTGCGCAGATCGTCCACGTCGGCAGCGTAAATACTGCCGGTCTCATTGGCACGCCGGGTGTACTGGTTCAGGTTATTGGAGCAAATGCGAAGGAGCCGTATCATTTCCTGAATGTCGCTCATATCCAGATGGATGATATAACCGTCCACCGCCATCTTGCGCAGATATGCGGAGAGGTTGGTAATGCCAAGTTCCGCCATGCGTTCTTTTACCAGTTCGGCCTCCGGTTCGGACATGACAAATTCGACACGGACGGATTTTTTGTTATGCCCGGCCTTCATCGTTCAGGCTCCTTTTTATGGGAAGGCGGTTTCCGGGTGAAAGCGGCTACCGCCTGCACCTCTTTCAGTTTCCCCCGCAGTGTGCTCTTTTTCAGGCTATCCATATATTCCTGAATATCACCGGGCTTTGCATGGTAATCCCGCTTAACGTGCTCCCGCCGCAGGATTGTTTGTAATTCCCGCTCACTTTCCGGCAGCCAGGTCACACATTTGGAAGTTCCATGCTCTGCCTTAAACATGTTAATCTGCTGTATATAGGAATCATAGGGGAATACCGCCTGTGTACCATCCTGGAACAATACCGATACTTTTTCAATCGCACAGGACAGCAGCTTGACCCGTTCCACATGGGCGTGATAATCGAGAGGCCAGATACAGCCGGTGACTTTCCCGTCCTGTATGCCGTCCAGTTGGATTGCATACGCCAGGATAGAATCTTTCGTCTGCTCATGGTAAAACCGCCACACCTTATTTTCGTGGCTGTCCTGCAGGTAAACATCCCTTTCCCATAAACAGTAAGTGCCGCAGGTCCTGGACATCCATAAAAGCTGTTCATTTTCTCCATTTCTGCAAGCCGCAAGATTTTGTATCAGTTCCTTGTCAATATCAAAATCGTCCTTATAATGCTGCGTGTGCAGCTCTACAACCTTCCCTAAAAAGTCCAGCACATCCACGCCCTCAAATTTTACCGCGCCCATCAGCGTTCCCTTTCCGGCACAGGCGGCGCTGCCTGTTTCGCCTCATGCTCCGGGCGTTCCGCTTTCAGCCGCTCCATCAGGGAAGGTTTTTCCTCCGGCAAAGTCTCCGGTGCAAGCTCCCGGATTTCCTCATAGGTCTGGCCGTCCGTTAAGTCAGGGCGTTCCGGCGGCTCATTATTCAGCCGGCCATCCAGCATATTATAGTTTCCGGTCTGTCCTTCCTCGTAGAGTTCCGCATTACGCAGATAGCTCTCCGGCGGCTGGAAGGGCTGCCCGGCGAACAGGATTTCTCTTTGGGTGGTAAACTGTGCAAGGACGCCATTTTGCAGTCTCGCAAATTCTTCGTACTGGTGCAGGGTGAGTCCTCGTTCCAGCATTTCCGCCTGGGTATGCGCCCAGCCTTCTCCATAAAGAAAATAATACATATCGGGCTGATCACAGACAAAACACAGGGAACCGTCCTGATTGTCATAGTAAGATGGCTGCATATCCTGGTAATGGCAGCGTTCCTCATGCCCCAAATACACACGGTTGTCCGCACCCAGCATAGCGACCATACCCGCGTAATTACTATGAACCGCAGAGCGGATTTCTACCAGCGGATCTGTTTGAGAAGGAATCTGTCTGCCCGGAATCTCATTTTGTTTTTCCGCTGCATCATTTCTTGGTATCACTTCTTCATGGCTGCGTGCATCCAGCTCCGGTTGAGATGTTCCTTTCCGAACAGCACCGGGCTCCGGTTCTTTTTCTTTCACATAGTATCGGACATTTGCTGTCGTATGCTCGTTGGCTTCCTTTGCATAGTTTTCAGCAGCAGCTTTGGTATCAAACTCCAACGGTTTTCCATTTTCCTTGCACCAGCTTTGTGCCGGTCCGAAAATAGAAGTGCTGCTTCGTACTGCCCATACACCATAGGTCCGTTTCTTTTCCATTCCGCATCCCTCCTTATCGTTCCTGCTGTTTGGAAGTTTGTTGCTTTTTTACCGGGTCTGCCGGTTTTGTTGCTTTTAGCTGCTGACGGAGAGAATTCTTATGCTCCGGTTCGGAATCTGTGATGTTGACATATTCGCCAATGATACAGAGCGCTTCTCCATAACTGCCGGAAGCAAATACCCGATCAGACATTTCTTTTGCCTGTTCTTTCAAACCATGCTCCCGCAAAGTACGGGAAGCAATACCCAGCAGATTAAAAATGTTCCCATCTGCTCCGATCAGCGGACAATCCGGTTTATCTGCCAACGCTTCCGGTGTTTCTATAAATCCGCCTAAATAATTCGGCACAAAGTCCGACAGCCATGTGCCGCCATAGACTTCATGGGTCTGCAATCGCCACATGGCAAGTTTCCCAATGTCCAGCTTCACATTCTCAAAAGGATAGAGCAGACAGGTAAGCTCCCCATACTGGAAAGTGGAAACACCCTCAAATTTACTGCCATCCTTCAAAATGCCCGCTTCGGTGAACATCTCATTGATCCCGTCCACCCATTCCTTCAAATCCCCGCCGCAGCCCTGTAAGATCAGGCCGTCTTTGCCCTCCATGTGCCGCAGGTCATCGATTGTGATCGTATTGATATTCAAAAAATCGCCTCCTATCGTTCCTGTTGATGATTGGTTTTCTGCCGGGTGGCTTTTGCCTCCGGCTGTTTTTTTAGCTGCCTGCGGACAGAGGGTTTCTGCCCCGGTTCCCGCATATCCGTAAAAATATCGGATAACGGCTGCTCCCAGTTTTCCCCGAAGCCACGGACCACCGTGCCCGCCAGCGCGCCGTTTTCCTGAAACATTTTCAGTGTGTCAAAAGCCCGGTCAAACAGCGTGATATTTCTCTTATCTACACAGGGGGCAAAGTGGATCACCCCTTTGGGGTAGTCCCCGCCAGTGCCGATCCAGCCCCGGACAAAATTGTCATAGCCTTTTGTAATCCCGGCGTCGGCCAGTTCGTTGGCATGGCTGGAAACCATTGTACTTGTAGCTGCATACTGATAACCTAAGACCAATATGCCGGTTTTGGGGTTATACATAAAGCGCCGGTTATCAATCTGCTGTATATCAATCATCTGCCTCCTGGTATCAATCCGCATAAGCTCTTTTGTAATCGCTGTCTTTTCTATCTGCATCCCTCCCGTTTGTTTATTTGTCCGCAACTTAGACCTGTTTCGGGGCGTCAGAGTATTCTAATACAGCCACCCCTCAAACCGGGTCCCGAAAGCCTTGAAAATCAAGCCTCATTTTGGTTAAGTTGCGGACATATTACCTTTAATTTTTTCTGATCCGGCGCTTGCGTTCCCGCTCGGATTTCCGTCTGGCAAAGGTGCGGCAGGAATCCGAACAATACGCCTGGCTGGTAGTAGGCAGATAGGCTTTCCCACAAACCGGGCATGTTTTCTGTTTCAGGGAAGTGTCCTCGCCGGTAATGGCAGATTCCAGCGCCGGGTCCACCGGCAGCACCGCCTCCCGGAAGTATCGGCAGAAAGAGCCGGTCCACCATTTTTGCAGCATATAACAGGGGCAGTCTAAGGGGAGGCAGAGCCTATCCTGATTGTCATGGTTAGCGCAAAGGTCTGTTACCAGCCTTCGGATTGCTGCCCGTTCCTGTCTTGTTAATTCCCGTGAGGGCTGCCCGGTCATTTCTTTCTGCCTTTCTTAGCCGGAAATTCCAGCTTGAAATTCACATATTTTCCGCCCGTATCATCCAGCAGCACCACCGCGTCATAGGTCTTTCCCGTCTTTTCGCTGTAAAGCCCGGACATGGAAACGCGGCCCTCTTTCAGAAGGGCCGCCGCCACGGATTTTGTTATGGATTTTTTCTTGCCGGAAAAGAATTTATTGTCTTTCCACAGCGCAAAAGCACAGTCCCGGTTATCACAAAAGAATCCTTTTTTACCCTCATATACGGTTCCGCCGCAGCGGGGGCAGGTGCCGACAGCCTCACCTCCGTTTCTTTTTGCATCCGGGAAGAGGCCGGAAAAGCGTTCCTCCGGGGCGGTATGTTCCTTTACCAGCGTCCGGCTCATATCCGCAATCTGCCCCATAAAGGATTCTGCAGCCAGCTCGCCGCGTTCTACCTGCTTCAACATGGATTCCCATTCTGCGGTGAGCGTAGGCGATTTGATATTGTCCGGCAGGACCAGGATCAGGTTCGTACCTTTTTCCGTTGGAATAAGCTGCTTTTTTTTCCGATCCACAAATCCGGCAGAGACCAGTTTTTCCAGTGTAGCCGCACGAGTGGCCGGGGTGCCTAATCCTTTACGCTCGGTATCCTCCGGCATATCCCCGGCTCCGGCGGTCTCCATTGCTGCCAGAAGGGAATCCTCCGTATAGTGTTTCGGCGGGGAGGTTCTGCCCTCCCGGACGCTGGCAGAGACCGTTTCAAAAACCTGCCCCTCCTGCAGCATGGGAAGGGAAGCATCCGTACTCTCGTCATCCTCCGGTTTGGATTGTTTCAATCCCATGCGGTAGAGGCGTTCCACTTCCTTCCATCCGGCCTGCAATACGGTTTTCCCTTTTGCTGTAAAGGAATTACCCCGGCAGTCCAGGACCGCCGTCACCGCCTCGAACCGGTGCGCCTGGGCCGTGGCAGAAAGCAGCCTTGCGGCAATCAGCGTCAGTACATCCCGCTCCCCGGAAGGCAGCTCCGATAAATCCGTCCGGGCAACCTCCACCGTAGGGATAATCGCGTGATGGTCGGTGACTTTGCTGCCGTCCGTTACGCGGTCAATATCAGGTTCCCCTGTGCAGCCTTTTCCAAAGGGCATATAATCCCGCAGCCAGAGAACCAGGGAGGCGGCGGTTGCCTGCATGTCCTCAGTCAGATACTGGCTGTCCGTCCGGGGATAGGTCGCCAGTTTTTTCTCATAGAGGGATTGCACATAATCAAGGGTCTGCTGTGCCGTATAGCCATAAATGCGGTTACATTCCCGCTGCAAAGTTGTCAGGTCATACAGGCGGGGCGGCTGCACCGTCTTGACCTGCTTCTCCACGGATAGCACTAAAGCACCCTGCCCGTCACAGTCCATACAGATTTTTTCAGCTTCATTTTTCCCGGACAGCTTTTCCCCAGAGGCAGTAAAGCCGCCGCAGGTGATCTCCGGCACATAGAAGGGCTTGCTCGTAAATGCCCGAATATCTGCCTCCCGCTGTACCAGAAGGGCCAGCGTGGGCGACATGACGCGCCCCACATTCAGCGTGACGCCATACAGGACAGAGAAAAGCCGGGTGGCGTTAATACCGATCAGCCAGTCAGCCCCGGCCCGGCAGACCGCCGCGTCATAGAGCTTATCGTAGTCGCTGCCAGGACGCAGGTGCTCAAACCCGTCACGGATTGCCGCATCCTCCATACTGGAAATCCAGAGACGTTCCATCGGTTTCTTACATCCGGCGTGTTCATAGACCAGACGGAAGATCAGTTCGCCCTCCCGTCCGGCGTCCGTAGCGCATACCACGGAATCCACCCGTTTGTCTTTCATCAGCCGGCAAAGAAGGTCAAGCTGCTTTTTCTTATCCTTCGGCACTTCATATTTCCATGTTTCCGGCAGAATCGGCAGATCACCATAACGCCATCTGGCATACCGTTCCCCATAAGCCTCCGGCTGCGCCAGTTCCAGAAGGTGTCCCACGCACCAGCTTACCAGATAACCCCCGCCCTCCATGTAGCCGTCTTTTTTCTCATTCGCACCCAGAACCGCCGCCAGCGACATGGCGACGGAGGGCTTTTCCGCAATTACTAACTTCATTCCTGTAACCTCCATTTCTTTGAATTAGAAAAGGCAGCATAGCCGCTGCCCCTTATAAGCTCGGTTCCTGTTTGGTTTTCTGTCTTTCTTTTGGTGCTTTTGCCTCTCTTTCCTGTACCTGTGCTTTATTTTCGGAAAGACGTTCCAATAGTCCTTTTTCCTGTTTTCGTCCCAGGGTTTTTGCTGCCCGGTCATAATACTGCACCTTATCAGAAAGTAAATCCTCTGGCGGCACCTGGGTAGCATTCACTTCTTTTACCATATCCTCCAGTTCTTTAGTCTGCATATTCCCGTTATCCGGCACAAGGATAACTTCATGGGTCGATGATGGGAGGACATAAAAATCAGAACCAAGCAGCTCGCCGATTTTATCCAGTACGCCGTCTCTTGCCAGAACCCCGGCGCCATTTACTTTATTCTGGTTTGTCAGGATATACATAGGTATCATTTCAGATTCTAATGGTTCCGTCTGTTCAAAAAGATTCTCAGGCTTTACGGACAGCATTATTTCTGACATCACATCATCCATTGTGTATAAACAGACAGGATTCCGGGCGTTTTCTGCTGACACCGTATCGTGGTGAAGCTGCTCTGGTGTAATTCCCCAAAGATTCAACATATCATTTGTAACAACAGCGGAAGCCGTTCCGCTGCTGTCCTCCATGATCTGAATACGGTAGGTTGCCGCCAGTTCCCCACATGCGGTATGGGGTTTATCTTTCAAATATTCCTGATTCTTTTCCGGGTCGCACAGACGGATCGCAAGCAGCGGCCTGGCTGTTTCATAATCCTGAAGTCCTTTCACATCAATAGGAAGTTCCAGGCTGTTTTCCATTTTTATCTGTGCAATTTCCTTCATAATGTCGTCCATCGGGCGGCCTTTGCCAAACTGTTCCTCATAGTGTTCCAGATAAATGGACGGTACAGCCGTTTCATCATCCTTTCGGATGATAAGCCCTGTAAGAATCCGGTCATTTCCTTTGGTGACTTTTTCAAGGGTTATCTTTGCATCCTGATAGTCCACCGGCAGATATTCCCGGATATGGTTTTTGATATTTTCTGCAAATTCCTGGTTCATTCGTTTTCCTCCCGTTTCCTGTTTTCTAACCATTCATCTTCCTGCTTTCCCGTCTGCAAAAGACACATCAGCACAACGCCGGCAGACATTCCCCCGGTGAATGTAAGAAAGTGTGTAATCATGTTCCACATAAAAAATCCTCCTAAAAAATAGGTAAAGAAAAACGCCCACCGAAAAGTGAGCGCATCATCAAGTATCAGTTATCCATTTTTTCATTTTCTTTTCGCAATGGGTTGGCCTGGCAGAACAATCTCCCCGACAGGGATTTCCCGCAGTACCTTTTTCATCTGGTGGGCAAACCGGATTGTCCTCACCGTGCCGCCTTTTTCCCTCCCGTCATACACAGCGATCACCCGGTCTGAGTGTTCCACCATGTAGCGGTTCCGGTGGGAATAGACGCTGGGGTGGTATTCCTCCTGCATGACAACAACATCCGCGCAAGCCTCCAGCATTTCATAAGTCCGGCCCTTTGCCATCAGGCTGTCCAGACGCTTTTGATAGGGAATGACAGCAATCAGCTCCAGCGCCGGATTTGTCTTTTTTTTCTCCAGCACAATCTCGGCAAAATACTGGTCCACGCCGTCTGCGAAACCGCTCATAAAGCGGGTAAACCCGTCTGCAACCGCTGAATCAATTTCACGCCGCAGGGCGGTCTTTACATGGTTAATCTCTTTCTGGGGTAAATCCCTGTGTCCGGTGACACAGCAGGTCTTTCCTTCCATTTTTATTCCTCCGTCCGATAGGTATTATTCTTCACTTTCCATATTGTAATAGATTTAATTTAGCAAGTCAACGAAAACACCCTTTTTCCCTTTGCGAATAATACAAGGGCGTGAGGTACAATCTATTACAGAATGGGAGGTGAAGGCGATGTATGAAGATTTTGTCCCGGAACGGCTGGCAAAGCTGCGGACACAGAAAGGCGTATCTGCGCGCGATATGTCTCTATCGTTAGGACAGGCAAACAACTACATCAACAACATTGAAAACAAAAAGTCACTTCCCGCCATGCAGTCTTTTTTCTATATCTGTGAATACCTGGGTGTAACACCGCAGGAATTCTTTGATGAGGGTAACACCTGCCCCGAAGCCTTGCGGGAATTTATCGCAGAGGCGAAACAGCTCGACTCCAAATCCATGCAGTATATCCTCGGTATTATGAAAGAACTCAATAGCAGAAAGTAAGCGGTCACGGTGCTGGCCGCTTTATTTGTAAATTTTTTTCGTACCCCTTGCATAAATCCCTCAAAGTGGATATACTATAAGTAAGAAAGTAAGAATTTCTTACTTTCAAACTTAAAGCAAAGGAGATGATCGTATGCTGGCCGAATTGCGTCAAAAAGCCCAGGTCACAATTCCAAAGGAAATCATCGTTAAACTCGGTCTGTCCGAAGGCGATAAACTGGACATCTTCGAGAAGGACGGTTCCATCTGCATCATGCCGGTGGTTGTCTACCCCAAAAAATATTTAAGCGAGCTTAAAGAAGAAATCGGGGATGTAAAAGCAAAAATCGCATCCGGGGAGCAGCCTGTCTTTGACAGCGTGGACGCCCTGTTTGACAAATTGGAGGCGGAATGATGGCGTATGAGTTTACCTTTACGCCCCGTTTCCAAAAGCATTTTAAGGGTCTGACCGTACAGGAGAAGAAGCAGCTTAAAAACAAGCTGGAACTTTTGGCCGAAAATCCTTCCCATCCGTCGCTGCGCACTAAACGCATCCAGGGAACCACGGATCTTTTTGAGTGCAGCGTCAACATGGACATCCGCATTATCTGGTATTACGAAGGCGACAAAATGATTATCCTGGTGGACGTAGGGCACCACGACATATTAAAGCAGTTTTAAGCAGCAGGGCGGTACGCTATGACAGTGTACCGCCTTTTGCTGCCTTCTGCCTTTCTTTTATTGTACCCTGCAATCTTCCTGATATGCCCAATCTCACTACCGGCGATAATTCCCTAATTACTCTCTAAAAGTCACTTTTTTATTTTCCTGTACTTCCAAATCCGCCTGTGCCGCGCTGCTCGCCAAGTTCGGTAACAAAATCCGCGATCACAACCGGGGTGATCACAAGCTGGCCCACGCGGGAGCCTTTGGAAAGCTCCTGCGTCTGATTGCTTACATTACTGATGATCGCATGGATTTCCCCACGGTAGCCGGAATCCACAGGAGGCAGTTCACAGACCAGCCCTTTTACCGCCATGCTGGTACGTGGGAACACATAGCCCGCATAGCCGTCCGGCACTTCAATCCCGAATCCAAGAGGAACCTTTGCGATCTCTCCCGGCTGCAAAGTACAGTCATAGGGCATGTAAACATCCGCGCCGGCATCGTTCCCATGCGGACGGAAAGGGCGGCGGCCCTCCGGCACGCCAAAGTCAATCAATTTGATCTTCATGCGCGCCTCCTTCCGAAAGTGCCGGATAGTCCGCTTTCAGAAGATCCTCCGGCGTTATATCCGCGTCTATTTTTCTGCCGCAGGCCATTTTCCCCTCCAGGCATTTGTCCCGTTGGCAGAACGATCCTGTAAGGCCAGGGGCAAACAGCGCCGGGCTTAAGGTATAAAGCTCCTGCCAGATTTTCAAAAGTACGATCCGGGTTTCGTCCGTATTGCGCCGGCATACCCGCTGGCCGATGATGTGTTTCCACTGATAGGGCGTGGCGCTGATAATCAGCACATTCCGAAGCCCCTGGGGTGTGGCATAGCCCGCCGCGTCATGGCCGATTCCCTCGGCACACAGCTTTTCGTAACAGTCCATACCTTCGTGACAGCTTTTTAAGTACAGTTCCCGGACCGCAGCCGGGGCGGCCAGAATCTCATAGGGTACGGCAAAATCCGCCTGCCCCGCATAATTGCTGTACTGTAAGGACGCGCTCATAAACTTTACTTCGTTCTGATGGCGCGTGATCTGCGACAGGAACCGCCTGCTTGCCCCCACAACAGCAACGGTGATCACCGCAAATTTCTGAACCGTGGGGTGCGGAAGGCCGCTGATTGCCGCCACGGTATTTTCGCTGAATGATTTTTCATAAAGAGCCATCAGATCATCCATTGTGGCAATCCGGTGGCCCCTTTGCGTGAGCCGGGCGGCAAAGACCATGTTTTTCTCGGCCTCTGCAATCGCCTGACAGTTTAATATTTTTACTTCAATCCGTTTGATTGGTATGTCCCTCCTTTACAATAGCTTTCAGTAAGAACAGATAGTTGAGACTGTCTGTGATCTTTTCATTCCATGTACTTAAATCGTAATCCGTATCATCGTCAAAGCACATGTCATACAGGGAAACGATATGCTTCGCCAGCATCCCGGCAAGGGCACGCTCCGGCGTGGTGTGCTGTAAAGCTGCCGCCGCCTTAAAAGCCCCCAGCCGGTCCGTATCGTCCCCGGTGTATTCTTTGGTTTTCTTTTGCAGAGTGTCAGCGCAGAGCTGCACCTGCTCGTCAAATACGGCATTGACTTCCTTTTGTGTGATATGGCATCCCTCCTTTGAAAATGAACTGTCCCGAATTTTGTCTATTATTCGGGACAAATTTATATAAAGTTCCCGGCATTATGCGCTGGGAAGGTAGATCCAGTCGTGCATCAGGCACACGCTGGGTTCGTCCTCCCTGGGAACCAGGCGGTAGGTACATTCCCCGTACACGGTCCGTTTGTCCTCAATCTCCATGCCATACGCCTTATAGAAGCGGTATTCCAGGTTGGAAATGATACAGCGGAGCGTCTGCAGCGCCTCCCGCTGTGAGGTCACGATCAAATCCCGGTCAATGCTGCGCTTTAAGAACAGCAGGGATTTATAAAGCTGTACCTCTGTCCGGTAAGGGCGGCAGTTCATATGTTCCAGCCAGTTGCTAAAGGCTACCGGCCCGCTCTGGATCACATCACGCTCCGGGTGGTAATACTCGTAGCAGTCCAGGTTTGCCGTGTTCAAAAGATAGAGCATTTCCCGGACCTCATTTTCCGGCATATCATAGAACCGCAAAAGGGAGCGGTACAGATGGACGTAGCCGGGTATTGGAATAATGGCATTCACCATAGAAAAATCCTCCTAAATAGCAGGTGCGGGAGCAGACAGCCCCCGCACCGGTTTCCCATATTCTTGTTAATCGTTTACAGCCGCCAGTTTTCCCATGACAATGAAGCGGCTCGCGCCTCCGGGCGTACAGGTGGAAAGGGTCAGCACCTTGTCACTGGAAGTCACCGTAACATCGGTTTCAATGACAGAACGGCCCGCCATTTCAGAAAGCCATGTGGTGTAGGCCCCGTCATCCTTGAAGCTAAGCCTCCAGGGGGAAGTGTCGCTGCCGGACTCGCTGGGTTTTGCTACAAACGCCGTGAAAATTTCCACGACATAGCCGCCGTCAGGGGTGACAAGATACATCTGCGGGTGTCCGTCATAATAGCTCTGTTCGTCATACTCATTCAGCGTGGCGAACATGGAGCCGTCCCGCATATTGTGGCCGTAGATAATGGTATTGCGGTCCGAAAAATCCTCCTGATTTTCATAATCCGCAAACAGGCAGCCCGTCTTATTATAGGTACCGTCATACAGGTGGTGCAGGTAATACTCGTTGTCGTCTGTCTGCGTGACCGGGTAGTTAATGGCCGTATCAGGAAGGGTAAGCCACCCGATGATGTCCGGCCCGGTTTCCCGGAGCGCATCAAAATCCACTGTGGGGAGGACCACAGAAGGGTCCTCCCCGGCAGGTTCCGTTTCCGTATTATCGTCCTCCGGCGCTTCGGTCTGCTCTGGCAGCTCTACATGGGAAGCAATGTCCTCATAGGCCCCGGCGCTCTCGGAATACTGGTTAAGGTCGCGTACCATCAGAAACCCGCTGCCAAGTGCCAACAACCCGCAGAGGGAAACCACCGCAATACCAACAACTTTTCTCTTTGGGGTATTTCTGCTGTACTTGCCCTTTTTGAAATAGGCTGCGGCAAACAGCCCGCCGCCAATCACAGCCAGCGCCAGGAGCCCGCCATACAGGAAAATGAAATTGTCATCCCCAGTCTGCGGTACCGCTTTATCAGGGTTAGATGGTGTGGACGGATTGGACGGTGTTTTCGGATTATCCGGGTTATCCGGGGTGGTCGGTTTCTCCGGCTTTTCATTGAAGAACTGGACCGTTGCGGTTTCGTCTGCCTTGATCTCCACGGTGGCAGCGTCAGGAATGATATAGTCCCTGCTTGCCCGGTTGGAGATTTCCGTTACGGTATAAATGCCAACACGCAGCCCTTTGACCTCGATCACGCCGGATTTTGGGCTGGTAAAGGTCTCACAGTAGGAGCCGTCTGCGCTCTTGACCTCAAAAGCGAACCCATCCTTGCGCCCGTCACTGGAATCCTTTGTAATCTTCAGGTTCCCGCGGTACGCCTCATTGGTAAAGCCCCGTCCGGCCTCACCATTTTCCACAACCGCAACCTGGCCGTCCTCTGTGATGGCAAAGTAGTAGGCGTTCCCGTCAAGCTGGTAGCCCTCCGGTGCCTTGCTTTCCTTCACAAAGTAGCCCTTTGCCAGAAGGCCCTCCGCGGTATGGTAGCCTGCATCCGATTCTTTCAGTGTGCCGATCTTCGTATCTTCGGAATCAAATTCCTTATTGCCGTTGGCGTCCTCATACAGATCGAATACCGCGCCGTAGAGGAAACGCAGGAAGGTGTTGTTATCTTTGTCCTCTTTCTTCACAGAAGAAGGCTCGTCTACTGCCTCGGTTTTCATCACCTGCACGCTGCCGCGGATCAGGGTATTTTCCACTTTGATTTCAATGCGCTGGCCGTCCACACCGATATAGATATGGTGCTGCTGCGGGCTTACCGTATAAAGTGCCGGAGAGGAAATTTCCTTTACAATCCAGTGGCCGTAAGGGATATTCTCAAAGGCAAAGCTGCCATCCTCGGCAGTGGTGACAGTAAGCAGCGCATTTTCCTCGGTAAATTCTTCCGTGTCCGGCCTGAATAATCCCATCAGTGCCCCGGACAGCTTCACATCTTCGCCGCCCTCCGGGTTTTCGCCGACTTTCACGCCGTCCACACGCCCGCGCAGCAGGTCGTTGGAAACAACCTCGCCTTCATTTACAAGAATCTGCACCAGCGCCGCCTCCTGGCCGGCATACTCAAAGACAACCGGATATTCGGTATCAGAGAGGATATAGGCGTTGTTTGTGGTGCGTTCCTTCACATAGTAGCTGCCAAAAGGCAGGTCGGAAGCAAAGGAAGCGTCATAGCCGCCCGCCTCATTCGGGTCAACGGAAACCACCTCTAAAAGCCCGCCAGCCGGAATTACGCTGCCGTCAAGAGCCGTCAGGTCTGCGGAAGCATACAAGCCGAAAGAAATATCTTTGTATTCCTCATTCATGCCAAGCCCAAAAAGATCGTCCGTTTCCAGTGCTTTGAACAGGCTCACATCCACCTTCTGACGCTCGTCATAAAGTCCGATGGCGGTCTGCGTTACTTCCACAGTTTCACCCGCATAAGTAAGCTCGGCATATTCCGGCTGGGTATTTAAGACCATCCCCTCCGGCGCCTGGCGTTCCTCCAGACGGTAGCGGCCCAGATAGAGAAGCCCGCTCTGGGCGGTTCCATCCTCCCCGGTGGTAAGGGTTTCCACAACCGTATCTTTTGCCGCCCTGAGCGTTCCGTCACCGGTATAAATATCTTCATCCGCGATCACGTCATAGACTGCGCCCGGCAGCCCCATGACCTCATACACCGGCTGGTACAGACCATCGTTTTCCTGGACGGAAGCGAATACCTCGCCGGTCTTGGTGATGGTAAGCTGCCCCTTCTGCGGCATATTGTACTGCGTAACCGTGACAACGGCCTCGCTGCCGTCAATGGTAAACGGCACCGGCTCGCTGGAAAGTACATACCCGTAAGGCGCCGCCACCTCGTAAAGCTCATAATCCCCGGTGTGCAGAGGCTCCGGCAGCATCAGCCAGCCTTCATCCGATACATAGAAGGTATCAAGGGTTTCCGGGTTCGGATAGTAAATATCCTGGGTGACAAATTCCCCGGTAGACAGGTCCTTGATCTGGAAACCGGTGCCCGTCATGGGGATAATATTGCCGGTCTCCGCGTCGCATTTCTCCACACGCAGCCTTGCGGTAATGGTGCGGTTATTCAGGATATAACTGTAAGTCTGTCCGTTGGAGGAAATAAAGACCGTAAAATCCGGGATAAACGCTTTTCCTTCCTCGCCGGAAACCTGGTGGATCGTATAATGGCCGTAAGGGAGCATTTTGGAGGAAGCGAAGCCGTCTCCATCGGTGGTGAGCAGATCACGCTCGCTTTCCTTTGCCGCATCATAGTTGCCTGCCGCCTTCAGGTAAACCTCAAAGACCGCACCGGCCTCCGGGCGTTCAATGACGCCCTCATTGGGTTCGTCCGTATTTTCATCCCCGGACACATCCGGGTCCAGGTCGTCCGTATGCTTCACCAGCTGGATATTTCCATAAATGACCGTTTCCGTAACCTGGTTTTCCGTGGTATTCAGTTCCACTTCATACAGGGTCGGGGAAGCGCCCACCTCATAGACCGTATCGTTTAAGAGGTAGCCGGTGCTGGGATCAATCTCCCTCACCGTCCAGTTATCACCGCAGACATAGTAGCGGGTCATAAAGCTGCCGTCCGGCCCGGTGGTGTAGGTGTCTACCAGCTCGCCATTGTTATAAATGCCATAAGTCGCCCCGGCAAGGGTGGCGTCGCCCTGGGCGGTGCCGGTATCAGCGTCGCTCTTTACCGCATGGACGCGGAACTTTTTCAGGATATTGCTGAAATGCACCGTGGAGGTCTGGCCGCTTTCAATGGTGACATACTGCGCGGAAGGGGTCACATAACGGTCCACCGGCAGCTCTTTCACCAGATAGGTGCCGGGCAGCAGCTTTTCTTTAATCTGCCCGTTTTCTCCGGTAGTGACAGTTTCATCCACTTTATTTCCCAGAATGTCCGTACCGGAGATTTGGAAAGGAATCCCGGACACAATGCCGTCCTCACTGGTCTTGACAATCTTTGCGGTGCCGTAGGTTTCGGTCTTGATCTTTACAAAGAAGGAAACCGGGTCGCTGGCGCCGGTCATCATAGTCTGGTAGCCGGGTCTGCCCCAGATCAGCATGTCATTGGCAACCGGGATGTCCTTTCGGAATTCAAAGGTGACGGGGTCCATAATCATGTTCTTACTGGTGAACGTGTACTTGTTCCCGCTTCTTGTGACGGAAACGCCGCTGCCTTTCAAAGTCTCCAGGTCGATTTTCAGGTTATTGGTGTCCGTGACAGTCAGGGTATAAATCTTCTTTTCCGTGTCCCATTTCAGTTCCAGCTCTGGTGCCTCGCTTTTCTTCGTGGAAGTAAAAGAGGGGACCGTGGAATGGGAGGCAACCTGTGACAAAATCCAGTTGTAGGCTTTTTCCGCAGGACGTCCGGCAATCACGCTGAAATACTGGTTGGCGTCTGCATGGCCGTTCCCATGCCGGCTGTATGGGTCGCTGCGAAGCTGCTGCTGGTATTCCCAAAGGATGATCTGCGTCGCCATTTTGTAATCGTCCTCGTTAATGCCGGACACAGGGAGGGAGGCGCCGGGTTTCCAGCCGTAGATTGCCGTGAGGGTGATCCCCCGTCTTGCCTCGGAAGGGAGCAGGTTTAAGTAATTGCTGTTGGTGCCGCTTTCCGATGTATAGGTATTGTCGGAAGTGTTATAGGCAATGCCGCTTTCCACACAATATACCTGCTGGCTGCTCCCGTCCGAAGCTGTCAGCATATAGTGCCGGTAAGCGTTGCCCCCAGAACTGCTGCGAACATCCATCGTTCCATCAGAATTGTAAACAAGGTAGGTGTAAGGCGCCGGCGCATAATAATGCTGTCCGTCAGACCCTACATATTGATCGCCCAGCCAAGAGCTTGCTTTCTGTCCCGGCGAAAATGCGAACGCCTGGGTAGGGATCATCCCAAAGACGCATACTGCGCAAAGCAGAAATGCCAACAGCCTCTTTACGCCGCTGCGGTAATGGGTATTTATTTTTTCCATGAAATATCCTCGCTTTCTTAAAATAGTAAAGGACAGCTTTACTCGCTGTCCTCCTGTTCCTTATTGATTCTGTCATCAAAATCATCTTCGGAGAGATATTCCGGCTCTCCATAGGCTTCATCCGGGTCAAAGCCTTCGCCGTACCCGTCATCCTCGAAATCTTCGTCATCCTCTGCCTGCTGCTTCGGACGGACGATCTTTACATAATAGCCAACGCCGCCTACCGCAAGCAAGGCAACGATAATAAAGATAATCGTGCCGGCGCTGCCGTTGTCCTTTTTCGGCGGTTCGGTCTGTGCGGGTTCCTCTGTTTCCGCAGGTCTTTCCTTTCCTGTGCAGCCTTTGAGGTCATTCTTGCAGACCGGGCAGGCGGTATTGACTTCGCCGGCTTCGCATTTATCCGTACAGGTGCAGACGTCCTCTGCCGGGATCACGCTCATGGTGCCCTCGTTCTTTTCCGCCAGAGCCATCAGGTCAGCTTCGGTAACACCATTCAGGAAGTAGACGTTGTTGTCGTCCCGCTTGCCGTCAATGATAAGATAGAACACATTTCCGGCCTCGGTGGTAATCGTGTAAAACTGCTTATCGTCACCCTCGCCAGTAGCTTCATCCAGCACTGTGCCGGTTCCCTCCGGGGTAAACGCGCCATCCGGGATAGAGGAAGTGGTTTCCGTTTCTTCCTGGGAATTGGAGCTGCCGCCATTTGTGCCGGAGGCTGTATTGCTGCCAGTATGGTCCGTATTCGTACCCGCATTAGAGCTATTCCCGGAAGCATTACTGCCGGAATTGCTGCTTTGGGCGTTAGTATTTGTACTGCCGGAAGAAGCAGCCTGGGCTTGCACAGGTTTCACCGCTGCGCTGTTCTGGTTCTGCTGTACCGTGGCAGCAGGTTTCTCCGTGGGTGCTGGTTCCTCATAATAGGGATTCTCAAACTTCACGGTCTTTGAGCGG
Organism: Ruminococcus sp. 1001713B170207_170306_F1; assembly: GCF_015668065.1. Taxonomy (NCBI): domain Bacteria; kingdom Bacillati; phylum Bacillota; class Clostridia; order Eubacteriales; family Oscillospiraceae; genus Ruminococcus; species Ruminococcus sp. 1001713B170207_170306_F1. Next base: position 176,245 of record NZ_JADPEX010000002.1, on the reverse strand, counting down.
TTCCCGGCATAATCCTGGGCATACACGCTTACCTGTTTTCCTGTGCCGGCATAATCCTTTAAGGTGACGGTAGCCGTCCCATTGGTCAGGGAGTTGATACGGTTCCCGTCCACAAAGACCGCCTCCACGCCGGAATTGTCGTCGCTGCTTTCTACTTTCAGCGTACCGCCGTCCAGAGAAGCCGCAAGCTCCGGCGGTGTGGTATCTTTGTCCCCGGCAGCATAAGCCGTCAGGGGCAAAGCGATGGCGCTTATGACAAGCACAAGCGCCAATAGCAGAGAGATTTTTTTAGTCCTCATTCATGTCCTCCTGTTTCTGCAGCGGACCATCCCCGGACGGAGCGGCCTGCTGCGATTTCAGAAATTCGGCCAACTGCTGGGGCGTCAGATGGAAGCTGCGGGCAATCGCCACATAGTCGGTGTTCTCCAGCTCCGTTTTCTGTTTTTCCAGGTCGCGGAGCCTGGCCTGCATCTCCGCAATCTTGTTTTTCGTCTTGTCAATCTCTTTCTCCAGTTTTTCAATCTTAGGGTTCAATTTATTACCTCCAATCTGTCAGGGCAGACGCCCAAATGTATAAAAGTGTTGCTGCCAGTAGCTTGTGTTGATGTTCGCGTAGGAGATCGGGTCCCCGCAATGGATCATCATCCCGTTACCCACATAGATTCCCACATGGCTTGCGCCGCTGGTATTGTAGGTCCCCTGGAAGAAGATCAGGTCGCCGGGTCTTGCATCGGCGCTTGATACAGGCGTACACACGTCTAAAAGCCCATTCGCGGTCAGGCGTCCAAAGTTCCAGCCCACGCCGCAATGGTTGACTACCCAGGAAACATAGCCGGAACAGTCAAAGGAAGTGGAAGGGCTTGCGCCGCCCCATACATACGGATAACCTAAATACTTTTCGGCCTCCGCAAGCATGGCCGCAAATTTTTCATCCGCAAGGGCCTCCGGTGGAACATCATAGTCAAAATAATTCCCTCCGCCGCCTGCGCCTGTTGCCGGCAGATGCCGCTCGCTGGTATCGCCGGTATCGGCAAAATACAACGGGTTCCTATACTGTCCGTCAACCAATACCTCCAGGTGCAGGTGCGGCCCGGTGGAGTTTCCGGTGCTGCCGACCTTTGCGATCACATCCCCGGCCTTTACCTCCTGTCCGGCAGATACTAAGATTTGCGAACAGTGGCCGTATTTGGTGGTAAGGGAGTGCCCCTCGTAAGCCTCGCCCTCAATGGCGACGCACAGGCCATAGCCGCCTGCGTTTCCTGCCAGCGTGACCGTGCCGTCATGCCCGGCCAAAATCTCCGTGCCCTGGGGCATCCCAATGTCAACGCCGGTATGGTAGTTCTTTTCCCCGCTGATCGGGTGTACCCGGTAGCCGTAGTAGCTGGTGACATAGGGCAGCCAGTTCGTGCCAAACACATTTTTCACATACTGCCGGTTTCCTTTGGTCTGCAATAGAATCTCGCAGATTTCTTTCTGGTCTGCGTCCATGCGTGAAACCACCAGGTTTTCAAGCGGCGTGGAAGTAAGCGTTACATTTAAGATGTGCCACTCATAAGGCACTTCTTCTTCGGTTTCTTCGCCGGTCTCCGGGTCCACATGGGTCTCTGTCCGGTAGCGGATTTCCGTTTCTTCTGAAAAGGATAAGGAATACTGCCCGTTAAAAAGCTCCCGGAGAACACTCTCGATCTGCGCATAGGTGAAATCCTGATACGCAGAGGTGAGATAACCCATTAAAACATAAGGATCATGCTCAATGGGGCCGATATTATAGCGGTACTCGTCATAACCGGGCCGGTCCGATTCCACACGGTTGATCTGCATCTGCAGGTCCGTTTCCCACTCGGTATATATAAGCTCCGCATTGTTGATGTCCGCATCGTCCGCCAGATAAGTAGAGGCGGCAAGGCTCCCCAGCCCTCCGGTTCCGATATTGGAAAAGGAAGAAAACAAGGAAGCGATCAGGAAAAATACCAAAAGGAGCAGGATCACGATTCCGCATAGAACCGGGTGGCGCTTGACAGCGTGAACCACACTTGCAGCGATCTTTTCCGTGGTAACGGCGGTGTCCTTTGCCCGCTTTCCGGCTTTTTGTGCCTCCCTCGCTGCCTTGGCATACTGGCGTTTTAGTTTTTGTTTCTGCCACATCCGGGCAAGAAGATTTTTCTTCAGCTCCGGGTTATTCTGTAATGCCTGCCGGTAGGCAAGCCGGGCATTGGCCCTGGCTGATTTCTGCTGTAATTTTGCCACCCTGCGGTATGGCACGGTCTTATGCCTGTGATATGCCATGCGCAGCCCCGACTCGCTTACAAGCTCGGTGCGGTGGGCCGCTTTAATGCCGACATTTTCATTCTCCGCCTGGTAGATTTTTTTGTGGGCGTAGCCAACCGCCATGTTTGCACCGGCCTTTACCGGGCGCAGAGGAACCGGACCCTTTACATGGGTCCGCTGGGATTTCACTTCCTTTTCAAATTTCAGGCGTTTTTTGGCCTTACCCGTATCAGGATCAGAAGATGTTTCCATCCGCAGCTTACGGCGGGCAGGCAGACGGTTTTCCGCCTGCTCCAGTTTTTCCGCTGTCCGTTCCGCTTTCCTCCGGGCTTTGGTGAGCTTTGTATCTTTTGCCTCTGGTGGGAGTTCGTCAGCGGTAAATTCCAGCTTGGAAGGCCGTTTTGGTTCTCCTTCGGCTGCCTCCGGTGGTTTCTCCTTTGGTTCCTCGGCTTTTGCCGCCTCCTGGAAACGCTGCTGGTATTTGTTGCCGTGCTGGTGCATCCGGGAACGGCGTTCTGTCTGGCTGGATTCTCCCTGCGTGGAGTGCCCTATATCAGAATTGCCGCTGTCAGAATCCTCACGCCAGGAATCCACATATCTAAAATCCCTCCGGCGCGGTTCCGGTGCAGAAGTTCCCGGTTCCAGAGGATTCCGTGTTTCAGGTGCCCGTGCCGGCTCATGGTCCATATCCCTGCTTTCCAAATGTTCCGGTATGGAAATATCCGCCTGCTGCGGTACATCCGCTTTGAAAGGCTGTGTATCATCCGCTGCCTGCTGTGCTGCGGTTTCATACCTCCGGCTCCGGGCCGTTCCCGAAGAAGAAGGGGCGTCCCTGACCCGCAGCAGGTTAAAATCCTGTTCGCTCTGCCGGGTGTCCATACGTTCCTCCGCATGGGAATCACGGACCGGCATCCGGGTATCTTTCTTTTTCCTCTGAAATTCTTTTTCCCGCGGCACTGTTATCACCTCCAGTCATTTTTATTTTCGGGAATTTATGCACCTGCCACTTCATCAGGCCGTGTTGTGAGTACGCTGTATAACAGGGTGTCTTTCGGAAAATGATCGACAAAGGGGATAATCACATTCCCGAAAAACAGAAGCCCCTCGCCGGGACCGGAATGGGTTACATAAGAAAGCTGGTGCGGGGAAATTCCCAACTGTTTCGCCAAAATCTGCCGGTCCCCCTGGGCCTGGTTCAGCATGTAGATAAAATCCGAGTTCTCAAAAATATTCTCAATCTCACGGGAGGCCAGCAGGTCTTTCACATTCTGCGTCAGGCCGCTGGGTATGCCGCCCCATTTCCTGAACCGTTTCCATATCTCCACGCTGAAACTTCCGGTCTGCCCTTTCAAAAGGAGATGGAATTCGTCGATATAGAACCAGGTCGTCTTGTGCTTCGAGCGGTTGGCGGTAACACGGTTCCACACGGCATCCTGCATAATGAGAAGCCCGATCTCTTTCAGGGCCTTGCCCAGAGATTTGAGCTGGAAACAGAGTACCCGGTGGTTATTCATGTCAATGTTGGAACGGTGATTGAACACATTCAGGGAACCATTGACGTAGATTTCCAGCGCCGTAGCGATATTCTGCGCCTCCGGTTCAGACTGCTTCAAAAGAAGCTCATATAGGTCTCCCAGAACCGGCATATTCTCCGGGCGGGGGTCCTGCAGGTAATCCCGGTACACAAGCCTTGTGCAGCGGTCAATGATGGTCCTCTCAATCGGGGAAAGCCCTTCCTTGCCGCCGATAATCAGGTCACACAGCGACAGGATAAAATCGCTTTTCAGTGTGATGGGATTTTCATCGTCCGAATAGTCCAGGTTAATGTCCATCGGATTGATATAGTTGGTGGAAGTCGGGGAAATGTCAATGACCTGCCCCTGGGCTCCAAACTGCTGTACCAGAGGCCCGTACTCATTTTCCGGGTCTGCAATAATGATGTCATCCTCCGTCAAAAGGAACACGTTGACGATCTCACGCTTGGCAGAGAAGGACTTGCCGCTGCCGGGCGTTCCCAGGAACAGGCCGTTTGGATTCTTTAAGTTCTTGCGGTTCGCCATAATCAGGTTATTACTTAATGCGTTCAGACCATAATAAAGAGCCTCGCCCTCCTGGAACAGCTCGCAGGTCGTAAACGGCACGAAAATGGCGGTGCTGCTGGTCGTAAGCCCACGCTCAATTTCAATCTGGTTCAACCCTAAGGCAAGAGAGGACATAAGCCCCTGTTCCTGCTGGTAGTCCAGACGTTTCAGGGCACAGTTATATTTCTGCGCAATACCGGAGGCAGACAGAATATCATTAAACAGCTTTTGCCGTTTGGAAGCGATATTCTCCACCAGCACTGTCACAAGAAACATGCGCTCATTCCGGCTCTGCAAATCCTGTAAGAGATTCTTTGCTTCTTCGCCGTAGGTGGCAACGATATGAATGTACAGGAGTCTGTAAATGTGATTTATCAGACGGCAGAGGATGGACTGGCAGATACAGTAAAGCCAAGACTTGAGCTTGCCGGAGCGGATTGTGAAAAGATACTTGTTATTGATGAAAGTGATAAATCACTGTCTATGGCAGATGAAAGGCTGGAAGAGGCAATTGCTAAGACAAGGGCAAAAGTATTGATATTAGATCCGATACAGGCTTATCTCGGTGGTGGTATGGATATGAACCGGGCAAATGAAGCAAGAGATATGACAAAGAAGCTGGGAGCATTAGCGGAGAAATATCAATGTGCAATTCTTCTTATCGGTCATATGAATAAAGCATCAGGTAATAAAGCGGCATATAGGGAGATGGGCTCTATTGATTTCTTTGCAGTAGCAAGGAGCGTGCTTCTGGTCGGCAGGATAGAGGGAGAACCTAATACAAGAGCAGTTGTTCAGATAAAGAATAATCTTGCGTCATTTGGATATCCAAAGGCATTTATGTTATCAGAAACGGGCTTTCATTGGTTGGGAGATTATGAGATTACAGCAGATGAAGTACTTGGTGGTATTGCACCAAAAGCAAATAAGTTGGAACAGGCAAAGCAAATGCTTCGTGAATTGGCAGAAACAACTAATATGGTGCAGAGTAATGAAATATTTGAAATGGCTGATAAACAGGGCATTTCAAAGAGAACATTGGAAAATGCCAAGAAAGAACTAGGTATCCGGGCAAAGAAAATCAATAATTCGTGGTATTGGGAACTGGATGCAGTAAAACAGAGATAGGACAAGAACGCAACATTGCAGGCTATATAGAAATTGCGGAGATAAACTTTGCAAGGTTGCAAAGCATATAGACTTTGCAGTGTTGCGGTCTTGAATGAATTAGGAAAGGGATGGTGGATTGATATGAAAAATGTACAGATTTCAGAAGAACTCTTCGTTGCGATAATGAGATATTTTATGTTGGAACAGGAAGAACTGTTGCCTCAGATAAAACAGGGGCTGGAGAAGAAGCTGGACGCAATGGTAATGAGAGAATTGTATACAAAATATAAGACTGCACCAACGGAAGAAGAAAAGGAAAAGGCTCGAAAGGAATATTTGGATAGACGAGGTGTGCCGGAGAGCTTCCGGTGGTAGTTTTTTCTTAAACATATATAACGGCTGCGTGTCACGCTTCCGTTAGAATCGATAAGGAAAATGTGGTGTGCTTGACACAGTGGAGGCTTGTGTACACTGACTGCCGCAGGCAGAAAAGCTCCCGGCAGGGCGCAAAACCTGACAAGTCAGGTTGCATTTTTGATGCCGCAGGTGTCAAAAGTGCTTTTGCGTTACTTTCGGCGAAAGTAACAAAGCCTGCGCCGTATCCGGCGCTAATATGACAGATAAAAGAAAGGGGAAGATTGCCTATGGAGAGAACGATAAGTGCAATGATCGGAAAAGGTTCTGTGAACCATAATACCAGAGCATTTACAGCTAAGAATGTAGATAAAAACAGAAGTGCTGATAATGTGGAATTTTGCCAGGAAGATATTAAGCAGGTTTATCATAAATTGTTTGATGAAGCACGGGAACGATATAATGCAAAACAGAAACGGAAAGATCGCATGATTGATGATTACTATGAGAAAATCAGACGAGGCAAGCAGGAAAAGTTGTTTCATGAAGTAATATTTCAGATTGGGAACAAGGATGATATGAATGCCAGAAGTGAGGACGGAGTGCTGGCAAAAAAGATTTTAACGGAATTTATGAACGAGTTTCAGGCAAGAAATCCCAATTTATATGTATTCTCGGCACATCTGCATATGGATGAGGAAACACCACATTTGCATATTGATTTCGTACCATATATTACAGGAAGTAAGCGAGGACTTGATACAAGGGTATCATTAAAATCTGCACTGGCAGCAGAAGGATTTGCTGGTGGTACAAGGGGTGCAACAGAATTAAATCAGTGGATTGCATCAGAGAAACAGGAGCTTGCAGCTGTAATGGAGCGATATGGTGTGGAATGGCTGCAAAAGGGTACACATGAGAAACATTTGTCGGTGCTTGAATTTGAAAAGAAAGAGCGGGTAAGGGAAGTAGCTGAATTGGATAGTCAGAAGCGGGAAATATCTTCGGTGGTTGCACAGCTTGGAGAAGAGGTTTCTGTAAAGAAACAGGAATTAAAGAATGCTACAACTGAAAAAGAACTGGCAGAAGAAGCTACACAGAAAGCAAACGAGGAGAGAATTACAGCACAACAGGAGAAGGAAGTATTGCTTGCAGGTAATAAGGATTTGAGAATGGAAAATTCAAGGCTTGAAAGCCACAAGGACAGACTTCGCATGGAAAATCATGATTTGAAGCAAAAGCAGTTACAGTTGCAGACAGATAATGAAGAACTGGAACAACGGCATGAAGATTTACAATATACGAATAGTAAATTGAAGAATGTGAATGATCAGTTATCTGATGACAATCACACTCTGGAGCAAAGGAATGATTCATTGAAATCTGATAATCAGGTATTAAGACAGAAATACAATGATTTGCAACAGAATAATGTTCAACTTGAAAAGCAACAGAATGAGCTTAAGAGCCATATAGAGCAGATAGTGCAGTCGGAGCAGTTATTACAGCGTGATGTAAGAAAGTATGATGAAGCATCGGAGTGGCAATTGCCGGAACCGGGAGCATTTGCAAGTGCTAAGTCATTTCGGGATAAGGTAGTCATGCCATTTGTGAACAAGCTTAAAACACTGATAAAGAATCTGACAATCCAGTGTGTAAGGCTAAAAGAGGAAGTAATACAGCTTCGAAAGGAAAAGAAGAGATTGTCAGATGATGTGGAGTTTTACAAGGGCAAGATTAAGGATATGAGTGATAGGACAGAGCTGTTGCAGGAAAAGGCTGATGATCTGGAGCGTGTGAAGAGATATGCCGGTGCAGAGCAGATTGATACGATTATTCGTAAGGTAAAGGAACAGGAGCGTACAGAGCAGCAGATAAGGCGATATGACAGGTCTTATGGGACAAGATAATGGGAAGGATGGATTGATGAGATGAAAGATAATCGAATGGATAATATCGTGGAATGTGCTTATAACATGGATAACGGCTATGTTGAGGTGTGGTTTACAGATGGAAATATGTTGCGGATAAAGTGTGAAGAAGTGGAAGCTGCTCTGAGGACAACGGAGCAGTCACTGGCGAAGCTGCATAGGTTGTTGGATAACAAGCCAATAGAGTATGTGGTAATGGCTTTGTCTGGGGAGATGCAGGCATATTGTGATATTGAGGATGATATGGTTAAGGGAATGTTTGGGACGATTGTGCAGGGGTATCTGAAAAAGGGGTATAACCGGGATACTGCGGAGATGATGGCTAGGGAGTTCTTTAGGTATGAGAGTTGAAATAAATATAGATGTTTTGAATATAATGTTGTATACTTTAAATGTAAAATTGGATAAAAATCAATATGATATTAGATAAAATAATAGTTTGACGGAAAGGAGGTTATATCATGTTTTATTCTCCATTGAGATATCCAGGAGGTAAAGGAAAATTAGAGCCGTTTATGGAGCTATTGATTCGACAAACAGGACATTTGGGCGGAACTTATGTGGAACCCTTTGCTGGCGGTGCGGGAATTGCATTAGAATTATTAGAAAAGGAAATTGTGAATGATATAGTTATCAACGATTTGGATAAAGGAATTTATTCATTTTGGAGAGCAATTCTTTCAGAAACAGATAGATTTATAAATGATATACGAAATGTAGAATTAACTATTGATGAATGGAACAGGCAGCGACAAGTGATAGATAATTGTAATCGATATAGTTATGAACTTGGTTTTGCAACTTTCTATTTGAATAGAACGAATAGATCGGGAATAATAAAAGGTGGAGTAATTGGAGGTACAGAACAGAATGGTAATTGGAGAATGGATGCTAGGTTTAATAGAGAAGCCTTAATTGAACGTATTATAAAAATTGCAAAAAGAAAAAACCACATCCATTTGTATAATAAAGATGTTAATTCTTTTATTCAAAATTATTTGCCTAGATATCAGCATAATGCATTTGTGTACTTTGATCCTCCATATTTTGGTAAGGGAAAACAATTGTATTTGAATTTTTTTTCATATGATGATCATGTAAGAATCGAAAGAATGATAGATAATCATGTTAATTGTGATTGGGTTATTACATATGATGATGTTAAGGAAATTGCAGATATTTACCAAAATCATATTTTGAAAAGGTTTGATTTGAACTATAGTGCGGCTGTAAAGAGAAAAGCAAGTGAAATTATAATATTTAGACGTCTGGATATGATACCAACGGATAGCCAGATGCAACAGAGTGGAATTTGTGTGAATTTACGATAAAGGAGATTAAAGTACATGAGGATAAGACCATATCATTTTTATATTGAAAACTTTAGAAACTTTCGGGACACTTCTTTTGATTTAGGTCGAAAAATAACTGTTGTCAGTGGACAAAATGGTGTGGGCAAATCCAATATTTTATCGCTAATAGCATCGAGTTCAGGAGTAAGTTCTAAGTCGATGTTAGGAAGTAATTTTCAGCCAGAATTCACAGACTTTTTTAATATTGATCCAGATGAATCATATGAGGATTATAAATTATATTTGACTTATAAAGATAGTAATGGAACTGACGCTTTTACAAAAAGACTTGCATTTAAGAATGATACAAAATTTGGAAGAGGTATTAGAATTATCCCAAGAACTTCTAATGTTGGGTTAGAAAACTGCACGAATAAAGTGGCTGCGGATCAAGCAAAGCACAATTATGGAGTAGGTGCAGATGGAAGAGTAAAAATACCTACAATTTATTTGAGTTTATCTAGATTATATCCTTTGGGTGAACGAAAGGATACTGTAAAAATATCAAAGATAAACAAAAATAATACGTTTTATAAAACGAAGGCAGATGAAAAATATAAGGAATGGTACAACTATATCATACCAAACTCTATAGTTAGTGATGCATCATTGACTGTTGTAGAGAAAAATGCTTGTTCTAGAGCATCTTTACATATGGATTTATTAAATACACCTACATTGTCGCAGTCTATTGGTCAGGACAATATAGGAAATATTATAAGTGCCTTGGTAGATATTTATGTATTATCAATGCAGGATGGATATGATGGGGCATTATTGTGTATAGATGAAATTGATGTCTCGTTGCATCCTGATACTCAAATTAGATTACTGAATTTATTTGATAAATTATCAGATGAGTTATCAATTCAATTTGTTGTGAGTACTCATTCATTATCGGTATTAAAAGAGACAATAAAGAAGGAAAATAAGAATAATTTAGACTATAAAGTTGTTTACATAAAAAATCCAATGGCTCCATATGTATCTGATAGTAATTCATATGAATTATTAGAAGCAGATATGTTTGGTAGCTTAAGTTTTGATAAGCCTAAAGTAAGAATATATTTTGAAGATCCAGTTGGAAAAGAATTATTTAGATTATTATTCAAAGCATTTAGAAATATTTTAAACACTATCAGGGAGAATGTTGATGACCCATATTTGAGGCATAGCTCAGATGTGAAAGATTATGCTACTATCAATGATAGAATTCGAGTATTAAAGGGTATGGAAGATTTTGAAGAAAAAATCAACCAAATACCAACTATATTGGGATGCGAAGAATTAATAAAAATATGTGAGGTAGATTCATATTTTAAGAGAGTCATTTTTGTTCTAGATGGGGATGCAAGATATAAAGAACCATCTCAAAAACCTAAAATAAGAGATTTCTTGAAGGAAAAATATGATCAAAAGAAATTGTATCTGAATGATCGGAGACATCCTCAAAACATATGTTTCTTCCCAGATTATTTTGCACCAGAATCATTTTTGTATAGAATTATATATGGAGTAACAAATGCACCACTTGATAATTATGATTTTTGGAGATCAATGGATATGAAGGAAGAAACTGCTCTATATACAACAGATAAAATAAAGAATTTGTTTGCAAATTTGCCGAATGATTTTAATAATGATAATTTGAAGGATATATTTAAAGAAGTATCTTCGACAGAAGTATGGAAATTTATTCAGACATCGGATATTGTAACATATTATTATTCAGATTATAGGACAGTAGAAGAACTATTACAGTTTATAGAAAATATCAAAAAAGCATTCGATATGACTTGGCCAATAACTTTAGCAAATAGATATTCGTAAGAAGTACGTGACTCCATTTTGGCTCTAAAAATTTTAGATGAGGTACACAAAAATGCGAAATAAGATGAATATGAAGAATAAAATGCACAAATGTGTACCAAGAAACAGCCAGATAAATCTCTCCGCCCAAGAGTTTGAGTAGAACAATTTATCACAGGGCAAAGGCTTTTATCCAGTTTCAGGGCAAAAGTATCATCCTGTGAAAACATGAAAAATAAGTTAGAATAAAGAATGACCTTGATGGTCTGGAATATCCAGACTGTCAGGGTCTTTTTTTTATCAAAAGTCTGTTTGTAGCTATTTGGCAGCAGTTTTTGGAGATTCTGAAAGTAGAGAAAAGCCTTATTTTAAGGGCTTTTAGAGGTACTAAAAGCGATATAAAATTTGAATTTTATGAGGAAACCTGAAATCAGAGAAAAACAAAATCTGAGGAAAAGGGAAGTCAAAGGGAATTGGTTTCAGGAGGAAAAGTTTCATGATTTTTGATGAAGATTCGTGTATCAAGAGAATGAAAACTTTGCCCCAAAACAGAATAAAAGAGATTGCCCTTTGACACAATTTTTGCTCGAATCCCTCTAAAATAGGGGGGGTCGGCTCTTTTTTTACTTTCGTGATACACTTTTTGTAGCCAAAAGATATTATGAAACAAATCGTTGAGTAAATTCTTATATCTAAAAAGGATATTTTTGTTCTGAAAATATATCCATTTTTCCCAAAAAACAAAAAACTTCATAACTGATTTAGTAATACACGATATTTTATCCCATATGTATTTTGAAAGAACAAATACAGAGCAAGGAGGATAATTATGTATTTTTCACTTTGTTACAAGGATGCAAAAGAGCCTTCTGTAAAAAATATATCGTTTGAAATGGTGCAGGGGGAAAGGGTGTTTTTAGATGGAAATAATGGGTGTGGAAAGTCGAGTCTTATAAAATCAATTATGGCACAGGTAAACGGAAAAGCTGAAAGAGAGTTGAACTATGAAACAACAGGAACTCTATCGGTAGTAAGCGGCCTTAAGATTTCGTATATCAGTCAGGATACTTCTCATCTGAGAGGAACTTTAAAAGCTTATGCAGAAAAAAATGATATTGATTATACACTTTTACTGACACTTTTAAGACAACTTGATTTTTCAAGAGTACAGTTTGGTAAGGATATGATAGAATTTTCAGAGGGACAGAAAAAGAAGGTTCTGATAGCGTCCAGTCTGCTCACACCGGCGCATATCTACATATGGGATGAGCCGCTGAATTATATTGACGTTTTTTCCAGAATGCAGATTGAAAAATTGTTAATGCATTATGCCCCGACGATGTTGCTTGTAGAACATGATGTTAAGTTTAAGGAGACGCTTTCTACTAAACTGGTGAAAATGTAGTTAATACTCAATAAAGAATGATATTTTATTTATTCGTTATTCGGAATTCTGTAACAACAAAGTCTGGATTATCACTTAAATAAAAAAGCTGTAAAAATTCACGTTGAATTTTACAGCTTTTTGTGTATAATATAAGTAGCAGAAACAATATAAAATCAAGGAAGGAGCTGAAAAAATATGGCAAGTATTTTACCAGTATCTGATTTGAGAAATTATAACGAAGTCCTGAAGAACTGCCACAAAGGCGAGCCTGTATATCTTACCAAGAATGGTAGAGGACGTTTTGTGGTTATGGATTTTGAAGATTATGAACGTGATCGTGCGGAAAAGAAGCTTTTGATGAAGCTGCAGGAAGCCGAAGAAGCAGTGAAAGACGGCGAAGGATGGCTGGATTTGGATGAACTGAAGGCACTTGTGGGGGAATAAGATGTTAGAATTGCGGATTAACCCGATTGTTGCAAAGGATCTGAAGACTATTCGGGATTACATTGCTGAAGACAATGAGGAATATGCGGCAAAGACCCTAAAGGAAATTTACGGTAAATTTGAGAACCTTCAGATGTTTCCGGGAATGGGGGCGGATCTTTCCAAACGGGTAAGCTTTCGGACAGATTATAAATATGCAATATGGGAAGATTATGTGATTATCTATAAAGTGGGCAGTGAGTATGTAGAGATTTATCGTGTAATTAACCGGTATCAGGATATTACGAGAATCTTTGATTGATAAACAGTATCTTAATAACACCGTTTAGTACAATCTGTGAACTTAGGACAATGGAACACATACAAAACCAGATAGAACTATAACACCTATACAAAAATATATAACGATAAGGCTTTGCTTGCGGGTTTGCATTGTGGAATCACACAACTAATCTGAGCTATGATCTTTAATGAAATGGTCGATATTATTCTTGATTTGAGAAAACGGAGAGCACTTGCACCAGAAAAGCGTTCGTTTGATAAAAAAGAAATTATGTGTCTTTCATATCTGACAGATTTTGTAAGAGGTTCATTGGTTACAATAATATAGTGTGTTATATAAATTGATAGTATATGACGGAGGTAAGGGATGAATTTTAAACCAGATGAAAAAAATATACGTAGTTTATTGAAGTCTGGATGCCAGTTTGTGATTCCAAGATTTCAGAGGGAATATTCCTGGGACAAAAAGAATTATCAAGAATTCTTTGAAGATATGATGAATAATTTGGTGGCATCAAATGGAACAATAAGCGATGATCAATATTTTTTAGGAACAATGCTTTTTGTGGGGAATTTTGCCGAGAAACCAGATAAGCCAATAGAAGTTGTTGATGGACAACAACGCTTAACGACTATAACCATTTTGTTTTCAGTATTGTCAGATCGCTTTCGTGAATTAGGAGAAGATACTCTTAGTAAGCAATTGTTTAATTACATTATGACAACGGATGATAATGGTGAAGAAGTACGTGTTTTGCAAAGTAAAAGTAGTTATCCATATTTTGTATATTATATTCAAGATAGAGAAAAACAGATCAAGACGGAGCCAAGCACAGAAGAAGAAAATTGTATACAAGAGACATATGAATTTTTTTTACAACAAACATCTGAAAATTCATTGAAAAAATTGTTAAAAAAGCGAATGGGAGATGATATAGTTAATTCAATCTCATATGTGGATATTTTAAAAGCATTACGAGATCAAGTTTTGGACTGTACATTTATATCAATTGCGGCAGGAGATAAAGATCAAGCAAATAGGATATTTGCAATATTAAATGCTAAAGGAAAAAGGCTAGCATATATTGATTTGATAAAGAATAAAATATTCGAAGAATTAAAAGATGGAGTTAATGGAACATTTGCTGAAGAATGCTGGAATGATATTAAGACGACTTTGAATTCAGGTTCAGAAACCGTTGGGATGGCTACGTTTTTCAGACACTATTGGATATCTAAGTACAAAAGGTGTAATGCGAGTGTACTTTATGATAGTTTCAATAAAACAATTGTCAAAAATGAGACACTTTATCGTAATTTCTTAGAGGATCTTCTTTTAAATGCCAAGAATTATATGAAGATCATAAATCCCAGAAGAGAAGATTATAATAATCGTAAAGAATATTTTTGGCTAGTTCAATCATTAAGCACTATGAATAAAACATTTAATGTAGTCCAAACGAGAATAGCACTTTTGGCATTGTATGATATAAAGGAGCGTAATTTAGTATCTACAGATCAGTTTAAAAAAGCAATATTAACAATAGAAAATTTCCATTTTGCATTTACAGCAGTTTGCTCAATGAGAACAAATAACTTGGAGACGATATATTCTCGTTTTGCTATCGCGTTGCGAAAATGTACTAATAAATCAGATACGAGCAGGGTAATTGATGAAAAATTGATTATACCACTTAATAAATTGTATCCAAGTTATGATGTGTTTGTTGTAAAATTTAAAGAGTTGTTTTTTACAAAAAAGGATGAGCCAACAAATGTTAAATGCAAATATGCAATTTACAAATTAAATTGTTTTCTTAGTGGCAAAGATGTTTTTGAGGATGATGGAAGTATAGAACATATTCTGTCAGAAACAAGTGGCGATCATGCTTTGAATATAGGAAACTTAATCCTTTTGGAAGGAAAAATAAATGGTGATGCAGGACAGAAAAGTTATGTAGAAAAAATTCCTTATTATCAAAAATCTCAGTATGCGTGGGTAAAGAAGTTTATAAAAGCAAATAAGGATTGGGATGAAAGTATGTTTGAAGGAAGAGCAGAGAGGTTGGCAGCAGTTTATTATAAAGAGATATTAAAGAGAGAACTTCCAAAAGGTAACATGATTCGGGTAGAAGATGTTGTTTAATAGCTTACTACGCTGATTAATTGATAACATTCCCCTGATAACAAATTGATAACACCGTTCAGTACAGCCTATGGATTTAGGACAGTGGAATACATATAAAACCAGATAGAACCATAATTCCTATACAAAAGTGTATAGTGATAAGATCTTATTTGCGAGTTTGAATAATCCACACAATCATAAGATGCCAGTATTTATGCGGGTCGCAAACAAATTTGCTTAGTGACTGGCAACAAAATGGCAACATTTTGTGATTATTCAAAAGATAAAAATTTTATTTCATAACGTATATAAAGAAACCTACTGATTTTCAGAAGTAAAAAACTGAATATCGGTAAGGTTTTTTCTTTTCTCTTATTTTTCTTTTTTAGTCAATTCTTTTACGAGGTAATCACTCAATTCTTGAGATGGTACCTTGGCATGTTTCTGGTAAGTATCCAGTTCCGGATACTTATATCTCCATTCATCATATTCTTCCTTGCTGATTAGAAGAAGTTGCAGCGGAACTGGGAGTTTCCAAGTCTTATGCTTATAAGATTGTCAAACAGCTAAATGAAGAATTACAGAAGCTGGGTTATCTTACGGTGTTGATTGTCAAGTAAAATTGACCCACTTTTACGTTTAATTCTGACCCACCTGAATTCAGAAATCACCTGATTTTCAAGTGGGTCATTTCTGTATGTAAATCTGATTTTTTACACTGTGAATTGACCCGTCAAGCGCATCAGCTGAACGGAAGTTCAGCATCCGGATCCATTACCGGATCACTCCATTCAGTATTTATGATTATGCTGTCTGAAACAGTATCATAATCCCCGCGAAGCTCCCTTAATTCTTGTTCTCGTTCTTCTTCTGAAAGACTCATCCGCCATTCATACATTTCATCCTGGAAACGCATTGCGCTGACAAAGTCCATTGGGCATCCGTTTTCGCTATAAATATAGTCTCCGTTATCATAGGGGCTTCGTCCACTGGCTACCCATTTTTCTAATTCACGTAACTCATCTTTCGACATGGTTATTTCTTTTTTGTATTGTTTTAACTGTTCCTGCAGGAATTCTCTGTGCTCCGCAGGCACATTTTTTCTAAATCTCATATCTGCCTCCTAATTAATGAGCACCTGATATCCGTCAGTCTGCATTGAACTTTTATCGATCAGTATTCTTTTGCCGATTGGATCCAGCAATACATACTTACTGAGTTCCAGTAACCGGTCACTGATCAGGGAATGTACCATGTTCTCCATGGCTTTTATACGGTCATTTCGATTTATAGCTCCTTTAGATCGGTCAGATGTTTCGATTTTATTTTCACAGAGCATCTCTAAATTTAAAAATATATCATCTTCCTTACGGCTGTCTGATTCAAAACGGTCAGTATCATAGTTATATCCAAGACTCTTGTCTGCTTTCATCCTTTTCATAACACAAGTTGGATTTTTGATCTCATAACAGCTTCGCATTAGGTCATAGGCGGCTGTTTTTCCCTCTGTATTGTAAACTTCTATGATCTGCGGATATTTATCCGGTGTGATTTTTATACTCATTTCTATGCCTTCCTTTTTTAATACTCAGTTTTTGGACCTTTGACACGATAGCTGTCACCCGTTATACTTATGACATGGCAATGATGGACCAGGCGGTCAAGGATCGCTGCAGCGGCCAGCTTGCCGGTGAATAGTTCATCCCATCTGCCCATGGGCAGGTTTGTGGTGATAATGAGGGAGCTTTTTTCATATCTTTGGCGAATGATCTGAAAGAAAAGGCTCTCTCTTTCTTTATCCATTTTTAAATATGACAGTTCATCGATGATCAAAAGCGGAATCTTACTGATCTGTTTCAGAGTTTCTTTCAGATATCCTTTCTGCATATCCTCATACAGCTGATCGACCAGTTCTTTTGCATTCACAAAGAGAACCTTATATCCGGCTTCACATGCATTCCGGCCAATCCCGGTGGCGATCATACTTTTACCGACTCCCGGCGGCCCAATGATTATGATATTTTCATGGTTATCCATAAATTCAAGTCTGCCCAAAGATTGAATTTTATCCGCATCCAGGTTTGGATTGGAGCGGTAATCAATGTCAGACAGCCGTTTATCAGAGTCGAAATTAGCTGCATCTGTCAGGCGTTCAGCCTGTCGGCGTTTCTTTCCTGTTTCCTCCGCTTGTAACAGCATGATCAGGAAATCTTCATACGTCATAGACTGTTCTGAAGCTACACGTATAAGTTCCTGATATTGTTCGCGCATATCGACCAGTTTAAACTGTTTCATTCTGGCTTCTATATAAGCTGCGTTTACAACACTTGTTTCACTAGGCATTTACCGTTCCTCCTACATTCTGTTCATAGTAATCCAGATCCCGCAAAAGTTTTGAATCATCGTCACGGTATTCTCCGGTTTTACACAGAACTTCCGTTCTCTGTTCAGATATCTCAGGAAGAGACAGCCGGCCTGCATTGTAAGCTTTGAGCAGTTCTTTAAATGACAGGATGTCCATAGAATCATGCTGTATTGCATATCCAATAAAACGATTGAGGGTATCTGTATCATAAAGTTCTTCGAGCAACATGATCTTTCTTGCGTAATGTGTGGGCTGGTCAAACTTTTTCCCGGCTGCTTCCAGATAAGCCAGACCATTGCTGTATCTGGCAGTGAATTCCCTTCGTATCTGCGGAATCGATGTTGGCGCCTTTGGTGCTACATTTTTATAGTGCTCCGAATTTGTCAGGATTTCATGCTTGTTACGTGATGCTTCCAATTTCATGACATAGTTCTTTTTTCTGTCATAAAGCTCGATTCTGAACCCATAGATGATCCTGAAATACATGGTTTTGGCTGCAAAGATATCAGGAACGCTATACTTATTTCCGCCAATGCTGATATAACAGTCAGGACTGATGATCCTGCTTTCCAATTCCTTCAGTCGATAACGACGGTCTGGCAATGGCAGCAACAGATCCCGTTCTTCCTGAAGATAATGTATGTTTGGAATTCTTTTGGTCGTTGTGTGTGTTTCATTACACCAGGACTCAACGAAATCTTTTCCACGACGATTCAGATCTTCCATTGAAGCAAAGTGGTTTCCCTTTATGAATTGTTCTTCGATATAGTTGAAGGGTCTCTCGATCTTTCCTTTCTTGCGCGGCCAGTAGCAGGGACATGCATTAAGTTCTGTTCCCAGATGTCTTGCCATAAGCAGGGCATGGGGATTATAACGGATCTCCATTTCGTTCCTTGGATTATTTTCGATGACCAATGCTGTTGGATTATCGATCAAAAGCTCCAGTGTTACTCCACCAAGATCTTCAAACAGTTCCTGAATTGCTTCATAAATGGCTGCCGCATCTGCCTTTAAAGAAAAACAGACTGCTTTCTTTCTGGATGCTGAAAGTATCATTGAAAAACAGTAAACAGTTATGATCACGCCATCAACAGGGACATTATAAGGTGACCAGTCGAACTGAGCCTGATCTCCCGGAGGGCTTTCATGCCTTACAGTAGCTTTGGAACTGATGTGGTCTTTGATATCCTCTTCAATTTTTGACAGATACCGGTAAACAGGGCCAATGCTTCCTGTATAACCTCTTGCTTTCAATTCTCTAAAAATCCGTGTTCCATTGAAAAGAAACGGTTCGCATCGCCATTCGATGATCTGTTCTTTGAAACCATCAATCTTGCTCTTATAAACTGTCCGTTTATACACCGGTGCTTCTTTTTCTTCTAAAAGACTCCTGACAGTATTTCTGGACATTCCAAGTATTTTTGCAGTTGCCCGTTTTGATCTTGTCTGTTTATAAACTCGCTGAACAGCTGCCCAATCTTGCAAATCATACACCTTCTTTCAAACCTCCTCTCTTGTATTGGTGCATACAGAGAGAAGTGTATCGTTTGCTATCAGGTGGGTCAATTTTCCTCGTTAAAACTGGGTCAGTTTTAAGTATAAATCAACATACGGTAGTTGGCAGAGTAAACACTAATTATTTCCGCAAAAAAGTATGTTACAGCGAAATGTAAGAGAAAGAGAGGAGAATTTGTATGAGTATTTACAAAGATAATGTCACTGGGAAGTGGCGAGTGGTCTGTTTTTTGCAAGACCTTTTTGCATAAAATTGCAAAAAGGTCTTGCAAAAAACATAATCGGGTTAAAAATAACGAAAAAGGTATTAGTAGTTGAATCATATAACCAATGACAAAGATGATCAATCATTTTAGAATATAAATATCAAATGTGACTGTTCAGGCGCCGACGGTTAAGAAAATTTGAGTAAATAATTGTGATGCAAGATTAAAAAAGTGGGATTATTTCTTATCATTACAACAGCAAGATTTCACTGGGCTTTATCAACCCGGACTATGCAAAAGAGGGAACAGAGCTGGGAATGATTTGGGGTATTAGCGGAATAAGGAGGAAAGTGTAGTGGAGGATTATATTGGAGCGAGAGTAGATTATGAGCCCAAGTATAAAGATGTTTTAACCTATTTTCAGAATATTGGGAATCTTTATACTTGGGAAGCTGATCCTTGGTATGAAACTTGTAAATCGTGGGCAGAAACATGTTATATTCATGCAGGGATTAGTGGGGCTGAAATTACATTCCAAGGAAAAGATGCACAGGCGTTTCTCTCAAAACTTTGTATGAATAACATTAGCAAATGGAAAAACGGAAAACATAAACATTTGGTTATGCTTGATGAAGAAGGATTGATAGCAGCTCATTGTCTTAGTATGAAAGACGACGATAATACATATCGGATTACGGCTGCACTTCCATTTGCAGCAATGAAACTGTTGGAGACTGGTGCTTATGATGTGAAAATGACCATGCGTGATATCTTTGTCTTTCAATTTTCAGGACCAAAGTCATTAACAATTATAGAAAAACTTACGAATACGAATCTTCATGATCTAGCATTTTTGCAATTTCGTAAGGTAAGTATTCCGGGACTGAATATTGAAGTGGAAGTGAACAGGATTGGGATGAGTGGAACACTTGCATATGAAATTCGTGGTTTAAAAGAAGATGGTCCCAATGTATATCATGGAATATGCCAAAGAGTGCGAAGAAGTGATTGTAAAATGGGGCGATTATGGAAAGCGTATAAAGGATATCCGTGCAGTAATTGCAAAATTTCCATTAAATGATCTGGTTGAGAATAAAAATTATGATATTAGTTCTTGTCCGTATGGCTTTGAAGAATGAAGGGAGTTTCCATGAGTAAAAAAAATAGAAAATGGCTGGTATTTACGATTATGTGTCTTGCATATATGCCGGGAAGTTATGCACAATACCAGTTATCCGTGTATGCCCCGGAACTAATACAATCTTTTGGACTTACAACATCGCAGTTTTCATCTTTATTTACGGCGCCTATGATTGTAGCAATTTTCTTGAGTTTTGTAGGAGGAATGATTTCTGACAAGGTTGGTTCAAAGAAAGTCATTAATATTTCATTTGTTATAGCTGGAATTGGAATGATTGGGAGAGTTTTTGCAAATAGCTATATGCCATTTTTTCTTTGCATGGCATTAACCGGTTTCTCCAATATGTTTGTCAATATTAATGCATCCAAGATTACTGCAAGTTGGTTTGAGCAGGAAAAGCTAGGAATTTTGATGGGCATATTTGCATTTTGCGGACAACTTCCGGGAGCCTTTGCGACAGCAACGACGGCGGTTTTGTTTGATAGCAGGACATCTGCTTTTATTGTATCAGCAATATTCTGTATTAGTGTATTTGTTTTATGGTTGCTTTTTGTGAAAGATAAGCCAGAGGATACAATGGAAGAAAGGGAGAAGATAGATCAGGAAAATCAACCTTCCATTGGGGATTCTCTTAAGGTAGTACTTTCTAATAAAGGTGTATGGCTGGTTTCTATTTGCATTATGATGGCTCTTGGCAGTACGGTAACTTTATCCACTTTTATGCCGATGGCATTGCAGACCATGTATGGAATAGATATGAAAGTATGTGGTACGATTGCATCTATGTTGACATTGGGAAATTGTATTGGCTCTATTACAGGTCCCATTGTATTCTCTAAAATCAAAAATGTTAAAGTGTTTGTATCAGGAGCTGCCGTGTTGAGTTTTGCCGGAATTATTATGTGTTGGAGATTTCCGTCCATATTCGTTTTACACATACTGGTTCTTTATACTGGAATTATGCTTGGAGCGTCAATGCCTATTTTCCTTTCCGCACCGGTTTTGTTAGAAGGACTTGGAACTAAATATGCAGGAAGTGCGGCGGGTGTCATCTCTACATTACAGCTTCTTGGAGCTGTTTTGATTCCAACTTATATCTTAACACCGATTGCGGGAGAAAATTATAGTTTGTTGTTTATGCTTGCATCCATATGTATGGTAATTATGTTCCTCTGTGGGCTGTTACTCCCTCAGTTTGGAAACAATCAAAAGTAAGAATCACAAAATAAATGCAAATCTTCCTATGTTGCAATGAAATTGCTGTCGCAAGCCAAATTTCAAGCATAGGAGGATGTCCAAATTAAAGTGTTTCGCAGATGAGGCAGGATATTAATAAATAGAGAAGCATATTTTTCATCCAGGTAATCCAGTGAAATATGGAGCAGGTCTTCGATTTTTCGTAGCCGGTAGATCAAGGTGTTTCTATGAAGATGAAGCGTCCGGGCAGTCTCCGCTATATTTCTTCCGTTGATAAGATAGCATTTTAAGTTATGAATGAGTGTGAGATCCTGCTCCATATGGCTTTGCCACAGGGATAAAACAGCTGGGTGGCAGAAGCCCGGCAAGGAGTTTTTTTCCTTAAGGACACCATATAAAACATGTAGAAAGGCTTCATCAAACCTTTGAATATGTTTTTGAGGCTCCAAAGGGTAAGATTTCATAAGCCTGCATTGTCCATATGCCATGGAAAGCTCCGTGAATCTAAAAAAACGGGTGCTTATATAGACCTTAAGGGAAAGCCGTTTTAGCAAATCCTCCAGTGCGGCGTATGATTTTTCATAATCAGGATCAAAATCCCGCCTGCGGCAAACCGCAACAATAGAATGTTCAAAATAGAGGACAACTCCATGAGGCAGAATGTTTTTTATCTGATGAATATAGGCAGACTGACGGGTATCCGAGACGTCAGATTCCGGAAGGGAAAATTGATAAAGATACCAAATATCCTGGTTCGTATAATTTCTGGCTTGGAGATAATAAGAGGTAGAAAGCTCATCTGCCGGATATCCCTGTAAAAGCCGTATAACATAATAGTTTTCTTCATCCTGCAAAAGAAAAGGCTGAATCTGGTGATTCATAGCAAGCTCTGTAAAATGAACGACTTCTAATAACAAAGCCTTTTGTGCTTCCGTAAAGGGACCGTTTATATCTGTCGTACCGAATGCTCCAAAGTTTTTTCCCTCAAAATAAAGCGGAGCGGTCAGAGAGTGATGGGATGGATCCTGACGAAAGACGCTGGAGATTAAGCGGTTTCCGCTGTGAATTTCCTGCATAACTCTCTGGTGTTCGTCAGGATATATGGATTCTGTCGGTGTAAAGCCGAAATTGATAACCTCGTCCCAGAGAGTTCCCTCGATTTTTTCCTGAAATTTCCCGGTATAATGCAGCAGCTTTCCGGTTGGAGAAAAAAGGGCAATCGGGTTGCAAAGAAAGGTGGTCGCATAATCAAGCAGATCTGAAACGTCTTTGTTTTCGATAATTATATTTAGGCATTGCTCATACCAGGCATAGTACTTATCAAAAATATCCAGAAACTCACGGAATACCTTATGAAAAGGCTCGTCCGTATATAAGATGGCGGCATGCTCCATCCAGGAAGGGTTTATCTGTCCCTCCCTTGATCCGGTTTTGGTACAGAAAATCAGGAACCGGGGCTTACGTATATCCCATTCCCTATCAAGGAAAGAGCTCTCTTGTGTTAAATACAGAAAATCATTATCGATTATTTCCATGGAATCATCAAGCATGCGGGCATGCCGGAATAATTGATCTAAGACCGTAGATTTATAAAAAACCCTGTATTTATCAGGAATCCAGTCAAGGATGACAGAAATGCTCATAGATTTCATTGCAAAAAACTCCTTTGGTTATTTTTGACGAAAAAAGACAGTATAAATGAATTATATAACTGATGACGGGAGATGGCAACTGCCTTACTATAAATATATAGGAAACACTGTTCAGGCGCCGACAGTTAGAGAGGAGATAATATAATTCAGACAAAAGGAGGGAGGCAATAAAAAGAGCTGAGGGAGCATCCTATAAAGGGGTATCGATTTTTTAATATTATAACTATATAGTTGAAAGGATTATTTTTTATGAAAAAGATATTGTTAAATGGAGTAGACGGGAATTTTGGAAGCAGATCAGCCCGTGTATTGCTGGAAAAATATCCTCATGAAGCTTTGATTTTTACGGCTCCAACAAAAAATGGTCTTGAAAAATACCAGGCAATGGGCATTGAAACCAGAATTGCCGATTTTAACAATGCGGAAAAACTGACGGAAGCATTTAAAGATGCGGATACAGTTATTCTGATCTCCATGCCATTCGTTGGACCGAAAAGAAGAGCGGCACATAAAATTGCAATTGATGCGGCTGTGGCGGCAGGTGTAAACAAACTGGTTTATACATCGATTGTAGGAGCCGGACATGAGGATATCAATGCTTACGAAGTAAACGATCATGTATGGACCGAAAGGTATATCAAAAAACAGCCCATCCATTATTTGATTCTTCGGGATTCCCAATATGCGGAAGCAATGGTCTCCACATTTGTGGAAGCAGTTGAAAATACAAACGGCATCATCCGCAATAACATGGGAGATGGGAAAATGGCATTTGTTTCGAGGGATGACTGTGCGCTTGCGGCGGCCTGTGCGGCAATGTCTGATTGGGAAGATCGAATTGTTGATATAAATGGAGCCGAGCTTCTGACAATTGCACAGTACATGGCAATCGCCTCGGAGGTTACGGGTAAAAAGACGGAATATCAATATATCAACGATGATGAGATGTATGAGTTCTTTGACTCCATCGGCGTTCCAAGGACAACGGAGGAAATGTGGGCGGACACGGCGAAGAACTTTCCATTTTGCTCAGATGGAATGGTGTCCTTTGGCAGGGCAATCCGTCTGAATCAAATGAGTACATTTACAGATGATTTTGAAAAGCTGACAGGGCAAAAGCCCATCACGGTAAGAGAAATGTTTGAAGATATGGAAAATCATTTAATCGGAACAAGAACATCTACAGATAATTAAAAACAGTAGGAGGACGAAAAATGGCAGAAATGATGAATCCGGCGCTGGAAGGCGCCACCTTATTGTTCCCACAGGGATCTTTTATTACGGCATATGCTTATACGGGCGTGGAGGATGAGATCAAGGCATATCAGACCAGCGCATGGATTGGAACGGCGCTTATGACATCCCCCATTTATGATGTATACGGACCGGATGCCGTTAAATTAATGGGACAGGTTTGTACAAATGATTTTACCACGCTGGGAATGAACGGCATACGCCATGCCGTAATGTGCAATGAGAAAGGTCAGATTCTGACAGACGGCGTTGTAATCCGTATCGGAGAAGATCGTTACAGAACCTACTGGCTTGATCCGGTGATCTCTTATTATGTCAATACATCAGATCTGGATGTGCATGGCGAAAACATGAGCGGAAAGGAATATTTTATCCAGATTGACGGTGAAAAGTCCTTAGAGATTCTGGAAAACGCATTCCAGGCTAATCTTCACGACATCAAATTCGGCAGACATAGAATCCAGGAGGTAAACGGAAAACAGGTACGCATCATCCGGCTTGGCATGTCCGGCAACCTTGCTTATGAAATTCACGGAGATATGGCGGATTATGCGGAGATCTATAATCTGG
Organism: Ruminococcus sp. 1001713B170207_170306_F1; assembly: GCF_015668065.1. Taxonomy (NCBI): domain Bacteria; kingdom Bacillati; phylum Bacillota; class Clostridia; order Eubacteriales; family Oscillospiraceae; genus Ruminococcus; species Ruminococcus sp. 1001713B170207_170306_F1. The sequence continues at coordinate 151,199 of NZ_JADPEX010000002.1, read as the reverse complement.
TATGGGCGGCAGGTGAAAAGCTGGGAGCAAGAAAGCTTGGGCTCCAGGCTTATAACATGTTTAACCATACGGAGGCCGGATTCCCGAATATCAATCTTCACTATCCGCTTCCGTGGCTGGAAACCAGCGAGAAAATGACAGAATATATGCGCACAGTGCCTCAGTTATCCATGTTCAATCTCAATCGAAGGCTTCTCGGAAGTGTGGGGGATGATCTTCAGGCTCGCTTTGTTACTCCCTATGATGTGGGATGGGATTTCCTGATTAAATACAATCATGACTTCATTGGAAAAGAAGCCCTCCTTGAAATGTCGAAAAAGCCCCAAAAAAAATGCGTAACCCTGGAGTGGAACGCCGAGGATGTGGCAGAAGTCTTTGCAACCATGCTCAGACCTGGGGAGGAACCCTGCGAGGATATTACCAAACCATGCGCTCTTGAATACTATTTCTGTGTCAGAGAGTTTGGTTTTGAGTACCGGGCGGATAAGGTGCTGGCTGCAGATAAGGAGATCGGGATCACAAGCGGAAAAATCATCTCTTATACCTATAACAGCATGATTTCTCTGGCCTTCATTTCCGCAGAATATGCCAAAGAAGGGACGGAGCTTGAAATACTCTGGGGAACGCCGGGAACCCGCCAGATGAAGGTTCGCGCAAAGGTTGCCAGATTCCCGTATAATCAGGATTATATCCGTAATGAAAAGCGGGATGTTTCGGATATACCTGTTTTTGAAAGATGAAACCGGAGATGATTACATAAGGAAAATAAAATTTATGTGTTCCCCTGCAGAGTTTTCAAGCTTTGCAGGGGATCTGCTGTTTACGGGTTTATTCTTTTAACTTAATACATATACCTGTATTAATTATTGAACATAATATAGAATTTATTTCTCATGTAGCAGATTATCTTGTAGATGTAGGAAGAAATGCAGGAAATAAAGGTGGAGAGACTATAATTCAGGGAAAACCAATAGAAGTTGTTAGGAACGTAGAATCATCATGGAATAATATAATAAATTGATTGACACCACATATGACACCATATATAATATAGATAGGAGGTATGACAAATGTCAAAATGGGATAAACTGATAACACGTATATGCAATTTATCGAAAGACCTCCGGTTTGATGAGTTACGGAAGGTATTGGAAAGTTATGGATACGAAATGAATGCACCAAGAAGTGGAAGTAGCCATTATACTTTCAGAAAACAAGGGTGTATGCCAATTACAATACCAAAGCATGAACCAATCAAGAAAGTATATGTAGAAATGGTAAGGCAGATTGTAGAAAGCGAGGCGAAGAATGATGAAGACGCTGAATGATTATATGGCAATGTCCTATCGTATGGAAATTGTGGAAGATAAAGATGAAGGCGGATTTGTAGTTTCTTATCCGGATTTGCCTGGTTGCATTACTTGTGGTGAGACAGTGGAGAGTGCGGTAGCAAATGCACTGGATGCAAAAAAAGCATGGATTGAAGCTGCATTAGAAGATGGTGTAGAGATTCATGAACCAGACAGTCTGGAAGACTATTCCGGACAGTTTAAATTGAGAATTCCGAGAAGTCTGCACAGATCACTGGCAGAGCATTCGCAGAGAGAAGGAATCAGCATGAATCAGTATTGTGTGTACCTTCTTTCCAGAAATGATGCAGTGTTCTCAAAATAAATGTTGTCAAACTTATTTACATCATTTACAATAAGCTGGCAACAAATTGGCAACAGAAAATCAGCGAGCCAAAATAATATATGCAACTGAAATAAAATAATGGCAAAAAAGATACAAAACTTAAATAAATATGTTTAAGAATATCTTTGGACTTGCCGAGTTTGAATAAAAAAGTGAAATAAACAAAAAAGCGAAATTGGCTGTAGGATAGAATTCCTGCAGCCTCTTTTCGTGCAAAAAAATAGCAGCTTTTACAGATTAGGACTGGTCGACTGGACAACGTCTTGGTACAATGTAATCAGTGAAACAATCCGCAGGTATGGTAGTCGGGGACTTTTGCCTCCGACATTATATATAAGTAACCCCATGTATGAAAAGAAGGAGAGGCCTCATGCAGGTATCAGATAAATTAATCAAACCACTGACAGAAGCGAAATATTTAAATGCAGATAATGTAAGCAGATATCGCTGTATTATGCGTATTTTTTTTGAACATTACGAGAAACTGAAATACTGGCTGTACCAGGAAGAGGTTTACGAAGAAATGATAAAGGATCCTTTTTTTGCAGATTACAGACCAGAGCAGTGTCAGCAGGATCTCACAATGTTGACAGAATGGAAGAATCTGAATACGATCCAGGATACGAAAAAGGTGGCATCCATTGAAGAATTTAAGAACAAAAAGTACCGCTATCAGATGACAGAATATAGTGTAGAGATAGAACGTCTGGTGCTTAGACTTGAGAACCTGTTCATTGAAGGTGCATCCCTAGAACCCACATTATTGGAGCGGATACGAAGAGGGATAGAACGGTTTCCGGAGATGGTGGAAAGAGATAAAAATGAAGTATATACCTGGTGGACAGATCTGAATAATGATTTTGTACGTCTGAATCAGAATTATCAGGACTATATCAGAGATCTGAACAGTGTGCGGGCAGAAGAAATGATGCATACGAAACAGTTTCTGGTGTTTAAAGACCGGTTGATCGAATATCTGCGCAGCTTTATTAAGGGATTACAGAGAAATGTAGGTGTGATAGAAGAAAGCTTATGCATGCAGAAGGAAGAGATGAAAAATCAGGTATTTGAAAAAGTAGTTGATTATGAATTGTCGATACCGCGAATGGATGTGGAAGTATCGAAGGAAATGATCTGGCAGAAAGTAAAGGGCCGTTATCAAAGTATCTATGACTGGTTTGTAGGAAAGGAAGGTCAGGAGAATGAAGCGGGAAAGCTTTTTGATGCAACAAATGATATTATTCGCAGGATCACAAGATATGCAGCGCAGTTAAGTGAAAAGAATGCATTAGGTGCTAACAGAAAAGAAGAATACCGCAAAGTGGCAGAATTATTTTTGAAATGCCAGGATATGGAAGAAGCCCACAAAATGTCTGCAATGGTATTTGGCATGGAGTGCCCGCAGCATATTGCCGGAGATCTGGTACGTGAAACGGATAGCATGAATATCGGAGTATACGAAGAACAACCCATGGAAATCAGTTTAAAGCCAAGGATACGTACATACAGGGAGAAATCCAGAAGAAGTGCGATCCGCGAATCAGCAGAGCAAAAGCAGGAAACAAGACGTAAAATGCTGGAAAAACAGAGAGAAGAAATGGAAAAATTGCAGGCGTTGGAAGTAAATGGAAGGATTCATTTTGGAGAATTACCGGTGCTGGAACCAAGAATCAGAGAGATCCTTTTGAAATGGCTGTCGGATGCCATGGAATCTGCGGATTTTTCTGCAAGAACGGATGATGGAAGAAGATACATATTAGACAGAAGCCGGGCAGATGAGACCTGTGTTGTGCATTGTCTGGATGGTAATTTTACTATGCCTGATCTGTCAATTGTATTTCAGGAGGAAACGTGATGAAGGAACTGGAGATCCTGTTAAATAAAAGATGGGTATTAAAATCCAGAGATAAGGAAACCTATTATAAATTAAGAGATGCTCTTGGAGAACTGCGTAAATTTACTACAGAGAAAATGGGCTGCCAGATCATTGACAATTCACTTCTGATAAAGATGGAGAAGATTCCGGTGATACCGGAAAGCTTTATGGGGATCCAGAAATTTTCCTCAAAAGAAGAATATGCCTATCTCTGTATTTTGCTGATGTTTCTGGAAGATAGAGATGCACAGGAGCAGTTTATCATATCACAGCTGACGGAATATATTACAGCAAATCTGCCTGGGGAAATCTCTGACTGGACATTGTATACGAACAGAAGAAAGCTGATTCGTGTAATGAGATTTGCAGCAGATCAGGGGCTTATTGGAGTTACAGATGGAAAAGACGAGGCATTCATGGATGACGAAGGAGGAGAAGTGCTTTATGAAAATACAGGGGCATCCAGGTATTTTATGAAGAGCTTTTCAAAAGACATTATGGAATATACGAAACCGGAAGATTTTCAGGAAAGTGACTGGTTTGAAGTGGATGAAGACCGAGGCTTTGCAAGAAGACACAGGGTTTATAAAAGACTGATTTTTGCACCTGGTATGTACAAAGCGGATGGCTCATCGGAGGATTTTGAATATCTGAAATATTACGGACGCAGATTAAGCGAAGAACTGGAGCTGATATTTGACTGTCATGTGCACATTCATAAAGGAAGTGCATATCTGCTATCCGGAGACGACTGCAGGATGGGAACGGTATTTCCCGGCAATAATTCCATATCCGATATTTTGCTTTTGTGTTTTCGTGAAATACGCAAGAAAATTGAGAAGGGTCAATGGAAGACCGGATTGGATGAAACCTGTCTTATAGATCAGATTGAATTTGAAAATATGATAAAAGAAATGAAACAGGAATATGGAAGTGGATTTTCGAAAAATTATCGCGAGATGCCGGAAGGGGAATTTGTAAAAAGTGTGTTGGATGAGATGAAGTTGTGGATGTTCATAAGAAAAGAAGAACTCGCTCATCAGATAAAAATATGTCCTCTCACCGGAAAAATACAGGGAAGTTATCCGGAGGATTATATGGGAGGAAGAAATGATGAATAGCAGATGGCAGGCAAATAAGATCGGGCTGATTAATTTCTGGTATTATGACGAACAGGAATTCCCATTTGTGAAGGGAAGAATGCTCCTTCGAGGTTCAAACGGATCGGGAAAATCAGTAACCATGCAGAGTGTGGTGCCCCTTCTTCTGGATGGAAATATGAGTCCGGAACGACTGGATCCCTTCGGTTCCAGGGATCGTAAGATGAGCAGCTATCTTCTGGAAGAAGATGACGGACGTGAAGAACGCACTGGCTATTTGTATCTGGAGCTTAAAAGACAAAACAGTGACACATATTTGACCATCGGAATGGGTATCCGCGCAAGAAGAGGAAAGAATCTGGATAAATGGTATTTTAGCCTGACCGATGGAAGACGTATCGGTAAGGATTTCTTTTTATACAAGGATTCAGGAGAAAAGGTTACACTTTCCAAAAAAGAGCTGGAAAACAGGATTGGGGATGGCGGCCGCGTTATTGACAGACAGGTTGATTATATGGAATATGTGAACCGTCAGATTTTTGGATTTGAGACAACAGAAGAATATAAGGAAATGATAGATCTTTTGATTCAGCTGCGTACACCGAAGCTTTCCAAGGATTTTAAGCCATCTGTAATCAATGATATTTTAAGTGATTCCCTTCAGCCCCTGTCTGATGATGACCTGCGTCCTATGTCGGAAGCCATTGAAAATATGGATACCATGACCATGAATCTGAAAAACAGAAAAGAAGCCAGACAGGCAGCAGAAAAAATCCAGGCAGTATTTTCAAAATATAATCAGAAATTATTATATGAAAAAGCAGAACGCTGCGAACAGGCTGGGCTAAATTTGGAAAATGCAAGGACGCGGCAAAATGAACAGGAGAAAAAGCTACGTGAATGCAGACAGAAGATAGAAGACTTGAAAATAGAACATCAGAATCTGGATGTGAAACGTGAGTCCATGGAGAAAGAGAAAGAATCTCTGAACAAAAGCGACGCGGTAGCATTGAAGCGAAGAGAAGCGGAGCTGATTACAGAATTAAACGGACAACAGAAAAACCTGGGAGAAAAGCAGAGATTCCTGGAGCAGAAACAGACTCAATATCAGGATGCACAGAATCAGATTAAAACAGAAGAAGACAGGAAATATGAGAAAGAAAAAGAACTGGAAGAGCTTATAGAAGAGATGCAGGATGAGGCTGATACCATGGCCTTTGAAGAGCATGCATTTATGACGGAAGAGCTGGAAAAACATCTGGAAGAACCATACAAATTCAATTTACACCAGCAGCAGTTTGACAGCACAAAAGAAAAAATAAATGAGGGAACAGAGATTCTTGCAGAGACAGATCACCTGGAAAGACAGAAAGATGATCTGATAAAAGAAAGAGAAAGACGGATTCGTGAACTGGATACTCTTCAGAGAAAAGTGTCAGAACTGGAATCTGTATTTGTGCAGACACAGAATGAATGGAAAGAAGCATTGTATCAGTGGAACGGTGCAAACCAGGAGCTGGCATTAGAAAAAGAATTATTAAGAGAATTAAGTATATTTGCAGATGCGTATAAGGAATCTTCTGATTTTGCTGAAGTTCGTCAGAGGATTGCAGATGTATGGATCAAGAAAAATGGGGAAATCGAAGCTGAACTTTCGGTAAATGATACAGAGAGCCAGAATACAAAAAAGGAATTGGAAGAAGTAAGGGCTGATCTGGCAGAATGGGAGAATCAGAAAGAACCACAGCCGGAACGCTCAGAGGCAGTTATACGTAACCGTAAGAGACTGGATGCTCTTGGAATTCCATATCAGGAATTTTACAAGGTCATAGAATTTGGAAATAATCTGGAAGAAGAAGCCTGTAACCGTTTGGAAGAAGCTTTATTAAAGATGGGAATTCTGGATGCACTGGTAATAGATGAGCAATACAAAGAGCAGGTTCTGAAAACAGAAAAAGGATGTGAAGATCACTATCTGTTTGTCTGCAAGAACAGTCAGAAGAATTTGCAGCCAGACAGAAGTCTGTTAGATGTATTGGAACTGAATGAAGAAGTGAACGACATATTTTCCAATCAGCGTCTGACCGGAATTCTCGGAAGTATTGCATATGATAGTGAGAGCTTGTTTACGGTTGCAGAAGATGGAACTTACGGAATGGGAGTGCTTGCCGGAACTGTAACAGGAGAATATGAGGCAGGATTCCTTGGAACAAAGGCCCGTGAAAAACACAGACAGGCAAAGATAGAAGAGTGCAGACAGAGAATCACAGAGTTGGAAACCGCATTACAGCAGCTGGAGGAACTGCATAGAAAGCTGTCTGACAGAAAAGTTATTCTCAGAAAAGAATACGAGAATCTTCCGAAAGACACAGATATGAGAGAAGCACTTCGGATGCTGCAGGCCGAGGAACGAGAGTGCGAACAGCTGAAGCGAGAGAGTGATAAACTGGAATATCAGATCCGTGAACTGGCCGAGATACTGAAAGAAAAGAAAAAGAAAGCACTGGAAATTGCAGAAGCATTATATCTGACCTGTTCTTATGATATATTTAAAGAAGCAAAAAAAGCAGCAGAGGAATATGGAAAGCATTTGATCAGCCTGATTGCCGCACACGAAATGTATCTTAGAAGTCTGATGTATCTGAGAGAGCGAAAAGAACATTTGGAAGATTTGGATGCAGATATGGAACAGATACGGTATGATCTGCAGGAGATTCAAAAAGAAATCAGGAGAAAGACAGAAGAACAGGCTTCCATTCAGGAACAATTGCGTCTGACTGATTACGAAGAAATTAAAGAACGGCTTGATGTATGTATTAACTGGCTGCAGGATTATCCGGAGCAATTACGTGTATGCGTAAGCAGACAGACACATGAAGAAGACGAAGTGGGACAACTGACACTGCGTTTAGACGAAAACAAGAAGAAAATTGAAGAATATGAAAAGAAAACGAAATATTTTTCGGAATGCTATGATATGGAAAAGGCTTTGCATTATGTGGAAATACCAAAAGAGATACCGGAAGATGCCGCACATATCAGAAGTTATCTGGAATCAGATGTAAAAGCGCTGGATAAAGACAGTGTGATCCGCGATCTGAATAAGGTATATTTTGAAAACAGAGGCTTTCTTACAGACTATCATTTAATGCAGAATGAGTTGTTTACGGAAGAAGAACAAACGGAATTTCCTGCAAAACGACTGGACATTTCGGCCAGATATCAAGGCGTAAAGATATCATTTGCCAGTCTTCTTTTGCATCTTGAAGAAGACATTACAGAGCTGGAGAATCTGATCAAAGATGGAGATCGGGAGTTGTTTGAAGACATTCTTGCCAATACGGTAAGCAGAAAAATCCGTGGAAAGATTAACGGTTCCAATACATGGGTACAGAAAATGAATTCCCTGATGAACGGTATGAATACCTCCAGCGGATTAAAGCTTAGCCTTAGATGGCGAAGTAAGACTGCAGAACAGGAAGACCAGCTGGATACGAAAGAACTGGTAGAATTACTGAAGAAAGATTATCGGCTGATGAGTGAAGATGAGGCAGCCAGATTGTCTGCCCATTTCCGTTCCAAAGTGGCAGAGGCACGAAGAAATGCGAAAGACAGTGCGGGAATGATATCCTTCTATCAGATCATGAAGGATACGCTGGATTACCGTAAATGGTTTGAATTCCAGCTGTTTTCCCAGAAAAACGGGGAACGTCAGAAGGAGCTGACAAATAGTGTATTCGGAACCTTCAGTGGCGGAGAAAAGGCAATGTCCATGTATGTACCGCTGTTTTCAGCAGTTGTGGCCAAGTATCAGGGAGGAAGAGAAGATGCACCGAGATTGATATCTCTGGACGAGGCATTTGCCGGAGTAGATAATAAAAATATTCGCGATATGTTCCGTCTGATGACAGAATTCCGGTTTGATTTTATTATTAACTCACAGGTTCTGTGGGGAGATTGTGATACGTTGGACGCATTGGCAATCTATCAGTTAATCCGTCCGGGAAATGCGAAATTTGTAACCGTTATGCCTTATTTATGGAATGGTCACAGGAAAGAATTGTTAGAACACGAGGAAGAAGTTGAACAGAGAGGAATAGAGCTTGGACAGGCAGAAGGAGTATAAATCTGAAAATAAAATGAAAGACTGTCTGGCTTATTTTCACCTGAGCCCGGTCTGGGAGAAGGTTCTGAAAGGCTTTCGGGAGAAATATATTTCTTACGGAAGGTTTGGTGGGAAAGTAATTCTGAAGAATCTGAAACCAACAGATATTGAAGAACTGGAAGGATTTTTTGGAAAATCTTTTCACAGTCAGAAAAGTGTAACGGTGTCCTCAGAAAAATTCAGACAGGCGCTGGAAACAAGCAGATATAAAGAGATAACGCCGGAATGCCTGTTGGAGAATTTTTTTGAAGAGCCACTGCTTGTAAGACAGGAGCAAAAATCCTTACGGGAACAGGAAAAAGAGCGTATATGGGAGATTTTTCAGAGAGACTATGAAGGAACTCCTGTAGAGACAGCCTTAGAATCGTTGCGAAGCATTGTGAAAGACAACGGGAGTCAGGAACTGGCCAAATGGGACAAGATGCTGCGGCTTGGAGCAGAAATCTATAACAATCTGCCATATCGCAGCACAAAGATGTACCTTGCCGTATTTGCAGCTATGCGGACAGGCAATCCACATGCGTTTGATATTGGAACAGCAGATGGGAATTTTTTATATCAGATCATACAGATGGATTTGGAAATACGAAGAATTACAGTAGAGACATCTGCAATATTTCCTGCGTATAAGCGTCAGAAAAGTTATCTGCTGGCAGGAATCATGCTGGATGATGTTTCCAATTATACCATGCTGTATCAGGTGCAGGCTGTGAAAAAAGATGGAAATTATCATAAAGGTATGGCAGGTTTTGCGAAAGAACAGCATATTGTACAGGTTCCTCTTGCAGTGCTTACAGAATGGGATGCACTCTATTGTCCCCAAAATGAAATATATATTGTGGAAAATCCTTCGGTTTTTGCCATGCTTTGTGGAAAAGAAGAAACAGATCATAAGGAAAAAGCATATATGTGCATGAACGGTCAGCCAAGACTGGCAGGTTTGATGGCATTGGATTTACTTGCAAAATCCGAAACACGGATTTATTATGCAGGAGATCTGGATCCGGAAGGTGTGTTGATCGCACAGAAACTGTCACAGTATTATAAGGGCGAATTTTATTACTGGCATATGGAAGCCGCGGATTACGAAAGATGCAGATCCAAAGAGGTCATATCACCTAAGCGGCTGAAAATACTGGAACGAATAACGGATGAAAGGTTAAAGCCGGTGGCAGCGCTGATCGGAAAATACAGGACAGCCGGATATCAGGAGATGCTGGCAGAAGATATGCTATAGAAATCAGATGAAGATCTTTTGAATGAAAAGGAGAAGTTATGAAGACACGGAAACGAATTTTGTCAATTGTATTAACAATTGCAACACTGCTTCTGCTTGTACTGGATATTCCTGTGACAGCAGCTGGGACGAAAAAGGTAGACGTTTTGTTTACCCATGATACTCATTCCCATTTGGACAGCTTTTCAACAATTGTAGATGGACAGCAAAAAGAAGTTGGCGGTTTTGCGAAAATAAAAACCCTGATGGATGAAAAGAAGAAAGACAATCCAGATACCCTGGTATTGGATGGCGGAGATTTTTCCATGGGTACACTGATCCAGACCGTATATGATACGGAGGCGGCGGAGCTTCGAATGCTGGGATATCTGGGGTATGATGTGACTACTTTTGGAAATCACGAATACGACTACCGGTCAAAGGGACTGGCAAATATGCTGAAAGCAGCCATAAATTCCGGTGAGACAGTGCCGGAGATCGTAGTGTGCAACGTGGATTGGGACGCTATGGAAAAAGATGGCTTAAATGATGGGCAGAAGCAGATTAAAGAAGCGTTTGAAGCTTATGGCGTGAAAGATTATGTTGTGGTTCAAAAGGGCGATACGAGAATTGCTGTGGTTGGTGTATTTGGAAAAGATGCCCTGGAATGTGCGCCTACATGTGAATTGCTGTTTAAAGATCCGGTAGAGGCGGTAAAGCAGACGGTAACGGAGATTAAGAAAAACGAGAATGTGGATATGATCGCATGTGTGTCTCACGGCGGAACCTGGGAGGACGAGGATAAGTCAGAGGATGAAATCCTTGCAAAAAAGGTGCCGGATCTGGATCTGATCATCAGTGGACATTCCCATACAGAGCTGAATGAAGCCATTAAGCATGGGAATACATATATTGTATCCTGCGGTGAGTATGGGAGAAACCTTGGATCACTTTCAATGACACAGAAGGAGGATAGGCGTTGGGAAATGACTTCCTATGAGCTGATTCCTGTGTCTGATGAGATCAAGCCGGATCAGGAAACACAGAAACGGATTGATGAATTAATGGATACAGTAGACACCAATTATCTTGCAGATTTTGGGTACACCAGGGATGAAGTTCTGGCTCAGAACGATATTGAATTTAACAGTCTGGAAGAGATGGGGACAAAGCATGAAGAACTGAATCTCGGCGATATTATGTCTGATGCGTATGTATATGCTGTGGAAAATTCAGAGTATTACGATGGGAACCCGGTAGACGTAGCGGTTGTGCCAAGCGGAACGGTCCGTGACACATATACAAAAGGCAATATTACAGTAGAGGATGTTTACAATTCTTTTTCTCTGGGAATTGGAAAAGACGGTGTAGCAGGATATCCTCTTATCAATGCATATCTGACAGGAAAAGAATTGAAGCTGGCAGCAGAAGTAGACGCTTCTGTTTCGGATTTTATGACAACTGCAAGATTGTATTGCAGCGGACTGAATTTTACATATAATCCTCATCGAATGATTCTGAATAAGGTGACGGACTGTTATCTGACCAGAGAAGATGGAGAAAGAATTGAAATTCAGGATGATAAACTGTACCATGTTGTGACTGACTTGTATACAGGACAAATGCTTGGCTCTGTAATGAAAATGTCCTATGGCCTGCTGTCCCTTGAACCAAAGGATAAGGATGGAAATCCAATTGAAAATCTGGAAGATCAGGCAATCATGGAAGATGGCAGGGAATTGAAAGCGTGGGATGCTATTGCAAGATACATGCAGTCTTTTGAAGATACAGACGGGGATGGAATTGCTAATGTACCGGAATATTATGCAGTCACTCATAACCGTAAGGTTGTAGATGACAGCACAAATATTATTGATCTGGTGAAAAATCCCAATAGATTCTCAGTAATGATCGTGCTGATCTGCCTGCTCTTCCTTGTAATTATTATTCTTATTGTAGTCCTGATCCGAAAACTGGTCCGCAAGGCAAAAAAGAAAAGTATGTGATACTATCACAGAAATGGGGGGAATAAAATCTGATATAATACTATAAACACCATAAAGTTACAAAAGGGGCTGTCAGGAAATAGACAGCCCCTTTTACGTTCAGAATCAATCTTCTTCCATCCATACCTTCATGGTTTTCAGAAGCTTTTGTTTCTCTGGAATACTCATTTTATGTACCTGCTCGGAAAGCTCGCGGTCCAGGGCAGTTTCACGGTATTCAGAATCAATTCTGCCAATCAGGGAATCCAGGGAGATGTTCAGCAGCCTTGCATAATAAATAAGGATACGCAGGGACATTGCAGTACGGTTATTCTCCACGTTGCTGATGTAGCCAGGAGTTACATTCAGAGCTTTGGCAACTTCTGCCTGGGTAAGCTTCATTTTGATTCGCAGTTCTTTCATTCGGGATCCTAAGTTTTCGTAATCAATCTGATTCATATTTGTTCTCCAATCTTTTTAACAGGTGCCGAACTGGCTTACCTGTGATTTTACACGTATTTAAGCTGCTTTCCAATTTGAACAAAATCTCCTGCAAATTCTGACGCACATCTTGCAGAAAACCCTTTTCAAACAGTTTCTTCAAACATGCTCTGGCAATCTATGGAACGGTTTCACCGCTTCCTGATTGCCTGCGGGTTCTTATATTATGGAACGACAGCTTCTTTATCCATAATATAAAGTATATAGAAAATATATGAAAAATGTAAGCTGTAAATTGTATGCTATTTATTTTATAGCTATATATCTGTTGTCGTTATTTTGACATTTTTGTCAGATACCCATATAATAAAAAGTGAAATTGGAAACAGGAATCGAACAGTTTGAGGTAATCACAAGATGCAGGATACATTTGAAATGCTGGAGGAGCTTTTGGAACAGGAGCAATTTGAATTGCTGTTTCCGAAAGAAAACGGAGCACAGGCTGAATGGGAATGTTATGAGACATATGAAAATAATGAGGGAAAACAGGGCGAAAAAGACAGCCTTGCCAGAGTGGGAAAAGAGAAAATTCCAGGTGATATCCGCCTTGTTTATTTGATGAATGATGCCGTAGAAAGCTTTCTCATTTTCCGGGATGCCAGACTTACAGGCTCTTATCTGGAGAATTATGAAGGCCCTCTGAAATCATCCTTAAGTCAGGAAGGGGATGAATATATACTGGTAGTATGGCAGGGGAAGAACGTAGTCACCCTGTTTTTCAGAATGCTGGATCTGGAGGTTTATCTTTATAACTATGGGGAAATCGGTCATTTCTGGGTACCTGGGTATGAATATCTGCGTCAGCTGGAATATCGGATCGCTATTGCAAGAGATAAGCTGGAATATCTGGGAGAAGAGTTTTGCACAGAAGAAGAAAGGGCACTTGTGCAGCTGGCGGACTTTCCACCGTTGAATTATTGCTGTTATCCGGCAGTGCCGAAACAGTATATTGTGCCAAAGGAAGACCCCTGGAAGCCGTCTGCAGCAGCATTTCAGGTAATGGAAGGGTTAGCAGAAGAAGCCCGGGATTTTTCTCTGCTTCGGTTGTTGTATGTTTATAAAAAATTTCCAGCTCCATTTATCGCCAGGATTTTTGCCAGGGCATTACACAAGAATAAGCATAGTGCAGTGATTGATCTTCTTACCGGAAAAATAAAAAGCGCAGCGGCAGCTTATCCTGACCGGAATTTTGGAAATGAGGCTGATCAGCAGTTAAAAAGTCTGCTGTCAAAAGCGGGAAAACTGCAGGAAAAACTGGCCCGGGATGGAATCCATGCAGAGATATTAAGAGAAGAGCCCTTTACAACAGCCAGAGACAGCCTGGATTTTCAGGTTTTTCTCATGGTTTGGAAAAAGGGCTGGCGGAATCGCAAGGTGGAAATCCGGAAACTGTGAATAAGAAACTATCGTGCTTTAACACTTCTCAGAAAATAACAGATTGCCCACGCAATACTCATCCCCGCGGCGATTCCAAATGCGAAGAGAAAGGTGTCCCTCCCATATTTAAGTGCCTGCATGGGATTTCCCTCTACAATACTGCTCATGCAGTAATAAAGGGTACTTCCGGGAATTAACGGAATCACGGAAGTAACGAAAAAAGAAGTGGAAGTTTCCTTGCAGATTCTTGCCAGGATTTCCGCATACACATCTGCAATAAAACCAGCCAGCAGTGCCGGAAGAAAAACACTTCCCCACAGACTCTTCCCGAAGAGAAAGACCAGCCAGCTAAGAAAACCACCGGCAGCAGCCAGAGGCAGATATTTGGTTTTCATGTGAAAAAGAAGACCAAAAGCCACAGATCCGATAGCTCCGGTAATCAGCTGTATAACCGTCATTGTGATCAAAGTCCAAACCTCCCAAAAAGAATAATTGCGCCCATAAAACCAAGCGCCAGTGCTGCTGCAAGAAGTAACGCAGCGATCAGCCTGATAATACCCGAAAGGGTATCACCAATGAGTACATCGCGGATCGCATTAGTCGACATAAGTCCTGGGATCAGAAGCATAATATCACCAATCATGATCTTATCCATGTGAAGGAAAGGACAGAGCAAGGTAAATCCGCAAATGGCGCAGCCAGTGAGAAAAGATGCTGCAAACTGGAAAGTAACCTCGTTCATACATACTGGTCTTAGATATTTTTGCAGGCTCCATATCAGGATTGCAGCAATGCCGGCAGTAATGGCATCCGGAATGGTGCCGCCGTAGAAAAGGGCAAAACTGCTGGCTGCAAGAACGCTTCCAAGCAGTTTCCAAAGAGGCTTAGGTCTGTTTGCATTGATCTTCTCAAATTCATTTCGCAGCTCCGCAGCAGAAACCGGATGATTGCAGAAGCGGCGGCTCAGGTCATTGAGCTGCTCCAGCTTGGTGAAATCATTCCCCCCACATTCATGAATGCGCCGTGTCTGCGTCCGTGCGCCATCTCCGGGAAATTCCATAGTAATAACAATGCTGGACGTGATGACGAAAACATTCATATGGGTAGCACCACAGGCATAGCCCATCCGGTTCAGGGTATCCTCCACCCGGAAAATTTCTGCGCCGCTGTTTAACAGTGCGTCGCCCATATCGAGAAAAACATGCAAATAATCTTTAGATGTCTGCATAAGGAATGCTCCTTTAAGTTATAGAAAAGCCCTGACGGGCAGGATTCTTTCGCGTATCATTTTGCTACGGGAATAAGATAAGTATAAAGCTTAATGGCAGGCAATACAACCGTTAAATAATTGATTTCCGGAATCTTGTATTCCATAAAATGCCCGATTGTGCTAACATAGAGCATAGTAGATTACGAAATATTTTCAGGAGGAAATTTAAATGGGTTGTACTACAATTTTAGTTGGAAAAAAGGCATCTTATGATGGCTCTACCATGATCGCAAGAAATGATGATTCCGGTTCCGGACATTATATGCCCAAAAAATTTGTGGTGGTTCATCCACAGGAACAGCCGCGGAAATATAAATCTGTGATTTCTCATGTGGAAATTGATCTTCCAGATGATCCAATGGGCTATACATCTGTGCCAAATGCAGTAGACGGCGAAGGAATCTGGGCAGCAAGCGGTGTAAATGAGGCAAATGTGGGAATGACTGCTACAGAAACGATTACTTCCAATCCCCGGGTACTTGGTGCGGATCCTCTGGTAACCTATCAGCCGGTCAAGGACGGTAAGGAGGAAGCAGCCGGTGGAATCGGAGAGGAAGATATTGTATCCATTGTTCTTCCATACATTCATAGCGCCCGCGAAGGTGTGGTCCGTCTTGGAAGTATCCTGGAGAAATACGGAACCTATGAGATGAATGGAATTGCTTTCCAGGATCAGAATGAAATCTGGTGGCTGGAAACCATCGGCGGCCATCACTGGATGGCAAGAAAGGTTCCGGATGAGGCGTATGTGGTAATGCCAAATCAGCTTGGAATTGATAAATTTGACTTGGAAAAGGCATTGCGGGATCAGGAAAAATATCGGTGCCCACGTGAGGAATATGCGGATCTGGAATACATGTGTTCCGCTGACCTGAAAGAATTTATCAGCAAAAATCACCTGGATCTTTCCTTGGATGGTGTACTGAATCCAAGAGATGCGTTCGGAAGCCATGACGATTCCGACCATGTTTATAATACTCCACGTGCATGGTATATGCTGAGGACCCTGAACCCGAAGACAAAAATCTGGGATGGCGTAAATGCAGAATTTACTCCATATTCTGATGATCTGCCATGGTGCATGATTCCGGAAAAAAAGATTACTGTAGAGGATGTGAAATATGTATTGTCCTCCCATTATCAGGGAACCTCTTATGATCCATATGCTTCCTATGGAGAAAAAGAACAGCGCGGAGCATTCCGTTCTATCGGTGTGAACCGTACAGATTTCCTGTCTCTGATCCAGATGAGACCAGGCATGGAAAAGGACTGCAATATTCTGGAATGGGTTGCATTTGCATCCAATGCATTTAATGTGCTGGTGCCGTTTTATGCCACAATTGATACCACTCCGGACTATTTTTCCAGCACCACCAGGGAAGTAACCACTGACAGCTTCTACTGGGTAAGCCGCATGATCGGTGCCATGGCAGATGCTTCTTATAAGAGCTCCATTTTCCATATTGAACGTTATCAGGAGCGTGTAATGTCAAAAGGCCACCAGCTGATTGGCAAATATGACGCTCTTCTGGAAAAAGAGTCTGACGCAGCGAAGCGAATGTCCCTTCGCCATCAGGCCAACCAGGAAATTGCGGATATGGTGAAAAAAGAGGCTTCTGACACACTGAATAAAGTGCTTTATGAGCTGAGTAATCAGATGAAGAATGCTTATTCCAGGTCTGATGCGTAATGTCAGAGCCTTTTTCAAACACGCTCTAGAAACCTGTGGACAAATTTCTTTCAATTTAATATAATAAAGTGCAGAAAGCAGTTACATAGGGAACCGGAATGAAAATTAAGGAGGCTGGAATGACAATAAAAGAATGTTATGAGAAAGTTGGCTCAGATTACGATGGAGTTCTGAAAAGACTGGGAAGCGAAGCGCTTGTGAAAAGATTTGCGGTGAAATTTCTTAATGATCCAAGTTTTCAGGAGCTGACAGATGGTCTTGCCGCACAGGATGGAGAGAAAGCCTTCCGTGCAGCCCATACCCTGAAGGGTGTGTGCCTGAACCTTGGATTTACAGAATTGTATAAGGTCAGTGCAGAGCTTACGGAGGTATTAAGAGGAAGAGAAACCGCAGGAAGTGATGAGCTTTACGCGCAGGTGAAAGAGCAGTACACGACCTTGACAGATGCTATCAGGGAACTGGCCGGTAATTAATGCCTGCTCCTATTCAGCAGATATCATCTCAAGAGATATTTTGTGAACTTCGTTTACAGAAAACCCAAGAAGTACGGCGCGAAAACATGGGAAACATGATTTCTGTGCATCGCGAAGAGTGTAACTATGAAGGAACGGAAGCGGAACTTATGGGCTGCCAGAAGCCATTGCGATTTTGTTTATCGTATTTTTGCATAAGTGGAAAAAGAATACACTGCTTAGTATTGGCGGTGGAACGATTTTGTATATGCTGCTGGTGCAGAGGGTGTTTTAGACCGTGTTTGAAAAAGTATTCCCGCAAATTGTGACGCACATCTTGCAGAAAGCCTTTTTCAAACACGCTCTGAAATTGGCAATACACCAAATCTAACATATCTAATCAGATATAGCAATATTCTATAACGAACTCAAGGTAAAATGAATTATACAAAATCCTCTTATCTTGCTATGATATGTTCAGACAAAAAAGAGAGAAAACATTTCTCTGAACGCGATTATACGAATCTGGAGGAAAATCATGGCAAGAGGAATCAATACAAAATGTTTACATTTGGAAGAAGAGGAAGGCTGTTGTAACAATTATGGCTCTATCAGTTTTCCGATTTATCAGACAGCAACATATGAGCATCCGGCAGTAGGCCAGAGTACAGGCTTTGACTACAGCAGACTGCAGAACCCAACCAGAGAGCATCTGGAAAAAATTGTAGCAACTTTGGAAAATGGAATCGATGCACTGGCTTTTTCCACTGGAATGGCAGCAATCACTCTGGTAATGGAGCTGTTTAAACCAGGAGACCATCTGATCATAGATGCAGACCTGTACGGCGGAAGCATCCGGCTTTTTGACAATGTTTCTTCGAAAAACGGAATCCATTTTTCCAGAATCGACTGTTGGAAAGAAAATGTGAAAAGTTATGTAAATGAAAACACAAAAGCAATTTATATTGAAACTCCAACCAACCCCATGATGAATGTCACTGATATTGCGGCACTTGCGGAAATTGCAAAAAGACATAATCTCCTTCTCATAGTAGACAATACATTTTTATCTCCATACTTCCAGAATCCACTGGAACTGGGAGCGGACATTGTAGTGCACAGCGGAACCAAATTCCTGGGCGGACATAATGATACCCTGGCAGGATTTCTGGTAACCAACAGAGAGGATATCAGTGAAAAGCTTCGTTTTCTTATTAAAACCACAGGCTCCGGCCTGGCTCCTTTTGACAGCTGGCTGATTCTTCGCGGTATCAAAACTCTTGGAATCCGCATGGAGCAGGCACAGAAAAATGCTTTCAAAATCGCAGAATGGCTGAAAACAAAGAGCGCAGTGACCAGAGTAATCTATCCGGGATTACCAGATCACCCGGGATATGAGATTATGAAAAAGCAGGCCAGAGGATTTGGCTCCATGCTTACGTTCCAGCTGGAAAGCAGGGAATTTGCCCTTTCTGTCCTGGAAAAAGTGCGGATGATCAAGTTCGCAGAAAGCCTTGGCGGCGTGGAGACGTTGATCACATATCCAACTACCCAGACGCATGCGGATGTGCCGAAGGAGATACGGGAACGCAACGGAATTACAGAGGCAACCCTTCGCCTCTCTGTTGGAATCGAGGATACACAGGATCTTCTTGATGAATTTGAAAAAGTATTTGCAGAAACAGAGGAAGAATTACATGGCGGAAAGAAATCTTGATTTTGATAAAGTGATTAACAGAAAAAATACCAGATGTCTGAAATATGATTTTGCCGTAAAAAGGGGAAAGCCGGCAGATGTGCTGCCTCTTTGGGTCGCAGACATGGATTTTGAGACCTCTTCTTATATTGAGGATGCGCTGGTAGAGCGTGCAAAAGAGGGAATTTTCGGATACAGTGAGGTTCAGACTCCTTATTTTGAAATCATTGCAAACTGGATGAAGCTTCACCACAACTGGGAGATACAGGAGGACTGGCTGATCAAAACACCAGGAGTTGTTTTTGCCCTGGCGATGGCAGTAAAAGCATACACGCAGCCGGGAGACAGTGTGCTGATCCAGCTTCCCGTTTATTATCCTTTTTCAGAAGTTATTCAGGACAATGGAAGAAAAGTGGTGAGCAGCAACCTTTATCAGGGAGAAGACAACCGCTATCACATTGATTTTCAGGATTTTGAAAAGAAAATCGTGGAGGAAAATGTAAAACTGTTTTTCCTGTGCAATCCTCACAATCCGGTGGGAAGAGTGTGGAGCGCAGAAGAATTGGAAAAAATAGGAGATATCTGCGTAAAAAATGGTGTGACCGTTGTCAGTGATGAAATCCATCAGGATTTTGTTTTTAAGGGAAAGCATCAAGTGTTTGCCAGTCTGAAAAAGGAGTTTCAGGATATTTCCATTACATGCACTTCCCCAAGTAAAACTTTCAATCTTGCAAGTATGATGATTTCCAATATTTTTATTCCCAATCCGGAGCTTCGCCGAAAATTCCGGAAGCAGTTGGATGCGGCAGGAACCAGCCAGCTCGGGGTTCTGGGACTGGTGGCAACAGAGGCTGCTTATTCCAAAGGTGAAGAGTGGTACCAGGCAATGCATGCTTATGTGGAGGCGAATATCAATTACACAAAAGAGTATGTGGAAAAATATCTGCCTGGGGTGAAGATGACAGATCTGGAAGGCACGTATCTGGTATGGCTGGACTTTCGTGAGACAGGTCTGACTGTTGAGGAATTGGAAAATTTGATCCTTAACAAGGCCAGACTTTGGCTTGACAGTGGAAAGATTTTCGGAAAAGCAGGCGAAGGATTCCAGAGGATTAATGTGGCGTGTCCAAGGGCAACGCTGACGGAGGCGTTGGAGCGGATTAGAAAAGCGTTTTAAATGGAGATATTTTTACTTTCAGTTGTGTATAGCGCATAGGAATGGTAAAATAGAAAAAACATTTTGCGTATACACAGGAGAAAACCATGACCAACAAAATCGACCGTGAAGATATGCTGGCGCTGACCAGGAGGATGAATGTTGCCCGGAGTTCTTTTACAAGGATTGCGGGATGTTATGTGGATAAGGACGGGGACTTTGACGGCAGCTTTAACGTGAATTTTTTAAAGCTGTCTGCCGCAGAAAAGAAGAAAAACATTGAGCTTGCCAAGGTAGTTCCCTTTGCAGCAACAAATGTAAATCTGAAACGTTATGAATTTGCAGATGCAGACAGAAGGCCAGGAACCGTGTGGCAGCTTTTGATGGCAATCCGGGAATGTGGGCTGAAAAACGATGCTCTTATGGACAGCTTCTATGATCTTGTAATGGAGAATTATAAAAGCAGGAGACCTTATGCAGTTTATATTTTCCACGACAGATATGATATTCCGGCAAAGGCAGCAGATAAGGAGCGGCTGGGGGAATCAGAAGCTGTTTTTGAATATCTGATCTGTGTAATTTGTCCTCTTGCAGATGAATACGAGCCAGGTGAGCCGGAGTGCGGCTTTCTTTTTCCGGCATATACAGATGGAGGCGCAGACCTGAACCATGTGGCCGTGTTCCAGAAGGATGCAGACAGACCGCATCTGGAACTGGTGAGGTCGATTTTGCGGGTGAAATAATAGAAATCTAACAGTTGCTTTTGCAAAATATAATAAAGGTACTCTGTTATATTGATATCAATTATGTTGATACCAATATAACAGAGTACCTTTTTACATAGTCTGGAGTTCTACTTTATAGGATATTCTCGTATTCCCGTATGATCTCCTTTGCAGCTGCATACTTCGTCCGCCAGTGCTTCAGCTGCATTGGATCCGGCGTGACGGAAGAAAGCCGTGTTTCATCTGAATTATGGGCGAGATCCGCAATCTTTACCTTACGAGCCAGCGGATTTTCGCAAAGTCTGCGCACATAATCCAGATAATCATCGGAAGGAGCGTGTGTAAGCAGCTGGACTGCCTCTGTGATCTCTCTTGGGAATTCCGCTTCCAGATCAGGAAGAGTCAGGGCAGTATCTTCCAGAACGTCATGAAGCAGGGCAATGCAGGTGGTAGTTTCATCTGTCATTTGTTCTGCAAGATGAACCGGGTGAAGAATATAAGGAACCCCACTCTGGTCGTATTGTCCTTCGTGTGCTTTATATGCAATTTTTATGGCTTTTATGGTTAAGGGAGTATAGACCATAGTTTATTCTGCAGGCGCAGCCTCCGTGTCTGTATTTAATGGAGTAAAAGCTGCCAGAATTTCATCTGCTTCTGCTGTGGTATCTGTGGTGTATGATAAAATAATGGAGACAAACTTTCCTCCCTGTTTGCGGGTACAATATTTCTGAAGAACTTCATAGTCATTGACTGCCACACTTGTTTCCATAACACGGAAATCCTGCCCGGCAATCTGTATATCTGTTACGTCTGAATAAGTATAGCCCATCCCGGTAGCATCCAACATCTGCTGTGCAGCCAGAAAATACTGGTCAACAGTCATATTCTCCAAAGAAGCATCTTCGACAACTAAGGAAACATTAGGAAAACCAGAGATGGAAGAAGCCATCATTTCATAAACAGTGCCGGACAAAGCATCCTCTCCAAGTTCCACCCCGGAAGCTTCCTCCAGAGTAGTCTGGCCCTGCTTCATAACAGACTGAAGCTCTTCCTCTGTATTCATGACTACTGTTTCCGGCGGTGTGAATTTCAGATTCAACCACTCACTCTGAAAATCAGTGTCTGTGATGGTGCCTTTTTCATAAGGGGAATCAGAAGTATCTGTAGCACTTTGTGTATGTGCCTCTTGTTCATTATCTGCTGCATCAGCTGTCTGTGAGGTCTCCTCCGCCAGTACTGGGACAACAGCACCGGTGCAAAGGGAAAAAGCCAGCACAGCCGGTATTAGTAAGCTCTTTTTTCTTCGCATGAATTCGGTATCCTCCTAAGATTTATAATGTCAGAAAAGTTTGATGCGTTTGTTGAATAAAGATGGGGATGAAATATCCCACAAATTGTGATGCACATTTTGCAGAAAGCCTTTTTTAAACATGCTCTGATGTCGTGAAACTATTATAGCAAATTCGAAATTACTTTCCTAGTGATAAAAGGTAGAAAAAAACGTGAAAAAATTGTGAAGGGTTACTGTTCGCTGGTGATTTACTGTGGGGAGTTGCGTTTCCTGTCATATTTCGTTATAATAAAAACCAAAGACCCAAAAACAGATTTTTACCGATTGACAACTTATTATACAAGGAGTTTCTATATGAGCTTTTGGAATACCCTGAAACAGAAATTACGAAGCTTTATTCCGGTAAGCCGCACCTATATGGACAATAAGCTGCGTGAACTGGAAAAAGAGAATAAACGCCAGGAAAAAATCCTCCTGGAGCTTCAGAAAAACAGCCAGTCCATGCTGGAGCTGAAGGAATATGTGTCACAGGAACTGCATCGCCGGGACGACTGGGGAAAGCGGGCTGCACAGGTGCAGCGTGAAGCGAAAGAACGCCAGATCTGGGTGATCAAATGTCCTGCTCCTGAGGAAAAAAAGATCCGTTGGGGCGATTATGCGTATGCCGTTGCCTTGAAACGCTACCTGGATCGAATGGGAATGTACACTATAATTGACCTGCACGAAGACTGGGACTGTGAAGTAAACGCAGATGTGGTTCTTGTACTTCGAGGCTGCGAATTTTACCGTCCGGATCGCCGGAACACCAAATGCCTCTACATTATGTGGAATATCAGCCACCCGGAGATGGTTACTCAAGAAGAATACCAGCTCTATGATATTGTATGCGTAGGTTCCCGCCATTATGTCAGGGAGCTTCAGGCGAAGCTTACGGTTCCTGTTTATCCATTGCTTCAGTGTACAGACACTGAGCTTTTTTACCCGGATCAGGCAGCTGAATGCAGCCGTGGAAAAGATTATTTATTTATTGGAAATTCCCGTGGTGTGGCCCGCCCATGTGTATTATGGGCAGCACAGGATAAGCTTCCGCTGAAAATCTGGGGTGCCGGCTGGAAAGCCATGTTAGGCCCAGATAAGACCATGGTACAGGACGTTTTTATCGAAAACAGCCAGATTCCAGCCCTTTACCGAAGTGCCCGCGTCACATTGAATGACCACTGGAAAGACATGTTGGATTACCAGTTTGTGAATAATCGCATTTTCGACGCCCTGGCCTGCGGTCTCCCAGTAATATCTGACTGCTGCGATGAGCTCAGGGAAATCTTTCCGGAAGCAGTGCTGTACTATAGCAATAAAGAAGAATTCCACCAGTGCGTGAAGGAAATTGAGAACAACTATGAAGAAGTGAAAGCAAAAGTCGACGAGCAGTGGCCGGTGATTAAGGAGAAATATTCTTTTGAGACGAGAGCGCGAGAACTGGTGGAGATTGTGGAGAAACACAGAACGGAGAATTCATGGCTTCAATAAAAACAATATCAAAAATTTTGATCATTATACCAGCTTACAATGAAGCTGGATGCATAGAAAAGGTAGTAGACAATCTGGAAAGGAATTATCCTCAATATGATTACGTGGTGATCAATGATGGCTCCACCGATGACACCCGTAAGATATGTGCCCGCCGCGGTTATAATTTCATGGATCTTCCTGTAAACACCGGACTTTCCGGCGCGATCAAAAGCGGTATGCGCTATGCGAACTATTATGGATATGATTACGTTCTCCAGCTGGACGGCGATGGTCAGCATGATCCAAAGTATATAGAGGATATGATTACGGAGATGGAGCGGACCGGTTGTGACATTGTGATCGGGTCCAGATTTAAAACCCAGCGGAAGCCTGTTAATTCCAGAATGATTGGAAGCCAGCTGCTTACCTACGCCATCATGATAACCACAGGCGGGAAATATATTGGAGATGTAACTTCCGGAATGCGCCTTTTTAATAAGCGCATGATCAAACGCTTTGGCTACGATATCAATTACAGTCCGGAACCGGATACCCTGGCATACCTTTTGAATTGCGGGGTAAAGATTGAAGAAGTGCAGGTAGAAATGCACGAGCGAATTGCAGGAACCAGCTACCTGGATTTCAAAAATTCCATTTGGTATATGATGAAAATGTTCTTTTCTATTTTTATTTTTCAATGGGTGCGTAAACGAGAGAAAGGAGACAAAAAATGAGCGACACGCTGAAAGGTTTACTTATTATTGCCTCTGTTCTGACTGTTGGATGGATTCTTCGAAAAATCCGAAAAAATAAAGTCAAAATGGAGGACGCTATTTTCTGGATTTTTTTTGCAGCCATTTTACTTTTGCTGGCAATCTTTCCGGAAATTTCCTATGAATTGTGTCGTATATTCGGAATTATGTCACCAAGTAATCTGGTGTTTCTGGTGATCATTTTCCTGCTGGTGGAAAAAATATTTACCTTATCTATTATTGTATCTCAGCTGGAAGACAAGATTGGAGTGTTATCTGCAGAAGTTGCGCTTCGTTCCAAGGCTGAGAATAAGAAGATTGATAAAGTAGATGAGAAAGAGACGTTATTGGAACGGGAAGAAGTAGAAAAGCAGGAGATAGAGGCTGAAATTGGTATTGGAGAGGGAAGATGACCAATGGTTTCCTAAAAAATCATTCCAGCAATCTGTACTCCCCACTTTTGGGGATATTTTGCAGAAAGCCTTTTTCAAACATGTTCTGGAATGCATATATCTAAAAGTTTATAGAGAAAATGAAAAATATGGGATTAAAGAATTTTGATAATAGTAATAAAATAAATCTTCATACATTTGCGGTATGCGCGTACGGTGAGAGTCCGTATTTGGAAGAATGTGTACAGTCTCTTCTGGCGCAGAAAGTCAGAACCAGAATTCTGATCGCGACTTCAACTCCCAATTCATATATATATGGAATTGGTGAGAAGTATGGAATACCTGTTCATATAAACCACGGTGAAAAAGGTCTTGCCGGAGATTGGAATTTTGCCTATAGCTGTGCAACAACACCGCTTGTAACCCTCGCTCATCAGGATGACAGATATTATGTAAACTACACGGAGGATGTGCTGGCAGCTGCGAAGAAATGTCGCCATCCTCTTATTATTTTTACAGACTATAATGAACTTCGAAATGGAAAAACGGTGACAACTAACCGGCTTCTTAAGGTGAAACGTCTGCTTCTGACTCCTCTGAAACTGAAAGTCTTTTGGAAAAACCGTTTTGTTCGGAGGAGAATTCTCTCTATAGGATCGGCTATCTGTTGCCCTGCAGTCACCCTTGTAAAAGAAAATCTGGACAGTTTTTCCTTTAAGAATAACATGAAAAGCAACATTGACTGGCAGGCATGGGAGGAAATTTCCAGGCGAAAAGGCGAGTTTGCATACACTGCAAAGGCAGGAATGGAGCACCGGATCCATCAGGAATCCACAACCTCGGAGCTGATTGAGGAAAACGGAAGAAGAGCGGAAGACTTATATATGTTCCGAAAATTCTGGCCTGAGTGGATTGCGAAAATGATTGAGAAGGTTTACCAGAAGAGTGAAGAATCTAATGAGGTGTGAAGAGAATTAAGGAGAAAATCATGCCGGAAGTATCTGTCATTATTCCAGTATATAATAGTGAAAAATATGTAGAAAAATGTATCTGCTCGGTTATGGCGCAGACTTTGCCCGAACTGGAAATCATTATAATCAATGATGGGAGTATAGATGAAAGCGGGAAAATTCTGCGTAAATTGGCGCAGAAAGACAGCCGAATTATTCTGTTAGATCAGGAAAATAAAGGCGTGGCAGCAGCCAGAAACCTGGGCGTAGAGAAAGCGACCGGAAAATACCTTACATTTGTGGATGGAGACGATTATCTGCAAGAGGATTATATTGAGCTAATGTACAATCTTGCCGAAAAAGAAACCCTGGATATGGTAATATGTGGTCTGACTTATGTTGATGAAGGTGGAAAAGAGCTGAACAGAGTTATTCCAGGTGTGTATAAGCGTCTGGAAAACGAAGAATGGACATTCCGGGTTTCAGCAGTATGTTCTCATTTGTATAGAAGAGAATTGTGGGAAAGATATGATGTGAAATTTCAAAGTGGTGAGCGCGGGGAAGATATGCCGGTTTCTTTGTTCTTTGCCGCCATATGTTCACGAATTAACACTTTACCGGAATGTGGTTATTACTACGTGCAGCACGCTTCTTCCGCAATTCACAATTTCAAAGGTCTGGAAAAATACTCTCTTCCGTATAAAGGCCTGGAAAATACTTTAACCAGAGTAAATAAAATTGGAATCCAGAACAGTCAGGAGTTCTACGAACTGTTTGTTATGAGGATTTTTGCAACCTGCCTGTTTCAGCTTGCTCCGGGAGCCAGCTACGAGAAAACAAAGGAATTGTGCGATTATATCAGCTGTACGGTAAATACATATTTTCCAACTTATTGGAAAAACAGCAAAGCAAAGCTGAATGCAAAGGTGGACATTCCATTTACGCAGAAAGCAGCAGTAAAAGTATTGATGCTTTTATTAAAAACGAAACTTCTTAAGCCCTTTGGGCGGCTGATCAGTAAAAAAAAATAATAAAAAAGATTGTGCGGCGCGTTATTTCCAATGCTTCGTATTAAGCGTTGAAATAAAATGATGTTAGTGTCAAAAGGGCTTTTGAGACCCTGGTATCATAAAATTTCAGTAGAAATATTAAGAGGAATATAAATGGAATACGTAAGCTTTGTGATATTACATTATAAAGATTATTCAGTGACGGATACCTGTGTCCAGTCCATATTGGCAATGGAACAGCAGGAACGGATTAGAATTGTGGTCGTGGATAACGATATTCAGAAAAAAGAAGAGGATAGGCAGGAACTGCTCCAAAAATATCAGGGGAATTCCAGAATCAAGGTTTTGCAGATAAAAGAAAATGGCGGCTTTTCTTATGCAAATAATCAAGGGTATCAGTACGCCAGAGAACATTTTGGGAAAAGCTATATCATTGTTTTGAATAATGACATTGAATTTACACAAAAAGACTTTATCAGCAGACTGGAAAAAAGTTATGTAAATAATCAATGCTATGTTCTGGGTCCCGATGTGATCAGGCAGAGTACCGGTGAACATCAGAACCCAATGGATACCAGACTTAGAACCAAAGAAGAAGCAGAATATACTATAAAAATGAACCGCCTGGCGTTACGTTTTTATCCAGTCATGTATCCTGTTGTTTACCATATGCTTCAAAAAGCGGAAAAAAACAAGATAGAAAATCAGAAACAACATATGACACTTTATAGTCAGCTTCAGAAAAATATTGTCCCTTTTGGCGCCTGTCTTATTTTTACTCCATCATTTGTCGAAAAAGAAGAAAAAGCCTTTGAGCCGGAAACCCGGTTTTTCTACGAAGAATATATACTGGCGCTGCGCTGTCAGCGAAAAGGCTATAATATTGTGTATGATCCTTCCATGTCGGTGAAACATGAAAGCGGTGCAGCAACCAAGAAAAGCTATGGGACAGAAAAGAAGCGGATTCGGTTTATGATGGAGAAGACTGTGGGGGCGTGTGAGGTTTATTTGGAGATGCTGGGAGAAGAGTAAGTCTGAGAGATACTTTTTCATGTGGTTTTCTTGCGTTTTATATACATATATGATAAGATAACTTCGATTTAAAAGGACAAATATTTGAAATGATCAGGTGGAATACATGAAAAAATGGTGTGAGAAATTGAAAGGAAATTTATTTTTTGTTAGTCAGTTTGCATTGGATGATTTTAAAACAAAATATGCCGGTTCTGTGTTGGGATTTTTCTGGGCATTTGTTCAGCCGGTTATTACGGTATTAATATACTGGTTCATCTTTCAGATTGGATTCAAAAATGGAGATGTAGACGGCTATCCATTCATATTATGGCTGGTATCCGGCTTATTGCCATGGTTTTTTGTAAGTGATTCTATTACAAATGCAACTTCAAGCTTAGTAGAATACAGTTATCTTGTAAAAAAGGTTTTGTTTAATATTAATATATTGCCAGTTGCAAGAGTTGTATCTGTGTTTTTTGTACAATTATTTTTAATTGGTTTTACAGCGATATTATTTATCGTATATGGACAGATGCCAAGTGTGTATTGGTTACAGTTAGTTTATTATATTGTCTACATGCTTCTTGTATGCATTGGAATATCGTATTTCACTGCATCACTTTTTGTTTTTTTTAGGGATGTCGTTCAAATCGTATCCATTGTTCTACAGATTGTTTTCTGGATAACACCGATTGTATGGCAGATGAGTATTTTTGATGAAAAGGTACAGTGGGCACTGAACTTTAATCCTTTGTTTTATCCGGTACGAGGCTATCGTGACGCATTGATGAGTGGAAAATGCTTTTGGGAATATGGATTCGGATGGAATTTGTATTATTGGCTGATTGCGTTGGCTTTTTGTTTAATAGGAATGAGCTGCTTCAAAAAATTAAAACAGCATTTTGCTGACGTATTATAGAAGTGAGGATATTAGGAATGCAAAATTATGCAGTGAATATAGAAAATTTGAATAAAACATATCGCTTATATAATAAACCGTCTGATCGTGTAAAGGAAGCGTTAGGCTTTGGCAAGAAGCAGAGTAAAACTTTTGAGGCGCTTAAGGATGTAAGCTTCAATGTGAAAAAAGGCGAGACAGTGGGGATTATCGGAACGAATGGTGCCGGTAAATCTACTTTGCTGAAAATTGTAACCGGAGTTTTAAGTCCGACAGCAGGAAATATTCAGATAGAAGGTAAGGTTTCTGCTTTATTGGAACTTGGAGCTGGCTTTAATGAAGAATATTCTGGAATAGAAAATATATATTTGAATGGCCGTATGATGGGTTATTCACGTAAGGAAATGGATGAGCGCCTTAACGGAATCGTAGAATTTGCGGATATTGGAGACTTTATCAATCAGCCGGTGAAAACTTACTCAAGCGGTATGTTTGCACGTTTGGCTTTCGCAGTTGCGATTAATGTGGAACCAGATATTCTTATTGTAGATGAAGCACTGAGTGTTGGAGACATTTTCTTCCAGAACAAGTGTTTTAAAAAATTTGATGAGTTAAAACGAAATGGCGTTACGATTCTTTTTGTATCTCATGATATCGGAAGTGTACGCCAGATGTGTTCCAGAGTTTTATGGCTTGATCATGGTACGGTCAGAGCCTTTGGCGAAGCTGCGCATATTTGTGATATGTATATGGACGAAAAGCGAAAATCAGCAGAATATGTGGCCGGACATATTCAGGATGAAGTTGCAGGGAATGTCTTCATGGAAAAAATTGATGAAGAGAGAAAATATCCCAAGATCAGTTTTGTGGAGGATCGTTTTCACAATGACAGTGTGGCAATCCGTTCTCTGTTTTTTACAGATTCCGAAGATAAAGCGGTAAATCGACTGTACGTTGATAAAACTTATCGAACTCATGTAGTAATTGAGTGTATGAAAGATGCACCAAGCCTGATTGTTGGATTTGTGTTGGAGAATAATAAAGGACTTCCTCTGTTTGATATTAACAATTTTATTAATCAGGGCGAAGTGGTCAACGGAAAGAAAAATGACATTATTGAGATCGTGTACGAATATACATTGCCGCGTATCATGAATGGTGTTTATCTGGTAGGAGCAGCGGTAGGTCAGGGTACACAGTCTAAGCATGAAATGCTTACCTGGCTTCATGGTATTATGGAACTGGAAGTCGTAAATCAAGGTTACAATTCTTCTTATATTGAAATTCCAAGCAAGATCAGAGCCTTTTCCAATCGACAGGAAAATGTAATGTTTCTATAGAATTTGTGGGTAAAATATGGATATTGTAATTGTTACATATAATTCTGAAAAATGGATAAAAAGGTGCCTGGATTCTCTGCTGAAGGCAAAGGCACTTTCTTCAGATCTGAAGTTGTTTTTTGTGGATAATCATTCCAGTGATCAGACGGTAGAATTGCTGACTGCTTATGAAAAGAAAGACGACTTCAGCCGTTTTGAGATTATTCAGCAGGAACAGAATCAGGGTTTTGGAAATGCTAACAATCTAGGAGCATCCTTTGGAAAGGATGAAATTGTTTGCTTTTTGAACGTTGATACAGAGGTATTCGAAGATACTTTTAAGCGGCTGGAAGAGATAATTGCAGAGTCATCGAAAGAAATCGGAGCCTGGGAATTCAGACAGCTGCCATATGAGCATCCCAAAATTTATGATCCTGTTACTGGCATTACAAGTTGGATGTCCGGAGCAGCATTTGCAGTACGCAGAGAAATTTTTGAAAAACTTCAGGGGTTTGATAAAAATATTTTTATGTATGCGGAGGACGTGGATTTCAGTTGGCGTCTGAGAGCATCCGATTACAAAATTAAATATTGTCCGACTGTGAAAATAATGCATTATTCGTACGAAAGCATTGGAGCGGTGAAGCCGGCGCAGTATGTAAATTCTCTGATTAATAATCTGCTGCTGCGATATCGTTTTGGCAGCTTTTCCGATGTGATGAGAGGCTATTTTCAGTTTGCAATAGTGTTTTTTTTACATCGGGCCCCCTATCCGGGAGCAAAAAAACAATTGCTTCAGGCTTTTGCGGCACATTTTTCATGTATCTCTTCTTTTAATAATAAAAGTTATGCCAGGGCGCAGGTGGGACAGTTCCTGGAGTGGGATTATGAAATTACGCGTGACAATAAAATCCAAACACAGAAGGATTGTGAATTTTGTCCTTTGGTTTCCATTATTGTGCGAACCTGTCAGCGTGCAGAAGTTTTAAGAGAAGCGTTGATCAGCATCCGAAATCAGACGTATTCCAATATAGAGGTTATAGTGGTGGAAGATGGTGAGGCTTCTGCTGAAAAAATGATCGTAGAAGAATTTTCAGATTTGAATATCCGATATTATTCCACCGGAAAGAAAGCCGGACGTTCAGAAGCGGGAAATCTTGCATTATCGAAAGCAGCCGGGGAATATATTAATTTTCTGGACGATGATGATATCTTTTTTGCGGATCATGTAGAAACCCTGGTACAGGCTTTGGCGCAGAACAGAAAATATCTTGCAGCATATGCATTTGGATTTGAGACTCCGGTTGTTGTAGAAAGCACCTCTCCGTACAAATACCATATTAAAGCTTATAATAAGCGATATACGACTGCATTTGATGAAGTAGAGCTGTGTTATCATAATTTTATACCAATACAATGCATTATGTTCTCGAGACGTCTTTATGAAGAATTTGGGGGCTTTGACAGCTCACTGGATTATCTGGAGGACTGGGATTTATGGGTAAGGTATGCACAAAGGACAAAGTATATTTGTGTGGAAAAAACAACATCTTTGTATAGAGTTCCTTTTGAACAGAAGATTCAGAAAGAACGACAGCATCAATTAGACGAGGCATTAAAAACAGTACGAAAAAAACACGAATCCTATGAGATTCCTGTGAGTGCAGCAAGACTGGCTGTATATGGAAAAAAACGAATATGGGAGAAATAATAATGAAATTACAAATTCAATCTGTAATTTATGGAAATCAGGTAGACGCTTTGGTGAAAGCAATGAAAGCCCTTCAGCAGGCTGTAAAAGTCTATCACAGACGCGTGGGAGATCTGCAGGTGAGGCTTATTTATGGTGACTCTACACCAACTCCTGTTCTGGATGAAAAAACACAGAAAGATATCCGTGAAATGCTGAAGGCGGAAATTGAATTTGAATATAAAGTATTTGGATTTAATTCCGGAACTGCCAAAGGTCATAATCTGATGGCTGAGAATACAGATGCTGATATTATGATGATCATGAATCCAGATGTTATTTTGGAGCCAACCTGTCTGTGTAAGCTGATGGAACCTCTTAAACTGAAAGAGGTTGGAATGGTGGAGGCAAGACAGACTCCGCTGGAGCATGCAAAGGAATATAATACAAAAACAGGAGAAACGGAATGGGCATCTACTGCCTGTACTGTGTTTAAAACAGAGGTATACAATAAAATAAATGGTTTTGATGCAGAAACCTTCTTTTTATATTGTGATGACCTGGATTTTTCCTGGCGTGTGCGCTTGGCTGGTTATAAAATCATTTATATGCCATCCGCTATTGTATATCATGCTAAAAATCTGTCCTTATCAGGAACCTGGCAGCCTACATCCGCAGAAATATATTATTCTGCAGAAGCAGCCATGCTTCTTGCCTATAAATGGTCAAATCCGGAAAGGGCAGAAAAGCTTTGCCAGCAGTATCTGACTCATGGTGGTGAAAGCGAAAAAAAAGCAGCGCAGGAATATCGTAAAAGAGAAAAAGAGGGTACTTTACCCCAAATGATAGATCCAGAACATAAAATCGGAAGATTTTTAGGGGATGAATATTGTAAGATGCGATTTAAGTTTAATCACTAATTGCTTTGAGGAAATGAGTATGAATAATAAAAATAATAATAGTTGGAAAGATATTATTGGTGAATTTTCAGCGAACAGTAATGTTGGGCTGTATTTAAAAGGATTAGAGCATTTAAATACAGAAGAAAACCAGAAATTATACGAAGAGAAATATCTTCCTGTCATTCAAGGTGAAAAAAAGGAAAATTCTCCTTTTTTAAGCGTTATTATCCGTACGCAGGGAAAGAGAGAGCAGGGATTGCGCGAAGCCCTGCTGTGTCTGCAGGCGCAGGAATGCCAGGACTTTGAAATATTATTGATTGCGCATAAAGCTGATGAAGAACATGGTAAGTTGATCGAAGAAATTCTGGAAGATCAGGAAGAGGAATTCAGAAAGAAAATAAGATTCTTTCGTCTGAATGAAGGAACCAGAACAACTCCGCTGAATTATGGTTTTTCCCATGCGTGGGGCAAGTATGCAGCTGTTTTTGATGATGATGATATTCTTTTCTCAAACTGGGTAGAGGAATTTAAAAAGTGTGCAGAAGAAAACGAGGGCCGTATTCTTCATTCTTTTGCATTTGCACAGGACTGGGAAAATCTGGAAAAACTGGGATATTGTGCAGTGGCTGCTCCGTCTGCAAACTACTGTGTTCCCTTTAATTTGATCAATCAGTTATCTGTTAACAGATGCCCATTGATGACTCTGGCGTTTCCTGTAAATATTTTTCAGAAGGCAGGAATTATATTCAACGAAAGCCTTAATGTGACAGAAGATTGGGAATATTTTATGAGAACCGCTTTTTTATGCGGCGTTTCCGATATTGAAGCACCGACAGCAATCTACAGATTCTGGAAAAACATTGAAACATCTGCCACCTTGCATGATCAGGAAAATTGGGATGCAACGTATCATTCTGTACAAGAGACTTACAACAGTCAGAATATTATTCTGCCGGCAGGAAATATCAGAAGAATCATAGAGCTGTCAACAGCTGGTGCAGCTCAGAATCTTGTAAATGCCAATGGCGAAATGGTAAGTCAACTTTTCTTCAGTAAAGGTGAAAGGTTTAGCAATAATCAGGTGATTCAGGCCGTGAATAAGGCAGAAGCACCGCAATTTGACATCTGGTTTCTATTTGAAGAAAAAACAAATGATTTAACAGCAATGCGATTCGATTTATGTGAAGAAGGACTGTTTATGCTGAAAAATTTCAGTGTGGATATCTGGTTTACAAACGGAGAGAAAAAAGTACTTACGTTAGAGGATTGTGTACATAACGGCCTGGAGACGAAAGAGGGAGTATTTTTCATTAACTCAGATCCGGAAATCGTGTGGGAACTTAAAGATGAAAGACTGCTCGATGTTGTGAATGTGAAAGGGGAATTTGAACGGCGGGTGAAAACCAAAGGATGGGTGAATACGCTGCTGAATATTTTCCCATTGAAAAAATGTTTTAAAAAGAGAAAACTACATAACAAAGGGTATTTTTAGATCAGGAGGGTAAGATAATGAAAGTATTGGTAACTGGTGCTGCTGGCTATATGGGAAAATATGTAGTAAAAGAATTGTTGGGAAAAGGTCATGAGGTTTATGCAATTGACTTTAACCATAAGGAAATTGACTCAAGAGCTGAAATTCTGGATGTGGATATATTTTCCGGTGATGACAGAATTTATGAAAAGGTAAAATGTCCTGATTTATGTATTCATTTAGCATGGCAGGATGGATTTGTGCATAATTCACCAAAGCATATGGAAAACTTATCAAAGCATTTTACATTTCTGAAGAATTTAATTGATGGCGGCTGCAAAAGAATCGCAGTTATGGGAACCATGCATGAGATTGGATTCTGGGAAGGTGCAGTGGATGAAAATACTCCGTGTAATCCATTATCACAGTATGGTATTGCAAAAAATGCATTGAGACAGTCTCTTTTACTGCTAACCCAGAATTCAGATGTGAAGATTTACTGGTTAAGAGCATATTACATTCTGGGAGATGACAGACGAAACAGTTCTATTTTCACAAAGCTGCTTCAGGCAGTAGAAGATGGAAAAGAAGAATTTCCATTTACTTCAGGTGAAAACAAATATGATTTCATTGACATAAAAGATCTTGCAATGGAAATCGTAGCTGCAAGCACACAGGATGAAATTACTGGAATTATAAATGTCTGCACAGGAAATCCAGTTGCTCTGAAAGATAAGGTGGAAGCATTCATTAAAGAAAAGGGACTTCCGATTAAATTGAAATATGGAGCATTTCCTGACAGACCTTATGATTCCAAGATTATTTATGGCGATAGCACGAAAATAAATAAAATTTTAATGACAACAGGGAAATAACATTATAAAAGGATGTGATCGTGTGGAATTCGGAAATGGAAAAAAGAATCAGTTAGTATGGCGCTCGTCTGAAAACAGATATCATAATGAGGAATTCAAAGTGAATGAAGATAATGACAATGTAAATGTTGCGATACTTGCACGCCAGGTAAATGCAGAAAGTACAGTGCTTGATATTGGCTGCGGTGAGGGCAAATTTGGTGCTATGCTACTGAATAAAAAATGCCAATTATATGGAATCGATATTGATTCAGAAGCATGTCGAAATGCATCGGAAAAATATAAATATAATAAGATATTCTGCACAAATATTGAAGCGCCTGATTATGCGGATGAAGGATTTGCAGAATTAGAAAGTCTGTCTTTTGAATTTGACTATATTGCCTTGATCGACATTCTTGAACATGTAATAAATCCTACAAGGGTTATTGAAAACTCAGTCAGATACTTGAAAGATAAAGGGAAAATCCTGATCAGTGTTCCAAATGTGAATAATGCAGATATATTTTTAAATTTGCTTAATGATCATTTTAATTATCGCGAAGCGGGTGTGCTGGATAATACACACACGAAATATTTTACCAGACATTCTTTTATTGAGTGGATCGAAGATATTAATAGTACAGCAGACTTTGCACTGGATTGTGAATATATAGGAAGTACTTTCGGGGAAACCGAGTTTATGCAGGAAGTGGAGAAAAAGTATCCAAACGTGTATGAACTGATTCAGTTAAATCCATGGTTTAATGCGATTCAGCATTTGTTTGTACTGACCTATTATAAAAACAAAAAAGAGGCAAACACCAATCATCTAGAAGGACTTTTACAGGAAAAGGGTAATAATCTTGTAGGAAAGCTGAATCAGGTGCTTGATTTTTCAGGGGCAGATTTGCAGGAAAAGGATTTTTCAATGCTTCCAAATGAGAGAAGAATTTTAAAAGAGCAAGTCTTTGTATCAGAAGAAGGATGGAAAAAGTGTGCAGATGAGTTAAAGAAAGCGAAAGCCTTTGAGGAAAAAAATCAGAGAGACATTGATGAATTAAAGCAAGCATTAGAGCAATCGCAGCAAATGGTGAGTGAAAAAAATGCGGAGCTTAAAAATGTAGAGGATAAATTGGCGCAAAGTACAGCCGCACTGGAAGAAACTCGTGTTGAGTGGAAAAAGTGTGCAGGGGCATTGGAAGAAACCCGTACCGAATGGAAAGAATGTGCGGAAGCATTGGAAAATGCGAAAAAAGGCTGGGGAGAATGCGCGGAAGCATTAGAAAATGCGAAAAAAGGCTGGAAAGAATGTGCGGAAGCGTTAGAAAGTGCGAAAAAAGGCTGGAAAGAATGTGCGGATGCATTAGAACAGGAAAGAAAATCAAAGTGATGTATCCACATAAGTGAAATATAAGAGGAAATGGAGAAAGAAATTATTTAATGGCGAGGGAGAAAAGAGACAATAATTTTAATATCATTAGGTTTGTTGCTGCAATAATGGTTATGGCTGGACATATGGCATATATTGGTGGCTATACCCTTCCTACATTATGGGGAGAAGGAATTCAGGCGCTCGGAGTAAAAATCTTCTTTTTGATTGGTGGATTTCTTATTGCGAAAAGCTGGGAATCAGATTCTAATCCGGTACGGTATATGACGAAAAGAGTTTTTAGAATTTTTCCTGCGCTTATTGCATTTACATTAGTTGCTGCTTATGTGATTGGACCAATCCTGTCAACACTTACAATCAACGAATATTTTCAGTCACCACTGGTTAGAAATTATCTGCGAAATATATTGTTATTTCCAGCATATTCACTGCCAGGAGTGTTTGAAACAAATCCATATCCCAATGCAGTAAATGGTTCATTATGGACTCTGCCTATAGAATTCGCAATGTATATTTTGGTTCCGATTATTTTGATTCTTGCAGGAAAAAAAAAGGAGAAGAGATATTCTTTTGCTTTTGTTTCTGTGATTACCGTTGTATTATGTTGTCTACAAATGGTAAAACTTTTGTATCATCCTGAATGGCGTTGTGTCATATATGGGACAGATATATGGGCTGCGATGGAACTGATTCCGTGGTATCTGATTGGAGTGTTATTCACTTTTCCATGTATGCAGAAATTGTTAAATATTCAGGTAAGTATTTTGGCAGTCTTCCTGTTGTCCTGTCTGAACCCAGGATCGCTTACCTTTTGTATATTAAAATATGTGACATTTTCATATACAATATTCTCCTTTGCATTGGTGGAAAAACCGACCTTTGCAAAATGCTTTTCGCAGGCTGATATATCATATGGATTATATTTATATGGTTTTTTTGTGCAGCAGATCGTAGTATATCTGTTTAATAAAAGCAGCATTGTAATAGGAGAAATTTGGTTATTGGTATTTTGTATTGGCATTACATGCATAATAGCGCTGCTTTCTTTTTTATGCGTAGAAAAGCCGATGCAGCAGTTAAGCAAGAAAATATTGGTCAGATTATAGAAAATGCATAATTATATTAGACTTTTGTTCGTCGATTATTTATGTAAAAACTATTTAGTAATCGACGCTGGTTATTATGGATAGCTCTGTAAATCTTGAAAGTAGTACACTTTTTCCTATGTTTACATGAATTAGAATACAATGCTGATATGGAATAATTTGATTAATTATACGATAGGGGTTGGAATGATAATTGAAGAATGTAATTTGACATTTGATCCCGATATGCTGGTGAATATCAACTCGTATAGAGAATATCATCCCAAAGAACATTTTTCCACTCTTGCCCGCCGATTACCAATGTAGTAAAATAAACCTACATGGTAATCGGCGGTTTGTTATTATGGAAAGAAGGTTGGTGAAGATCATGTGTGAGAAAAAAGAATTGAGGTTTTCTATATTCATGTTGTATAGTCTTGCCGATAAATGGAAGATGTCTCCAGCCAAAGTTTATAAAATATTAAATTCAACCGGCATTTTGGATAATTATATCATTAAATGTTACGATGTTCTTCATACGCAAGGTAAAGAATACCTGGTAGAAGATATTACCGATTTCGCGAGGGAAAAGGGAGTTAATGTATGATTGTTTATCATGGCTCAACAGAAATCATAAAGAATCCGGATGTTTCGCATTCAAAGAAATATTTGGATTTTGGTAAAGGCTTTTATATCACGACATTCGAAAATCAAGCAAAAAAGTGGGCAGCCCGAAAAGGAATGAGACAGGAAAAAACAGCGATAGTGAACGTTTATGAGTTGTCCGAAAAATGGGATGGATTTCGAGTATTGTCTTTTGAAAAAGAAAATGAGAAATGGCTTGATTTTGTATGTGGCTGCAGAAAAGGACAGCCGTTAAATGCAGAGTATGATATTGTCATTGGAAATGTTGCAGATGATGATGTGTTTAAGACTGTAGATATGTATTTTAGAGGTTTATGGGATAAAGAAAAAGTTTTGAGTGAATTACGATATTACAAGATGAATAATCAAATATGTATTGCAAATCAGGAAATATTGAATAAGCTTATTACTTTTAAAAGATCGTATGAGGTGAAAAGTAATGGTAGATAAAAAGCAACTTGAAGAAGTTTATAAGCAGAATTTGGAAAATGATATCATCGATACACTTTCGAAAATGAAAGGAATAGATTTGCGAAAGGCATTTGATATTTATTATTCCAGCAAGCTTGCAGAG
Organism: Ruminococcus sp. 1001713B170207_170306_F1; assembly: GCF_015668065.1. Lineage (NCBI taxonomy): Bacteria > Bacillati > Bacillota > Clostridia > Eubacteriales > Oscillospiraceae > Ruminococcus > Ruminococcus sp. 1001713B170207_170306_F1. The sequence continues at coordinate 112,546 of NZ_JADPEX010000002.1, read as the reverse complement.
CAAATTTCAAATGACAGTTATGGAATAGAAAATATGGATGCAAAATACTTGGCAGAAGATTTGATTGAGAACGAACCAGAGTTATTTTGAAAGTAAGCAACAAATAGTCCTACGGATTTCCTGACATTTAGATTTTTCCTATAATTTTAGGTGAAAATATCGCAAAGATCGTGTTCCTATGCTGGAAACAATCAGCATTATCTGTAAATACAAATATGGGAGCAATATATGAAAATAAAAAAATTAGAATTAGATAATTTCATGATTTTCAATCATTTGGATGTTGAATTTTCACCGGATATTAATATTATAAGTGGCGAAAACAGTACGGGAAAAACAGCCTTGATTAAAATTCTGTATTCTTGTATGAAGGGGTACTCGAATGCGTGTTGGTCAAAAAATGATGTAACAAAAGACAGAATTGAAGATATGCTGGTCAACAAAATACAAGGAGTATTTCGACTAGACAAGGATGCAATCGGTCGTTTAGTCAATAGAAAACAGGGAAGTAACAGAGCTGATATTAAGATTAATTTTGATGATGATACGAAGCTGCATGTGGGATTTGGAAATCGTCAGGAAAAACATATTGACATTTTGAATAATGATGTTTTGGATATGAAAAAAATTAATTTAGGTTATATTCCTCCCAAGGAAATTATTTCGTCTACAGAAAATTTTGTTTCCCTATATGCCGATTATCGCATTGCATTTGAAGAGACTTATTATGATCTTGCAAGATTATTAGAATGTCCGTTAAAGAGAGGTGCAAATACGGCTGAGTAGAATCGGGTGATGAAAAGTTTCGAAAAGATTGTGCAGGGAAGTATTACACAAAAAGACAAAAACTTTTATTTGAAAGTACCAGGAGCCGGAGAGTTTGAAATGGGACTTGTATCAGAGGGATACAGGAAGCTTTCTACAATTATGTATTTAATCGCATCTGGTACCTTAACAAAAGATGCTGTGTTGTTTTGGGCTGAACCTGAAACAAATATGAATCCGAAAATGATAAAACCAGTCGTAGATGCAATCATAGAATTATCCAAAATGGGAGTTCAGGTTTTTGTCACAACGCATGATTATTTTGTGCAACAATGTTTTAATTTAGCTGCAACATATTCCAATTATTCTAAAGACGAAAAAAGAAAATTGGATTATCAGTTTATATCGCTGTACAAGGATCAAAGCGAGATTAAAAGTGAATATTTCCCATACTTACATGATTTAGAACACAATGCTGTTATAGAAGAATTTGATCAATTATATGATAGAGAACAGGAGTTGTTGAATGACAATTGAGGAAAGCAATCTGACCTTTGAGTTTGATTCTGATACACATGCAGTTAAATTTGATGATACGGAATTTTATCGGAAGTATTTTAACAAAATGCCAGGTAACTGCATTGTAAAAACAGCTGGGAGATATCCCATGCTCATTCCCCCATGTAGCATCTGTCAGACCGCTTTGCCTGCATTCGGTTACCAGTTCCATCCATTCTTCCAGGGAACGCCCTGGAGCACGTTTCTTACTCAACCTCCAAATGTAGTAAATTTCTATCTCCTATCAAGCGGAGTGTAGTAAAAATCTATTTACTATCATTATGAGTTCAAAAACGTAGACAGTAAAGCTACCAAAGATTTAAGCGCTTACGGAAAAAGTATTGATCGGATAGTTTGGGGAACAATCCCCTTGCCCGTCGATTGTCTATGTAGTAAAATAAAGCTACAAGACAATCGACGGATTTTTTGCGTAAAGAAAATTTACTTAAGAATCGTCGGAAAGGAATGCATTTAAAATGGATAAAATAGCAGTACTAATCCCCTGTTACAACGAGAGCAAAACCATAGAAAAGGTTGTAACAGATTTCAAGAAAGTATTGCCGGAAGCGGTAATATATGTATACGATAATAATTCCACTGACCATACAGATGAAATTGCCCGCAGAGCAGGTGCTGTGGTCAGATATGAATATCAGCAGGGTAAAGGAAACGTTATTCGCAGAATGTTTCGTGAAATTGATGCACAGTGCTATATCATGGCAGACGGAGATGATACTTATCCCGCAGAGTTTGCCCCCTCAATGGTTGAGAAGGTATTGAATAAAAAGGTTGATATGGTAGTGGGAGATCGTCTGTCATCTACTTATTTTACAGAGAATAAGCGGCCATTCCATAATTTTGGAAACAGTCTGGTGCGTAAATGTATTAACATTATGTTTAAAACCCAGATAAACGACATCATGACAGGCTACAGAGCATTCAGCTACCAGTTTGTAAAGTCCTTCCCTGTATTATCCAAGGGGTTTGAGATTGAGACTGAAATGAGCATTCACGCAGTTGATAAGAACATGTATATCGAAAATGAAGTGATCGAGTACAGAGACCGTCCCGAAGGCAGTGAATCCAAACTGAATACATATTCAGATGGCTTCCGGGTACTGAAAACCATAGCCAAATTATACCGTAATTATAAGCCAATGGCATTCTTCGGACTGGTGGCAGCAGTGCTTTTGATCCTTGGAATTGGATTCTTTATCCCGGTATTTGTAACCTTCCTTGAAACCGGACGTGTGGGAAAAATTCCTACTCTGATCGTATGTGGTTTTGCTGTTTTGGGGGCAATTCAGTCATTGTTTTCCGGACTGGTCCTGCAGACAATGGTTCAGAAGAACCGGCAGGACTTTGAAATGGAACTGCAGAGGATACAGGAGCAGTACAATTACATTGTTGAAGAAAAGAAATGACTTTCAGCAAACAATTTATCATAATGGACCAACCCTTTTGGGGGAATGAAAACCGGATATGAGGTGAGTCAGTTGATTCTTGAGATGGAACAGCAGTCAGATGATGGTCATCGGTTTAATAAGATAGTCACTTATTTTAAAATTATATTGCAGAATTTGGAGCGAACCTATGATGGCGCTTTTGGAGTATAGCGGTGTTGATTATAAGGCGTTTACCGTGGAACATGAAAATATATCAGAATTAGATGTAGAGCCCCTGTTCAACTGGCTACGCTTATGGGAAGAGAATATCGCTTCATAAAAGAAAGAGAAAGATTGCGAGGGTGCGCCAGACATTGTGCAGGTATGGCGGTGGATGAGAATCACAATTTTTATACATATGGTCAGTATCTTCAGGTAGAAGAGAGAAAGACGGTGTTTCGTTCCGGAGTGTTGGAATGTGTACATTACAGCATTTACAACTGGGTAGAGAAATCAGGTTTTCAAGTGGAAAAGTACAAAAGAAATATGTAAATATCCGTTGTCGAAAAGACTTGCAGGATTTTTTGCAACTTATTTTAAGTATATGAAAGCCTACTAGAATATCAAATTGTCGGTTCGTTTTTACCAGGAACAGCGAGTTGGTTGCTGGCTTTGTTTGGATGAAGTAGGGAAGCTGAAGGAGAGTGTACGTTTTATTAAGAAAAAATTGCGGAGAAAAGAATAATTTGAATAAAGAAATAAACATGGCAAAAAAAAATGAGATATGGCGGAAATCTTCAATTATTCGCTTTATTATAGAGATAATAGCAGCTGCTTTGATCACTATATTTGTGGAACTGGCTTTCAATTACCATGCATTAATAGCTGGTTATGAACCGGTTATGATCAGTGAAAATACTATAACTTCTAAAGGTAAGCTGATTTACCAGAAAGAACTGGAAGAACCAGTTTACATAAAGAAACTAATCTTGCAGGGAACTGCAGATAAGAAAAACACTTATCATATAAAAATAGTAACTGTAAATGATTTTGGAAAAGAGAAAGAGGTGAAATTGAAAGATTCCATGTATCCTGAACTGGATGCAGCTTTTACCAATATTAACCAGAAGGTAAAGCAAATTCAAATTACATTTAATCATCCTTCTAAAATCCATCTTACCAGTATTTCTTATTCCAATGAAGTGAATTTTAATAAGATCAGAATGTTCTTTTTCTGGCTGGTGAGTTTTCTTGGCATACTTATTTTGTTTGAAAAGCGGTTGCTATTGAGGAATATCTGGGCAATTTATCTGATTGCGGCATTGGGATTTGGGAGTATCCTTGCAGTGACCTCCGGGGCTTATGCAGTGACCTGGGATGAGGAAGTGCATTATTCTACGGTACATAATACTGGTTTTTCCTCAACTATTCAGCTAAATTCGGCTGTAGCATTTAATTTTTCCAGAAATAGCTGGACCTCTGCGAATACTGCCGAGGAACAATGTATGATGAAAAATTATCTGGATGAAGAGGCAAAAAAGGATGCAGGAAGTTATGAAGTCCCTAGAGGAATTAAGAATTATATTACTCATTTTCCAATGATTCTTGCTTATCATTTTGGAGAAAAAATAGGGCTTTCTTATACCGATAATTATATTCTGGGACGTATGGGCAACCTTATTTTCTGCGCTGCAATAACCGCTTTTGCAATTTTTATAGCACATCGTAAAAAAATTCTGATCGCAGTTGTGGGAATAATGCCTACTGTGATTTTCCAGAGCAGCATGTATACTTATGATGGAGTCTGCTTCTCCTGTATTACTTTGGGCGTTGTGCTTTGTGTGAATGAACTTGAAAGAAAAAAGGAGACCAGGAAAGTGAGAAACCTGGTTGTTTCTGCGGCATTTATTGGAATGGGTTGTGTGGCCAAACCGGTGTATTTTCCCTTGATGTTTCTTCTTATTCCATGTATTTGGGAACGAGTGAAACCGCTATTGAATTCAAAGAGAAACCGCCATATATGTGCGCTGATTCTTGGAATTTCTATTTTGCTGATAGCTGGAGTGGCGACAATAAAAATGAAGCCGTTACTGTATAATATGGCAGAGGGAAATCTTAATTATCTGGGAGATCCGAGGGGCGGAGATACAGGAGTGTCAGGTCAGCTTCTGAATATTGCAGAGCATCCGTTAGCTTTTGGAAAAATGCTCATTCAAGAGATATTTTCCTTTGATAATTTTCGAAATGCCGGAGATGAAGTTGAAAACACTACGCTGGTCTGCAATCAGATGTTTTTGAATTTGTATATTCTTGGAACCTTAAAAGAGGTTTGGGCACTGATATTACTGCCCTTGCTTCTGCTTATTTTTCTTGTGGAACCACAGGGGGAACCCAGATTCATTTATAAAAAAAGAACTTTTCGGGGGTATTGCATTGTAGCAACGGTAGCATCTGTAGTGCTTGTGTGGCTTGCTATGTATCTTACTTTTTCGCCAATAGGTGAAGACTGCATTCAGGGAGTGCAGGCTCGGTATTTTTTGCCTTTGTTCTTACCATTTGCTTATGCACTATGGGGTGATCGAATACAGGTGAAAATGACAAGAACGTATTATTATCAGGTTTCGCTTGGTGCTGGATTGCTCTTATGCAGTGAATGCATTTATAAATTTTTGATAGTTGGAAAAGCTTTGTAATAAAGAAAAAAAGGAGTAAAATGAGAAATAAGAAAAAGGGAATAGGTTTGCTTCTGGCCATATTTCTTTCAATGGATCCGGGAATTGCCCTAGCTGAGGATTGGATCGATGAAAGTTCTGGCATAGAAGAATTTGTGTCAGAAACAGATTCCGAGGATTTGGGAATTGAAAGTTTTGTCAGTTCTGAAGAAATTCATGCAGAAGATGAAAAACAGATTGTGAGCGTAGAATCTGGTGAGATCATCTCCGGTGCTATTGCAGGAGATTCCGTTGACAGCGGCATCAGCCTTTTTTCTCTGGACTATTACACGGACAGCTATGGTGCTCAATTGGATGGAAATGCAAAGGCCTTGTACGATCTTCTGGTGCAGAATTATGTGGTGGATTACAGCCAGTATCTGGACAGCGTTGATTTTCCTTTTGAATTTCCTGATACCATTACATTTGAAGCAGTTGTTGAGGATGGCAGTTTTCAGAGAAAAGGAGAAAGCTATGTACAGGCTACCGATGATGTGAAAACAGCAATTCAGGCAGCTTCAGATGCTTTTTCCTATGATTATCCACAAGCTTTCTGGTTCAGGGGCAGCAACTATGGATACCGGGTCAGCTGTGTTCGGGATGGGTCCTCTTCTACCGGATACAGGGGAACCTTTAAGAATTTCACCTTTAAACCGGCAAACAGGGAAATCAGTGAGAATGCCCATACTCGAATGGGGGATTTTATGAATGGTGTTCAGAGTGCTGTTGCAGAGCTGAATGAGCAGACTTTGGGCATGGATATGGAGCAGAAAATAAAGCGGATTCATGATTATATCTGTCAGAGAGTTACTTACAGGAACGATAATACTTTGTGGGTGCATTCTGCCGCCTCGTTGTTTCTGGATGCAGATCCTGCATTTGTCTGTGAGGGCTATGCGAAATCCATGAAAATTTTCTGCTATTATATGGGAATAAATTGTGCATGTATCAGCGGAACAGCCAGGGGAACTTCTTCAGGAACTCCTGGAGCGCACATGTGGAATTATGTACAGATGGATGATGGAAACTGGTATCTGGTGGATGCCACATGGGATGATGTGGGAACCTCGCCATCTTCACGGTATTTGCTGGTAGGAAGGGCTACAAAGGGGCAATATATTACCATTGGTGAGGAGCGTGTGGAGTATACCAGTTTTTCTACTACTTCAGCAGAAACGGCTGGTCCTGTGTTTATTTTGCCGGTTCTGGCAGAAGAGAGTTATGCAGATAATAAGGGGAAAAATGAGCCCGCAGTTACAGTTGTGCCTACAGTGACACCAACTGCGGCGGTAAGTGCGGAACCGACCCCGACTGTAAGTGCGGAACCGACCCCGACTGTAAGTGCGGAACCGACCCCGACTGTAAGTGCGGAACCGACCCCAACCGTAAGCGTGATACCCACTCCAACCGTAAGTGCAGAACCGACTCCGACCGTAAGCGTAGAACCGATTCCGACTGCAAGTGCGGAACCGACTCCGACCGTAAGCGTGAAACCGACGCCAACCGTAAGTGCAGAACCGATTCCGACCGTAAGCGTAGAACCGACTCCGACTGCAAGTGCGGAACTGACTCCGACCGTAAGCGTGAAACCGACGCCAACCGTAAGTGTGGCTCCGACCCCGACTGCAAGTGCGGAATCGACTCCGACCGTAAGCGTGAAACCGACGCCGATCGTAAGTGCGGAACCGACCCCAACCGCGAGCGTAGCACCGATACCCACTGTAAGCGTTACTCCAATCCCGACTGCAACCCCAGTGCCGACTGCGACATCTACACCAACTACCACCACACTTACCTTACGGGTAAAACAAACCTACAAGTCCGGTGGTAAAATAAAGTCAGTCCGCACCACCAATAAGAAAATTGTCAAAGTGGATAAGAAGGGCAAAATCACTGGTAAAAAAGCCGGAAAAGCAACGGTAACCATCACTTATACCAACGGAAGCCGTAGGATTTACCAGGTAAAAGTGCAGAAAGGTATTGTAAAAACAATTGCTGTTTCCGTGAATAAACGGAATATAATCCTTGCCAAAAAAGGAAAAAGCTTTCAGCTGAGAGTCACTCTCACACCAGTCACCAGCCAGCAAAAAGTAACTTATAAAAGTTCCAATTCCAAAGTAGCAGCAGTAAATTCAAAAGGAAAAATAGTTGCGAAAAAGAAAGGAACAGCTACAATTACAGTGAAGTCAGGAAACAAAAAAATTACCTGCAAAGTCAAAGTAAAGAAATAACCCCAAAATACTGTCAGAACCGAAACAAAATAAAGTTTTGGTTTTGACAGTATTTTTTATTGACAAAGTCCAAAAATGTGATATACTTTGATAATCAAACTATTTTAAATCAAAAATAAGAACTATACAACATACCTGGAGGGTATTATGGTTGGAAAAATAAAGGGAACCGGTTCCTACAGGCCGGTTCAGGTGTGGGACAATGACAAACTGTCCCACATGATGGATACAAGTGATGAGTGGATTCGTGGGCGAACCGGAATCGGTCAGAGACACATTGCAAGCGGTGGAGAGACCGTTGCTTATATGGCAGCTCGTGCGGCTGAGGAAGCTCTTTCAGATGCAGGAATGCGACCGGAAGAGATTGATTTGCTCCTGGTGTCTACCATGTCATCTGAAAGAATCATGCCGTGTGCTGCATGCGAAGTGCAGAAACTGATCGGTGCAGTGAACGCAGCCTGTTTTGATCTGAACGGTGCATGCACAGGATTTCTGTTGGCGTTGAATACAGCCCAGGCCTATCTGGGACAGCAGATTTATCGCAGGGCATTGGTAATTGGTTCTGAAACTCTTTCCCATCTTACAAACTGGAAGGACAGAAGTACCTGCGTATTGTTTGGCGATGGCGCCGGTGCGGTGGTGCTGGAAGCGGAAGAAAATGCAGTCTATACCCAGGCTGTTCATTCTATTGGAAGCAGAGGCGAAGCCCTTACCTGTGTCAGCCGCAATCAGCAGCAATTTATAGAAAAAGACGCAGATATTTCTTCAACTTACATGCTGATGGATGGAAAAGAAGTATTCAAATTTGCAGTTTCCAAAGTTCCGGAAGTGATTATGGAGGTGCTGGAAAAAGCAGGAAAAACAAAAGAAGAAATCCGCTTTTACATGCTTCATCAGGCGAATAAAAGGATCGTTGCTTCAGTGTCAAAACACATGAACGAACCTTTGGAAAAGTATCCGATGAATATAGAAAATCTGGGAAATACATCCTCCGCAAGCATTCCGCTTCTCCTGGATGAGTGGAATAAAAAAGGCAGATTAAATTTAGGAGACTGGATTATCCTTTCAGGATTTGGCGGTGGACTTACCTATGGAGCCAGCCTGCTTCAGTGGTAAAAATGTGTATCAGGGCTTTGAAAAATAAAACTATAGCAGATAAAAAAGGCTGCTTTGCCATGGAAATCAGGTAATTCAGGCTGATAAATATAGGTTGTTAGAGAGCGCTTTGAAAATCATTTCCGCAATTTGCGCGCCTATTTTGCAGTATATTTTGCAGAATGTCTTTTTCAACACACTCGGGTCATATAAAGTGAACAGCAACCAAGTAAAGCTTTGAATCATAAAAAGTTGAAAATGGATTTGAAAATCTAAAAAACAAAATAAGGAGAACAAAAAAATGTTAGAAAAAATCAAAGAAATCGCAGCAGATTCATTAGGAGCAGACGTAAGTACAATGACAGCAGAAACATCTTTCAAAGAAGATCTCGGAGCAGATTCCCTTGATCTTTTTGAGATGGTAATGGCACTGGAGGAAGAGTTTGAGGTAGAGATTCCTACTGAAGATCTTGAGAATATTAAGACCATCGGTGATGTGGAAAGCTATCTTCAGAGTCGCCAGTAATTTGAAAATTTTGTATTCAGACTTTGGCAGTATACAGAAATAATCAGCCGGAATGTCAGGAAATATAAGTTATTTAAAGGATGATTCCGGCATGTATTTGCCATAGGCGGGCATGGTATAACGGAATTACAGAATGGAGAATTTCATGAAAACAGAAGTTACAGAATTACTTGGAATTGAATACCCGATCATTCAAGGCGGCATGGCCTGGGTGGCAGAATATCATCTGGCAGCAGCTGTTTCAGCAGCTGGTGGGCTGGGGCTGATTGGAGCCGCAAGCGCTCCTGCAGACTGGGTTCGTCAGCAGGTACGGGAGGTGAAAAAACTCACCGATAAACCTTTTGGTGTGAATATTATGCTGATGAGTCCATACGCAGATGAGATTGCACAGGTAATTGTGGAAGAAAAAGTTCCAGTGGTTACAACCGGTGCAGGAAACCCTGAGAAATACATGAAAATGTGGAAAGAAGCAGGAGTAAAGATCATTCCGGTTATTGCTTCTGTGGCTCACGCAAAGAGAATGGAGCGATGCGGAGCGGATGCTGTAGTGGCAGAAGGATGTGAATCCGGTGGTCATATCGGTGAGACAACCACAATGGTTCTGGTGCCTCAGGTCGTAGATGCAGTGAACATTCCGGTTATTGCAGCTGGTGGAATCGCAGACGGAAGAGGGATTGCAGCAGCCTTCATGCTTGGTGCAAAAGCCGTTCAGATGGGAACTCATTTTGTGGCAACCACAGAGTGCTGGGCACATCAGAATTACAAAGATATGATACTGAAAGCAAAGGACATTGATACAAAGGTAACCGGTCGTTCCACCGGTCATCCGGTACGTGCTCTCCGCAATCAGATGACAAAAGAATACTTGAAAAAAGAGGCAGAAGGAGTTCCGTTTGAGGAACTGGAGCAGATGACGCTTGGCAGCCTGCGCCGTGCTGTTGTGGACGGAGATGTGAAAATGGGAAGTGTTATGGCTGGTCAGAGTGCAGGACTTGTGAAGGAGCAGATGAGCTGTCAGGAACTGATCAGAAAGCTGGTAAAAGAGACAGATGTGTTGTTGAAAGGAACTGGAATTTATGAGTAAGATCGCATTTCTTTTCCCTGGACAGGGAGCACAGAAGGCTGGAATGGGACAGGATTTTTATGAAAAGTATCCCTCTGCCAGACAGGTTTTTGACCAGGCAAGTCAATGGCTTTCTCTGGATATGAAAGCTCTTTGCTTTGAAAAAAATGACAGATTAAACCTTACAGAATATACGCAGGCAGCACTGGTAACTACTTGTCTTGCAATGGAAAAAGTGGTGGAGGAGTGTGGGCTTTATCCGGATATAACTGCCGGATTAAGCCTTGGAGAGTACTGTGCTATCGCTGTTTCAGGTGGAATGAGTGTGAAAGATGCCATAGTAACTGTGCGAAAAAGAGGAATCCTTATGGAACACGCAGTGCCGGCAGGAGAAGGCTCTATGGCAGCTGTTATAGGTCTTGATGCAGATAAGATCCAGACCGCAATTGCAGGAACAAAGGCTGAAATTGCCAATTATAATTGCCCTGGACAGATTGTTATCACAGGACCAAAACCCGCTGTAGAAGAAGCTTCTGTGAAGCTGAAAGAAGCCGGTGCAAGGCGTGTACTTTCCCTTGCAGTAAGTGGTCCTTTTCATTCCTCTTTGCTTCAAAATGCAGGAAAAGAACTGGAAAAAGAACTGTCAAAAGTAGAGTTTTCCGGTCTGAAGATTCCTTATGTGACCAATGTGACCGCCCAGTGTGTGACAGACATCAGCGAGACAAAAGATCTTCTTGCAAGGCAGATTTCTTCCTCTGTTCTTTGGCAGCAGAGTGTGGAAAAGATGATTCAGGAGGGTGTGGATACTTTCGTAGAGATTGGTCCCGGAAAGACTTTGGCTGGTTTTATGAAGAAAATAGCGCCGGAAATGAAGACCTATAATATTCAGAATGTGGAAGATCTTGAACAGATTTCAGATCTTATACACAGTAGAAAATAAGATCAAAAACAGTTAATTAAAACAATACAGGTATTATCAGAAGCAGCCGATACGGAGAAATTCAGAAGTGGTTAACAAAGGAAAAGTTAATGTTTGTCGTGCTGGAAAAATATGATATTCACCTGACTTTACAGGAGTAAAACAAGGAATGAATGCAGAAAAAAAGATTGCAGTTGTAACAGGTGCTTCCCGTGGAATCGGAAGAGCGATTGCTCTTGAGCTTGCTGCTAAGAGAGCATTTGTAGTTATAAATTATAATGGTTCAAAAGAAAAAGCGGAGGCAGTGAAAGCTGAGATTATTGCTGCCGGAGGTGCGGCTGAAACCAGTCAGTGCAACGTATCTGACTTTGATGCCTGCGGTGCTTTTATTAAAGAAACAGTAAAAAAATATGGACAGATAGATATCTTGGTGAATAACGCAGGAATTACAAAAGACGGGCTTCTGATGGCAATGAGTGAGGATGATTTCTGCGGAGTTATAGATACAAATCTTAAAGGAACTTTTAACTGCATTCGTCATGTGGCCAGACAGATGTTGAAGCAGAAAAGCGGACGCATTGTAAATATGGCATCCGTTGTAGGCATCGGCGGAAACCCCGGACAGGCTAATTATGCAGCCTCAAAAGCAGGTGTGATCGGTCTCACAAAGACTGCAGCAAAGGAACTTGCATCAAGAGGAATTACCGTAAATGCCGTTGCTCCTGGCTTTATCAGAACGGACATGACAGATGTACTTTCTGATAAGGTAAAAGAAGAAACCTTGAAGAATATTCCTATGGGAACTTATGGTGAACCGGAGGATGTAGCCAAGGCAGTAGCATTCCTGGCATCACCGGAAGCCAGATATATTACAGGGCAGGTTTTGTGCGTAGACGGAGGAATGTTATGAGTAAAAGACGTGTAGTGGTGACTGGACTTGGAGCAGTAACACCTGTGGGAAATAATGTGCAGGCCTTCTGGGAAAGTGTAAAAACAGGTAAGGTAGGAATTGGAGAAATTACCAGATTTGATACTGCAGATTTTAAGGTGAAGCTTGCGGCAGAAGTAAAAGATTTTAATGCAAAAGATTATATGGATTTCAAATCTGCCAAACGAATGGAACTGTTTTCCCAATATGCAGTGGCTGCAGCAAAGGAGGCTATGGCAGATGCAGGAATTGAAATGGGAAAAGAAGATCCTTTCCGTGTCGGAGTGATCGTGGGATCCGGAATTGGAAGCCTTCAGGCAATGGAATCTGCAGATCAGAGACTGATCCAGCGCGGACCATCCAAGGTTGACCCTCTTCTTGTTCCAAAAATGATCAGCAATATGGCCGCTGGAAACGTATCCATTGCTCTTGGTGCAAGGGGAAAATGCACCAACGTAGTGACTGCCTGTGCGTCTGGAACACATTGTATCGGAGATGCATTTCGTGCAATCCAGTATGGTGATGCAGAGGTTATGCTCGCAGGTGGAACGGAAGGTGCGATCAGCCCGGTTGGTGTGGCTGGATTCACGAATCTGACCGCCCTTAGCACCAGTCAGGATCCATATCGTGCGTCCATTCCATTCGATAAAGAAAGAGGCGGTTTCGTAATTGGAGAAGGAGCCGGAGTTGTTGTTCTGGAGGAACTTGAGCATGCAAAAGCACGTGGTGCGAAGATCTATGCTGAGGTAGTGGGATATGGCGCAACTGCCGATGCCTACCACATTACGTCTCCGATTGAAGACGGCAGCGGAGCGGCACGTGCTATGATGGATGCCATGAAAGAAGCTGGTATACAGCCAGAAGAAATCGACTACATTAATGCGCACGGAACAGGTACACACCACAACGATCTTTTTGAAACAAGAGCCATTAAAGCAGCCCTTGGAGATGCGGCTAAGAAGGTAAAAATTAATTCTACCAAATCTATGATCGGACATCTTTTAGGAGCCGCCGGAGGTGTGGAAGCTGTTGTCTGTGTGAAGTCCATTGAGGAAGGTTTTATTCATCAGACTGTAGGCACAAAGGAGACAGAAGAAGAGTTGAATCTCGATTATTGCATCGGCGGACCAACACGGCAGGAAGTAAATTATGCTATGAGTAATTCTCTTGGATTTGGTGGACATAACGCAGTACTTTTAATGAAAAAATACAGGTAAAAGTGAGTAATATCAGTTTGCGAAGCCTGTAACTTTGAAGGTACTGAACAGCTACATTTAAAGTATGAATTGCTGCAGAAATTGCTGTAAATAAGGAGAAAAAATCATGGAATTTGAACAGATATTAAAGTTGGTTGACCATGTATCAGCTTCTCATCTGGAGTCTTTCTGCTATGAAAGTGATGGAGTGAAACTGACTTTAAATAATAAAATTGCACCTGTGATCATACCTGGAACCCTGCAAAATAACATGTTATCTGGTGCTGAAACAGGAGAAAAAGGTTTCGTATATGGAGAAAAATATAGCATTTCAGAACAGGCTCCAGATAGAAAAATGGCGGATAAAGAACTTTCTGCAAGTGAGAAAAAACAGGCTTCAGATACAGTGATTTCCAACGGAGAACCAACAGGAAATACTGTGAAATCTCCTCTGGTAGGAACATTCTATGCAGCTCCATCTGAGGATGCTCCTGCCTTTGTAAAAGTGGGAGATATAGTAAAAAAAGGACAGATTCTTGCTATTGTAGAAGCTATGAAACTGATGAACGATATTGAAAGCGATTTCGATGGAGAAGTTGCAGAAATTCTGGTTGAAAATGGTCAGCCTGTAGAGTATGGACAGCCATTATTTGTAATCCGCTGATATAGACAGAAGCTAATTTTTATAATATCCATGTTAAAGGGTCAGAGTTCCTTTTGACGCGCAGACCATTTTATCAAAAATAGGATAAATACATTCGTTTTCAATGAAATAGGAGCAGATATGAATCACTTAAATATAAAACAAATTGAGGAAATTCTTCCTCATCGTCACCCGTTTCTTTTAGTTGACTACATCGAAGATTATGAACCGGGAGAATTTGCTGTTGGCTATAAATGTGTCACATTCCGGGAGGATTTTTTTAAAGGACATTTTCCCCAGGAACCGGTAATGCCAGGCGTTCTGATCGTGGAGGCACTGGCACAGACAGGTGCGGTCGCGATTCTTTCCAAGCCGGAAAACAAAGGCAGGATTGCTTACTTTGGCGGTATTGACAAGTGCCGGTTTAAAGGAAAAGTTCAGCCTGGAGATAAGATAAAACTGGAAATGAAAGTCATTAAACAGAAAGGGCCTATGGGTGTTGGAGAGGCTGTGGCAACTGTGGATGGAAAGGTTGTAGTGAAAGCGGAACTTACTTTTATGGTGGGCTAGATAGATATATATTACGATACTCGGAAGGGTGAAATTATGATCAGAAAGTTATTAATTGCCAATCGCGGAGAAATTGCCGTAAGGATCATCCGCGCCTGTCGGGAAATGGGAATAGAAGCAGTTGCAGTGTATTCTGAGGCAGACAAAGAAAGCCTGCATACGCAGCTTGCAGACGAAGCCATCTGTATTGGACCGGGACCTTCTGTTAAAAGTTATCTGAATATGGAAAGTATTATCAGTGCCGCCATAGTATCCGGTGCAGATGCAATACATCCTGGATTTGGCTTCTTATCTGAAAATGCCAGATTTGCCCAGATTTGTGAGCAGTGCGGCATCACTTTTGTGGGACCTCCATCACAGGTAATCCAGAATCTGGGAAACAAACAGATTGCCAGAAATACCATGGAAGCAGCAGGAGTTCCAGTAATCCCCGGCACTACAAAAGCTATTCTGGATGTGGAAACAGGAGCAAGAGAGGCCAGTCAGATTGGCTATCCGGTCATCATAAAAGCAGCTCTTGGAGGCGGTGGAAAAGGTATGAGAACTGCCTTCTCTCCGGAGGACTTTGAACTGGCATTTCTTACAGCCCAGAAGGAATCTCAGATCGCATTTGGAGATGGAACCATGTATATCGAGCATTTTGTGGAACATCCCAGACATATTGAATTTCAGATCCTTGCAGACAGTCATGGAAATGTAGTACACCTTGGAGAAAGGGACTGTTCGATTCAGCGAAATCATCAGAAAATGATTGAAGAATCTCCTTCTATGGCAGTGTCAGAAGAGCTGCGGAAAGAGATGGGAATTGCAGCAGTAAAAGCGGCGAAAGCAGCACATTATGTAAATGCCGGAACTATTGAATTTCTCCTTGAAAAGACAGGGAAATTTTATTTTATGGAGATGAATACCCGTATTCAGGTTGAGCATCCTGTGACAGAATGGGTTACCGGTCTGGATCTGGTTAAGGAGCAGTTAAGGATTGCTTCCGGGGAAGCTCTGCCTTTTTCCCAGGAAGATATTCATATTCAGGGACATGCTATAGAATGTCGTATTAATGCCGAAAATCCATGGAAAAATTTTCGCCCGTCACCTGGAACAATCACGGATCTTCATCTTCCCGGAGGCCAGGGAATCCGGGTAGATACAGGAATTTACAATGGTTATCAGATTCCACCGTATTATGATTCCATGCTTGCAAAGCTGATCGTACACGGCAATAACCGTGAGGAAGCAATTGCAAAAATGAAAAGCGCTCTGGGAGAAATGATCATTCAGGGTGTTGATACAAATGTAGACTATCAGTTTGAAATTATGAACGATCCGGACTATCAGAAAGGTGTATTTGATATCGGCTTTCTGGAGAGTCATCAGATCGGAGGAGTGAAGGTAAATGAAGCTTAGATATGCCTTTAAACGTACAATTGCAAACAAATCTGCAGGTGCAGATAAAGAACTGAAACCAGAAGTGCCGGATGGTATGCTGAAGAAATGCAATGCCTGCAAGGCCGCTGTATTTGTAGATGAGGTGAAAAAGAATGCCTATATCTGTCCGCATTGCGGCAATTATTTCCGTGTTCATGCAAGGAGAAGAATCGAAATGCTGGCAGATGAAGGAACCTTTGAAGAGTGGGATAAGGTAATGCCAATAAGTAATCCTTTGTCCTATAAAGGGTACGAAGAGAAGGTAAAAAAGCTTCAGGAAAAGACAAACCTGGACGAAGCAATTGTCACAGGAAAGGCAAAAATAGGCGGAATATCTGTAGTGCTTGGAGTGTGTGACAGCCGTTTTCTCATGGCTAGTATGGGAGAAAATGTGGGAGAAAAAATCGCCAGAGCAGTGGAAAGGGCAACACAGGAACGTCTGCCTGTAGTGCTTTTTGCCTGCTCAGGAGGTGCCAGAATGCAGGAAGGAATTGTATCCCTGATGCAGATGGCAAAGACTTCCGCAGCTTTAAAAAGACACAGCGATTCCGGGCTTCTTTATATCAGTGTCCTTACGAATCCAACTACCGGTGGTGTGACAGCAAGCTTTGCCATGTTGGGAGATATTATCCTGGCAGAACCAGGTGCATTGATTGGTTTTGCAGGTCCCAGAGTGATAGAACAAACGATCCGGCAGAAGCTTCCTAAAGGATTTCAGAGTTCAGAATTTCTGTTGGAACATGGATTTATTGATCAGATTGCAGAACGAAAGAACATGAAAGAAACACTGGCCAGACTCTTGAAAATGCACTGTAAAAATGACTGCGCAGAAAGTCTGGAAGGACAGGAAAATGCAGAGAATATTTCTGTAAAAAAATCTGATTCAGCTGATAGCATGTCTGTAAACAGCAAATTGAATGTGGATTTTACGACGAAAATCACAGCAAAAAAATCTGCCTGGGAGCATGTTTCTCTTGCACGAAGCAAAGAACGCCCAACAGGAAAAGATTATCTTCCATGGTTGTTTGATTATTTTACAGAGCTTCATGGAGACAGACTTTTTGGTGATGACCCGGCTCTGGTTGGCGGTATTGCATACCTGGCAGGAAAGCCTGTAACTGTGATTGTCCAGGAAAAAGGAAATGGTACAAAAGAGAATATTGCCCATAATTTTGGCATGGTTTCTCCGGAAGGTTATCGAAAATCCCTGCGTCTTATGAAGCAGGCAGAAAAGTTCCACAGACCAGTGATCTGCCTTGTGGATACACCTGGGGCATTCTGTGGACTGGAGGCGGAAGAACGGGGCCAGGGAGAGGCAATTGCCCGAAATCTGTATGAGCTCTCAAGCCTTAAAGTTCCGGTGCTTTCTATTGTAATCGGAGAAGGCGGCAGCGGTGGAGCCCTTGCTCTTGCCGCAGGTGATCAGGTCTGGATGATGGAGAATTCCATTTATTCAATTCTTTCACCAGAAGGCTTTGCATCTATTTTGTGGAAAGACAGCACACGGGCAAAGGAAGCGGCAGAAGTAATGAAGCTGACAGCTACAGATCTGAAGAACCTTGGAATTATTGAGCAGGTAATCCCTGAGAATCAGCCTCTTACCAGAGAAAATATGGCAGATACCATGGAAGAGTTGAAAAACAGAATAGAAGAATTCCTGGAAATATATCAGATGCTTGAGCCGGAAAAATTACTGAATAAGCGCTATACTCGTTTTAGAAATTTGTAAAATTGTAGAAAAACATATCAAATTGTGATATACTTACCGTAAATATTTGCTTGAATGTTTTATAGAAAATAATGTTGTCACATTATAGGAGAGAAAAGAGTGGAGAACAGGGAAGTTATTAATGATGTACTGGTACATCTGTTTAACGAGATTATGGAGCTGGAAGAGCAGGCAATCATTACGGAAGAATATAAGGATATCACGAATAATGATATGCATATTATTGAAGCTGTAGGCCTTGGTGGGAACAAAATGTCCGACATTGCGGCCAAACTGAATATCACCGTAGGTTCCCTGACTACTTCCATGAACAGCCTTGTAAAAAAGGGATACGCCACAAGGGAGCGAAGTGAGCAGGATCGCCGTGTGGTATTTATCCATCTCACCCTGAAAGGAAGAAAGGCATATCATCACCATGCGGAATTTCACCGCAAAATGACAGATGCAGTGCTTGATGTACTGGACGAGAAGGAAGCGCTTGTCCTTGCCAAGGCCCTGGACAGTCTGACCCTTTTCTTCAGGCAGTATAAAGCATGATATGGGTAGAACCGGATTATTTTGACTGTGACGAAACTGAATTTCTCTTTTTCCTGAATTCCATGTTTTGATCTGGATAATGATTATGACGCATATAGTTTGACTATAAATCCAAGAGACAAATATCTGACTGCTGTAGCAGTATAGTTTCTATTACGGTTACTGTTCACTCCGTTCACAGTAACACGCTTCGCGATGCACAGAAATCATGCTTTGCATGATTTCGCGCCGCAACTCTCGGGTTTTCTGTGAACTTTGTTCACAAAAAACACCTCGCGGAATGTTACCAGTGAACAGTAACCTATTACGAACTGATGGGATCAGGTAAAGATCCGGAAAGGACATTCTATGAAGAGAAGAGCATTATCATGGTTTATGGCCGCTGCACTTGGTGTTGGAACAATGGCTGGAGGTATTGGAAGCGCAAATATTGTATTGGCAGAAGAACAGAAGGAAGAAACGGAAGCGGCAGATGAGACATCAGAAGAGCCGGCTGATGAGACGGATTCAGACAGTTCTGTAATGAAAATTGGGGCACTGAAGGGTCCTACTGCAATGGGAATGGCACAGCTTCTGGACGATGAGAATTACGAGTTTTCCCTTGCTGCATCTCCAGATGAAATTGTCCCAATGATCGTTCAGGGACAGGTAGATGTAGCAGCTGTTCCATCCAATTTAGCCTCCGTTTTATATCAGAAAACAGATAAAAACGTCAGCGTTCTGGCAGTAAATACTCTTGGTGTTCTTTATCTGGTGGAGAATGGTGATTCCATCCAGTCTGTAGATGATTTAAAGGGAAAAACGATCTATGCCAGTGGTAAAGGTGCGACTCCGGAGTATGCGTTAAACTCTGTTCTGAAGTCTAATGGACTGGATCCGGAGAAGGATGTGACCATTGAGTACAAGTCTGAGCATGCAGAGGTTGTAGCAGCGCTTGCAGAAGACCAGACAGCAGTTGGACTTCTTCCACAGCCTTTTGTAACCACTGCACTTATGAAGAATGAGAACCTTCGTGTGGCCCTTGACCTGAATGAGCTTTGGGAGTCTTCTGCAACAGATGGAAGCAGGCTGGTAACAGGTGTTGTAATTGCCAGAAATGATTATCTGAAAGAGCATGAAGCAGATATTGATGCGTTTATGGATGCATATAAGGACTCTGTAGAATTTGTAAATTCTGATACAGAAGCAGCTGCCCAGATCATTGGAAACCATGATATTATTCCGGCAGAAGTTGCAGCAAAAGCCATTCCGGAATGCAGTATTGTATTCATGGAGGGCGACGAAATGCAGACCATTCTTTCCGGCTATCTGAACACACTAAATGAGCAGAATCCGGAAACAATCGGAGGTCAGTTACCAGATGAGGACTTCTATTATAAACGCTGATAAGGCAAAAAAATATCGGATATTTTATAAAATTGTGGCAGCTGCTGTATGGATTATGGTATGGCAGCTGACCAGTATGTGGCTGAAACAGGAGATCCTTCTGGCATCTCCTGTTTCTGTTATAAAGAGACTTACCGAATTGATTGTAATGGGAGATTTCTGGAAATCTGTGGTGTTCAGTTTCGTAAGGATTATACTGGGATTTTCTCTGGCTTTGATCCTGGGAACGGTTCTGGCGGCGCTTTCTTCTGCTTTTTTTGCTGTGGAAGTGCTGATGGAGCCATTGATCATGGTGATAAAAGCTACGCCAGTTGCTTCTTTTATCATTCTGTGCCTGATTTGGATCCCATCCAGAAACTTATCCGTTTTTATTTCGTTTCTCATGGTTTTTCCAGTGGTATATACAAATATTCTGGAAGGAATCAGGCAGACGGACAAACAGCTTCTGGAGATGGCAGATTCCTTTGGAGCGGGAGTGGGAAAAAAATTACAATTTATCTATCTTTCCCAGGTTATGCCATATGCAGTTACTGCCTGTAAACTGGGACTTGGTCTCTGTTGGAAAGCGGGGATTGCGGCTGAAGTAATCGGCATTCCTGCTGGTTCCATCGGTGAAAAATTATACAAAGCCAAGGTGTATCTGGAGACACCAGACCTGTTTGCATGGACAATTGTCATTATTGCAGTGAGTGTGGGATTTGAGAAGATTTTTATGTTTGCGTTGAGAAGAAGTGTGGGAGAATAACCGTAAAAGGAAGCATTTTCGAGAAAATATCCGGGCGAAAATGCTTCCTTTTTATAGGGAGCTTTAAAACCTGCATATCCTGCAGAAAGCCTTTGCTTTAGTCTACTCCGTTTTTTGCGCAGATATCAGCGAGACAGCATCTGTCGCAATAAGGCCTGGTTCTGGCAGTACAGACTTCCCGTCCGTGGTTTACCAGGCGGTGACAGAAGTCATTTCCCTCTTCCGGCGGAATGATTTTCCACAGTGCCATTTCAACTTTCTTAGGATCCTTGATTCCATCCACAAGGCCAATCCGGTTGGTGAGACGAATGCAGTGTGTATCAGTGACAATAGCTGGTTTACCGAATACATCGCCCATGATCAGATTGGCACTTTTGCGTCCTACACCAGGGAGGGCGAGAAGAGCGTCAAAGTCACATGGAACATTGTCATGGTATTTTTCATGCAGGATTTTCATGCATGCGCTGATGTCTCTGGCTTTACTTTTTCCCAGTCCGCAAGGCTTTACAATCGCTTCAATTTCTTCAGGGGTAGCTGCTGCAAGTGCGGCTACGTCCGGATATCTGGCATACAGATCCTGCACTACAACATTGACTCTGGCATCTGTACACTGTGCTGCCAGCCGTACGCTAACCAACAGTTTCCAGGCTTCGTCGTAATCAAGAGTGCAATCTGCCAGGGGGTATTCTTTCTTTAATCGATCTATTACTTCAAGAGCGAGTTCTTCCTTTGTCATTTTGTAAAATCCTTTCATGAATGATGTATTCATTGTAATTGGAAATCTTCGATTTTGCAAGTTTATGCTGCGCTATTTTGTATGAACTTAGGAAAAAGTTACTGGTCACGGAGTGACCAGTAATGGGAAAAAAATCACTGTTGACTCTGCAGACAGTAACAGAAAAAGAGTAATACTTCAGAGTGAAAATGTGAATATTGTTAAAAAAAATCCCGCGACAGCTATATATACTGCCGCGGGATGCACTTTTTAGTTTAAATGCCAGATATCTTTATTATACTGTGCAATGGTTCTGTCAGAAGAGAAGAATCCTGCCTCACCGATATTTGCAAGCATTTTCTTTGCCCAGCTGTTACGGTCTTCATAATCTGCAAATACCTGATCTTTAACTTTAATATAATCTTTGAGATCCAGCAAAGTCATAAACCAGTCTTTATTCAAAAGCTCGTTATAGAAGTTTCTCAGATGTTCCTCTTTACCAAGCTTCAGCATCGGCTCGCTGACAATAAAATCTACATACTTTTTAATATCAGCATCTCCCTCATAAATTGATCTGGAATTGTAATCCATCTTCTCATAATGCTTGATAATTTCATCACTGGACTCACCAAAGATATAAATATTATCCTTGCCAACCAGATCGCTGATCTCAACATTTGCTCCGTCCATAGTACCAAGAGTAATAGCACCATTCAGCATAAACTTCATGTTTCCGGTACCGCTTGCCTCCTTGGAAGCCAGGGAAATCTGCTCGGAAATATCGCAGGCAGGGATCAGTTTTTCAGCAGCACTTACATTGTAGTTTTCCACCATAACAAGCTTCATATAAGGTGCTACGTCCGGATCATTCTGAATCAGGGGTTCCAGAGTCAGAAGCAGATGAATGATATCTTTTGCAATGTAATAAGCAGGAGCTGCTTTTGCACCAAAGATGAAAGTAATCGGTCTTTCCGGTTTCTTTCCGTCTTTGATTTCCAGATACTTATAAATAATATAAAGAGCATTTAACTGCTGACGTTTATACTCATGAAGTCTCTTGATCTGGATATCAAAAACACTGTTTTCATCAATCTCGATGCCAGTATTTTCCAGAACAAAATCCTTGCAGATCTTCTTTGCATTTGTCTTGATCTCAAGCAGCTGATCCAGAACCTTCTGGTCATCTTTGTAAGCCAGAAGCTTCTTCAGTTCATCGGCATCTTTCTTATAACCCTCTCCAATAAGTGAAGAAATAAACTTGGTCAGTGGCTGGTTGCAATACATTAACCAGCGGCGGAAAGTAATACCATTGGTCTTATTATTGAATTTTTCAGGATAAATTTCATAAAACTGATGCAGCTCGGAGTTCTTCAGAATCTCTGTATGAAGGGCTGCAACACCATTGATTGAGAAGCCATAATGAATGTCCATATGTGCCATATGAACCAGATTATTGCTGTCAATAATAGCAAGATTTTCAGCCGGATATTTGGCTTTTACTTTTTCATCCAGCTTGCGGATGATCGGAACCAGCTGTGGAACAATGTCTTCCAGATAATGGATTGGCCATTTTTCAAGTGCCTCAGCCAGAATTGTATGATTGGTATATGCACATACATGGGAAACGATTTCAGCAGCTTCATCAAAGTCAATTCCACGCTCACCAAGAAGGCGGATGAACTCAGGAATGATCATACTTGGGTGAGTGTCGTTGATCTGAACAACAGCATAATCAGCCAGATCATGAAGGTTGCTTCCCTTGGAAACTGCCTCATCCAGAATCAGCTGAGCGGCATTGCTGACCATGAAATACTGCTGGTAAACACGAAGCTTACGTCCATCTTCATCACTGTCATCCGGATACAGGAACAGTGTCAGATTGTGGAGAATATCCTTTTTGTTAAAGGTAATTCCATCATGAACCATGGACTCATCTGCCAGATCAATGTCAAAAAGATTAAGGTGGATCGCTTTGTTTTCATAGCCTGCAACATCAATACTATACATGGTAGATTTCAGGGAAAAACCTCTGAAAGGAACCATATAAGTTACATTTGTAGCAGTCAGCCAGGAATCAGGAGTGATCCATGGATTCGGTACTTCATGCTGAAGATTGTCTTCAAAAACCTGTTTGAAAAGTCCAAGATGGTAATTCAGACCAATACCTTCTCCAGGAAGTCCAAGTGTTGCAATAGAATCCAGGAAACATGCAGCCAGACGTCCAAGACCACCATTTCCAAGAGATGGTTCCGGCTCAACAGATTCAATTTCTGCAAGAGATTTGCCATTTTTTTTCAGAAATTCTGCAACCTCATCGTAGATTCCAAGATTGATCAGATTGTTGGAAAGAAGCTTACCAATGAGAAATTCGGCAGAAATATAGTAAATTTTTTTCTTGCCATCGTGATAGCCTTTTGCAGCTAACTGCTCTTTTGTATAGGTGAGAAGTGCTTCGTATACTTCCTGGTCGGTACATGCTGCGCAGTCTTTGTGGAACATGTTCTGGATCATAGTTTCTAAAGCTTTCATAATTATTTTCTCCTTTCGAGAGCGTGTGAATGATGCTCGTCTGAAATCCACCGGTATGCCTGATGCCGTGGACATCACCTTTGTTCGATGGTGTTATATTAGCATATGCATCTCTTAGAAAAATACAACAAAACTGTTCTGTTATGACATTTTTTTGCGGAATTTGTGAGGGGACAGCTGATTGGCTTCCTGAAATTTTTTTATAAAATAACTGGTATTGTTAAAACCTACATCTAGAGCAATGTCCGTCACAGATGCATCTGTATGCAAAAGCAGGGACTTTGCCTTTTCAAGTCTGTAGTCATTCAGGTAGGCTGCTGCTGTTTTTCCGGTATACTGTTTGAACAGCTTCATAAAATAGAATTCACTGTAATTGGAAAGACCGGACAGTTCCTTTACAGACAGAGGCTCACGGTAATGGGCACTGATATAGTCCAGGACCTTTTTTACAGATAAAAGATTCCTGTTCTGTTCGGCATCTGTAGTAATGATGTAATTTCCTGCCAGCATTTCATAAAAAAGCCCATAGAAAAGTCCTTTCAGCTTCATATAATAGAAGGGCGGTTTTTCCTTGTGGCATTTATGGATCTCGCAGAAAAGATGGAAAATATTATTATAATTTTCATTGGCAGGAGTGATCAGATGGGTGAATTCTGCCCGGTTCTCCATAAGCAGGGAGATTACTTTTTCCTGACAGAGATCCCCTGCAGGACCCGCCAGAAAGCTAAGGTCAAACACCACGCTTCTGTAATATAAAATATGTCTGGAATCTGACTTGATTCCATGCAGAACACCGCTGTTGACAATGAGAAGATCTCCCTCTTTCAGACGCAGTGTTTCCCGGTTAAGCCTTGCAAGCCCGTTTCCCTTGTCAATACAGATGATCTCCATTTCTTTATGCCAGTGGTTGTATAAGGAGCGGAAAATCTCACAATTATCTGTATAAGTTTCTACTGGCAGCTCAAAAGAACCATGGGTTTCAAGCTCCTTCATGGTTTCGTCTACGTTTGGTGAAATATCAGGTATTTTATCTGCCATGGCATCCTCCCTGAAAATGAGTATTATCCACAAGCTTCACGAAGCATGCAGAATTGTGTTATCTATGAACTTTGTTCACAAAAACGCCTCGCGGAACGTTACCAGTGAACCGTAACGAAATGTAAACAATAGCGAAATTTGTTTGCTTATAATTAATATATGTTATCATTGTCTTGTATTATACGTTATGCGTCAAACCTTCGCAAGTCTGTAGAAATTTTCGAAAATCTGACGCTTTTATTGGAAAAGAAAACCAGGTGGTTTATAATAAGGATTAAAAGAGCTGCTGTTCAGTATCTGCACATTGACAAAAGCGGTTACTTAATATTCGCTCTGGATGTGCAAAAGATACAGCGGAAAGGAAGGCATTTTGAAGATAGATTTTAAACATGCAAGAGGCGTTTTCGAGGATTATTTAAATGGATATGACAGAGAAGATGAAAAGATAAAATTAAAAATCATTCACACATATGGGGTGGTAAAAAGTGCTCGTGAAATTGGTCACAGAATGCATTTGAATGAGGAAGACCAACAGCTTGCGGAGCTTATTGCCCTGCTTCACGATATTGGAAGATTCCAACAGCTTCGTCTTTATAACAGCTTTTCACCGGACACTATGGATCACGCTGCATTCGGTGTACAACTGTTATTTGAGGGAGAAAATCCGATGATCAGCAGATTCATAGAAGACCGAAGCTATGATGACATCATTCGCGTGGCAATTGCCAGACACAGTGATTTCAGGCTGGAAGGAATTCAGGACGAAAGAACTCTTTTCCACGCAAAAATGATCCGCGATGCAGACAAGCTGGACAATTGCAGAGTGAAGCTGGTGGATTCTGTGGAGGCTATGATCGGTGTCCCTCAGGAGCATGCCGGAGAAGGCAAAATATCTCCAAAGGTATGGGAATCCTGCCTGAGAAAAGAGGCAGTTTCATCTCCTGACCGGATTACATCCCTAGATTACTGGGTATCCTATGCAGCGCAGTATTATGACCTGAATTTTAAGGAAACATGGCGGATCATGAAAGAAAAGGATTACATTTCCAGGATTATAAAGCGGTTGGAATATAAGGAGAAAGACACCAGGGAAAAGATGGAAATACTGGAGCAGCAAATGAACGCTTACATGGAGAAAATCCTATGCTGAGCTCTCAGATTTCCTACCAGATCATCCGCAGCAGCCGCAAAACTATTAGCCTGGAAATTAAGGCTGATGGCAGTGTTGTTGTACGCGCGCCTCTCCGTCTTTCCGAAGCAAAAATTCAGAAATTTGTGGAAGAAAAACAAGAATGGATCCTGAAAAATCTGGAAAAAATCCAGAAAAGAGATGCACAGAAGGAGAACGTACAAAAGCTGTCTGCCCTGGAAAGACAGCATTTGCAGAATAAAGCCTGCGTGGTAATTCCAAGGCGAGTGGCATATTATGCAGAAAAGTTAGGGGTAAGCTATGGGAAAATTACCCTGCGTCAACAGAAAACAAGATGGGGAAGCTGTGCCGCAAATGGAAATCTGAATTTTAACTGGCTGTTAATTCTGGCACCTCCTGAGGTGCTGGATTATGTGGTGGTCCATGAGCTTTGCCACCGTAGGGAAATGAACCATTCCCAGGCATTCTGGAAAGAAGTTGAGAAGATCCTTCCAGATTACCGGGAAAGACAAAAGTGGCTAAAAGACAACGGCTGGAGATTAATGGAGGAGGGTTTTTAATGAGAAAAAAAGGAAAAAAATGGTTCGGTTTGCTTATTGCAATCGTATTTTTATGTGCATTCTGTGTACCGGTAGCGGCTGCGTCCAAGCTTCCCAGATTACAGGTAAAAGGCACACAGCTTGTAAACAGCAGTGGGAAAAAAGTACAGCTTAGAGGTATCAGCACCCATGGTCTGTCCTGGTATCCAGAGTATGTAAATCAAAGTGCATTTACTTTTATGAAGAAAAACTGGAAGGTAAATGCAGTGCGTCTTGCCATGTATACTGCTGAATATAACGGCTATTGTACCGGGGATGCATCCAATCGGCGTAAGCTGGAAGCGTGTATTGATAACGGTGTAAAATATGCCACAAATGCAGGTATGTATGTGATTATTGACTGGCATATTTTAAGTGATGGAAACCCTCAGCAAAATCAGAAAGAAGCTTTGAAGTTTTTCAAAAAAATGGCAAAAAAATACAAAAATAATACCAATGTGATCTACGAAATCTGTAATGAGCCAAATGGAGGAACATCCTGGAGTACAATAAAAAAATACGCTGAAAAGATTATAAAAGGTATCCGCACCTATGACAAAAAAGCTGTGATTCTGGTAGGAACGCCCAACTGGTCACAGGATGTAGATCAGGCTGCGCTTTCCCCGGTTAGTAAGAAATACAGGAAAAACGTAATGTACACCCTGCACTTTTACGCAGCAACACATAAGGAATGGCTGAGAGATAAAGCACAGGCTGCCCTTGATAAAGGACTGCCGTTATTTGTATCCGAGTTTAGTATCTGTGATGCTTCTGGAAATGGTGGACTTGATAAAGCTGAAGCAAAAAAGTGGCTGACTTTCCTGGATAAAAACAATATCAGCTATATGGCATGGAGCCTGTCAAATAAAGCAGAAAGCTCTGCGTTTATAAAATCCGGCTGCAGTAATACAGGAAAATGGTCCTCAAAGAATCTGACAGCAGCAGGAAAATGGATTACAAACTGGTATAAAAAGAAATAAAAAGAAATAAAAAGAACACATTGGAAAGTGTTTTTTTCTATAGTTTTGAGAATTTTGAGCAGTTGCAAATCAAAATATAAATGACTGAAATGGAGTTAATTAAGTGGAAATAATCGCAGATCTTCACATTCATTCCAGATATTCCATGGCAACAAGCAAGCTTGGAACCCCGGAATATCTGGATCTGTGGGCAAGAAAAAAAGGAATTTCTTTAGTGGGAACCGGTGATTTTACCCATCCTGCCTGGCGGGAGGAACTGAAAGAAAAGCTGGTTCCGGCAGAAAGTGGACTGTATCGGTTAAGAGATGAATATGTGCTGGAAGAGGCGAAAATGCTTCCTGGGGGAGCTCCCCGTTTCGTAATTACAGGGGAGATCAGTTCTATCTATAAGAAGAATGGAAAGTGCCGCAAGGTGCATAATGTACTTCTTTTATCCGGCCTTGAAGAAGCAGATAAAATAGCTGGGAGACTGGAAAAGATTGGAAATATTCACTCAGACGGAAGGCCAATACTGGGACTTGATTGTCACGATCTTCTGGAAATTTTACTGGAAAACTGTGCCGATGGAATGCTGGTTCCGGCACATATCTGGACTCCCCACTTCGGGCTTTTTGGTGCCGCATCAGGGTTTGATACCATGGAAGAATGTTTTGAAGATCTTACTTCATATGTTCATGCTGTGGAAACGGGATTATCTTCAGATCCACCTATGAACTGGCGTTTATCTGCACTTGATGGACTTCAGCTGATCTCAAACTCAGATGCACATTCTCCATCAAAGCTTGGAAGAGAGGCTAACTTACTGGACATTGAATTGTCCTATCAGGGACTTTATGGTGCTGTCCAATATGGAAAAGGTTTTCTTGGAACACTGGAATTTTTCCCGGAAGAGGGAAAATATCACTATGATGGACACAGAAAATGTCACATCTGTCTGAGTCCGGAAGAAGCAGAAAAGTATCATGGAATATGTCCTATATGTGGGAAAAAACTGACTATGGGAGTGAATCACAGAATTATGGATCTGGCTGATAGAGAAAATGGGTTTGTGAGAAAAAATGCCAGACCTTTTGAGAGCATTGTACCTCTTCCTGAGGTGATTTCTGCCTGTGTTGGAAAGGCTGTAACCACCAAAACAGTCACTGGTGAATATGAAAAGATGCTTCAGAAACTGGGAAATGAATTTGATATTTTAAGGGAAATTCCCATTGCGGATATTGAGAAAGAAAGTAGTCACATGATTGCTTCAGGCATTCGGAAACTTAGAAACAGAGAAGTAATCTGTAAACCTGGATTTGACGGCGAGTATGGGAAAATCTGTCTGTTTTGAGGAAAAGGCTGTTTTTTGAAAAAATATAGATGAATGTGGTATAAGGAACGGTGAAATGATAGAAAATAAGAGAATTAAAATTGGAATTATTTCAGATACACATGGTCTTTTACGGACAGAAGTTCTGGACATATTACAGTCCTGTGACTGCATTTTTCATGCTGGAGATGTGGACAGACCGGAGCTTCTGGATACTATAAGATCATTGGGCGCTTTATATGTAGTGCGAGGAAACAATGATGGATACTGGGCACAGAATCTGCGAAGAAGCTTGAACTTTACAGTTGGAAATGTGAAATTCTTTATGGTTCATGACAGGAAAGATGTTGCCTGGGAGTTAGGGGATACCCAGGTGGTGATTTTTGGACACAGTCATCAGTATTTTGCAAAAGAAATTGACGGAAGGCTGTGGCTGAACCCTGGAAGCTGCGGCAGAAGCCGCTTTGGTGGAGACGTGACCATGGCAGTTATGACCGTGGAAAACGGCAGCTGGCAGGTGGAAAAAATCGTGCTCTGAACAGTTGCAATGTGGAAAAAAGGAATATCCAGAACACAGTTTTACAATTATGTTGTAGAAAAATTGGGAAAAACAGGGGAGAGAATTGTCGAAAGATGACATTGCAATTTTAACAAGATAATGTATAATAGGGCAGAAGAAAAAGCCATGAAAGAAATGAGGATTTGCAGTGGAGAAAAAAGAAATCGATGTAAAATTCATTGTAGGAATTGTCATTCTTCTGGTGATCTTTGGCGTAGTAGGCGGCTCGTTCTGGAATCTGGTTGCCAGACAGGCACAGAAAGACAAACAGGAGGAAGCCCGTCTGGAAAATGAAGCCATAAGAGCTATTTATGTGGAAGCCGGAGATATACTGAAGGAAATGGTATTCGTAGATATGGATAAAAAAACTGTTTTCAAGGCAGCGATTCCCAAGGAAGGAATTTATAACAAAAATGATAAATTAATTGCCGGGGATACCTTGGAAAATGGAGATATGGTGAAAATCTACGGTGACAGAAATATGACAAGATCCATCCCTGCACAGTATCCAGGGATTACAAAGATGAAGCGAAATGGCAGGGCTTCTCTTGAGGAGCTTCAGCCTTATCTGGAAATTGCAAATGAACTTCTTTGTGGAGACAGCGAGGAGGAAGACAAAAAGTGAAGTATCTGAGGCAATTTTGTATTATTTTGCTGGTTTCAGCGTTGGGTGAGGGATTACATATCCTTTTGCCTCTTCCGGTACCGGCCAGTGTATATGGTCTTGTGCTGATGCTTGGAGCACTTGCAAGCGGAATTCTGAA
The DNA here is from genome assembly GCF_015668065.1 of Ruminococcus sp. 1001713B170207_170306_F1. Lineage (NCBI taxonomy): Bacteria > Bacillati > Bacillota > Clostridia > Eubacteriales > Oscillospiraceae > Ruminococcus > Ruminococcus sp. 1001713B170207_170306_F1. Next base: position 82,515 of record NZ_JADPEX010000002.1, on the reverse strand, counting down.
ACTTGAGCAGGTAGAGGAAGCAGCAGATTTTCTGGTTGAAATTATGCCGGTTATGTTCGTTCCTGCAGGTGTGGGACTTTTGGAAGCGTGGGGTGATCTGCAGCCAATCTGGCTTCCTGTTGTGCTCATAACAATTCTGACAACCGTCATTGTAATGGTAGTTACTGGACGCAGTACTCAGTTTGTGATCAGAAAGGACAGGGGGAAGGATAAGAAATGATAAATTTTATAGAAAATTCCCTGTTTTTCGGGGCGGCATTAAGTCTGGCTGGATATGAGGTCGGTCTTTTGCTGAAGAAAAAGTTTAAAATGGCGCTGTTTAATCCTCTTTTGATTGCAATTCTATGTGTAATGGGAATGCTTCAGCTTATGCAGGTGGATTATAAGACCTACAATGCAGGCGGTCAGTATATCAGTTATCTGCTTACTCCTGCTACAGTATGTCTTGCGGTACCGCTTTACAGACAGCTTACTCTGCTTCGTAAGAATCTGAAAGCTGTCGTTATAGGAATTGTTTCCGGTGTACTTGCAAGTATGGTTAGTGTCTTGATTTTTGCAAAGCTGTTTGGACTTTCCCATTCGGAGTATGTTACTCTGCTTCCGAAATCCATTACTACAGCCATTGGAATGGGTGTATCGGAAGAACTTGGCGGACTTGTTACGATCACGGTTGCAGTTATTATTATCACTGGTGTGCTGGGAAATGTGATTGCGGAGGCAGTCCTTAAAGTGGCAAAAATTGAGGAGCCTATCGCGAAAGGTCTGGCACTTGGAACTTCAGCCCATGCCATAGGTACATCTAAGGCAATGGAACTGGGTCCTGTAGAAGGTGCTATGAGCAGCCTGGCAATTGCCGTTGCCGGACTTCTTACTGTTATCGCCGCTTCTGTGTTCGCTGGATTTATGTAAAAACATGTTTGTGGATTAACTACTATGAAAGTATAGCGAATAAATAAGCCTGTAGACATGTTCATTTAGATTTTGTAAAAAGGAAAACGTCTGATTCTGTTTGAAACAGGTTCAGACGTTTTTTTATCACTTAAAAACGAACGGATATTCGAAAATTACTGATTCATACCGTTTTATAGGACTGATATTGTGGTAGACTAGTCTCATAAAGAAAATATGTTCGGAAAATACGTTCGGTATTTGATGGCGGATGATATTGGAGTTTGGGAAACGGAGGAGATATTATGTGGAAATCAGGCAGAAATATTAACAGCAGAAGAGCTGCCCTTGCAGAGGGATATATGGAGGATACACAGGAGAGCCGCGGCAGGAAATTTTCCGGGAGCACAGCCATGATACTGGGACTTTTTATTACGTTGGAGCTCATGATCGGGGGAGCTATGATCTTTAATTATGATTTTCATGGTGCAGATCTTATTGCTCTGCTCTTTGCTTTTATGGTATTATATTCTGGAGTCGTAGCAGTATTGACAGATAAATAGGAGTAAGGATATGCCAAAATCTTTCCAGCAGAAACTGAAAATTTTATATCTTATGCGAGTCTTTTCTGAGAAAACAGATGAGGCACATCCCATGAGTGTGAAAGATCTGATTTCCTATCTGGAGAGTCTGGGAATTCATGCAGAGCGGAAGACGATATATGACGATATAGAGACTTTGCGTGTGTTCGGAATGGATATTATGAATCGAAGAGAGAGACCGTCAGGTTTTTATCTTGCAAGCCGTGAGTTTGAGACTGCAGAGCTGAAGCTTCTTGTAGATGCTGTTCAGTTTTCCAGATTTCTTACTGTTGGGAAATCGCGGCAGTTGATCCAGAAACTGGAGCACTTTACCAGTATTTATCAGGCCAAAGACCTGCAGCGGCAGGCAATCGTACTGGATCAGGTGAAGAATACAAACGAGAGCATTTATTATAATGTAGATGAGATACACAGAGCAATTTCACAGAACAGACAGATCAGCTTTCAGTATACAGAATGGACAGTGTCCAAGGAGAGACATCTGAAGAAAGGTGGAGCTCGCTATCAGATCAGTCCATGGCAGATGATATGGCAGGATGGTAATTATTATCTGATAGGAGTCGATGAGAAGAGTGGCATTGTGAAGCATTACCGCGTAGACAAAATGTTGAAGATCCTTACAGAGAATGAAGCAAGAAATGGTGCCGAACTCTTCCGGAAATTTGACAGTGCCAGATTTGCTGCCGGTACTTTTGGAATGTTTGGAGGCCGTGAAGAGAAAGTTAATCTGGAATTTGAGAACCATCTTGTTGGTGTAATGATTGATCGATTTGGTCAGGATATTATGATTATGTCCAAGGACAATGAGCACTCCGTCACCAGGGTACAGGTGAATGTAAGTACACAGTTTTATGGCTGGCTTGCTGCCCTTGGAAATAGCGTGAGAGTGATTTCACCGGAGAATGTGCGAAAAGAATACCGGGATTTTTTAAAAAAAGCCCTGGAGAACTATGAAGGATAAAAGCATGACGGTTAAATCCAGACTTTTGGAGTTATTAGAACAGCATAAAGGTGAAACTTTATCTGGTGAGGATATTGGCAGGGAGCTTTCCTGTACACGAGCCGCAGTTTGGAAGGCTGTGAATAGTCTGCGCCAGGAAGGATACCCCATTGAGGCCGGACCGAATAAGGGATATATGCTTGCAAGAGAGAGTAATCTGATTTCAGCAGAGGGGATCAGACTTTTTCTGGATGATCCACAGGTTGAGATAAAAATATTTGATGCGATCAGCTCTACCAATCTGGAGGCCAGGCAGCTGGCTGTGAGCGGAATGGCTGGACACGGCTCTTTTGTTGTTGCCATGGAGCAGACAGCAGGAAGAGGACGAAGAGGCAGGGAGTTTTATTCTCCTAAAGGCAGTGGAATTTATCTCAGTGTTATTCTGGAACCGAAGGGGACACTGGAGGGCAGCCTTCTGATCACTACTGCAGCAGCTACTGCAGTGTATAAGGCTGTGAAAGAAGTATGCGGTGTAAAACTTGGAATTAAATGGGTAAATGACCTGTACAAAGATAACCGTAAGGTTTGTGGTATTCTTACAGAGGCAGTCACAGATTTTGAAAGTGGAAATATAGAATTTGCGATTGTAGGAATTGGGCTGAACCTGTACGTTGAGCAGGAACAATTCCCAAAAGAGCTTCAGGAAATTGCCGGAGGAATCTACGAAGATGAACAATCCTCCAGAACTGCGGACAGGAACCGCCTTGCAGCGCAGATTGTGAACTATCTTCTGGAAGAAACCCGGGAATTGAAATTGTCGGAAGAATACGTGGAACATAATATTGTTCCAGGAAATGAAATTACAATTACAGATAATAAAAGCAGCAGAAGTGCCAGAGCATTAGCGATTTGTCCAGATGGGAAATTGCTGGTTCAGGAGACTGATGGCACTCAGAGTAAGCTGGCTTTTGGAGAAATCTCAATAAAAATACCGCCGATAAAATAAATTTATCGGCGGTAAAGTTATTAGAAATATTATGTGGCAGATACCTGACTTTTATTGGAATAGTTACTCTATTTTGCAGAATTATTGTCTGGCTCAGCAGTAATGAATGGTTGAACTGAAGTAGTATCCGAAATTTTGATATCGGTATTCTTTATTACATTATCCGCATTCTGATCTGGCTGTGTTGTTGAAGACACTGTTGAGGCAGGTGCTGATTTTGTATTCATTTGTGGAGCGCTGTTATCAACAGGCTGTTGATAAGGACGATATGGCTGCCAATAATGTTCTGACACATCTTTTTTACAATCAGCTTTTTCGTCAGGAGAGATGCTTTTGATTTTTCCTGTAAGAAGCTGATAACCGGCAACGATGATCAGAATTCCAATGATAACAGAAGGAATCTGGTACATGATATCCTGTATAATAATAGCCAGAGAATTTGGTAAAATCCAGAAGAGCAGATCACGGAAACCATTCCAGAAAACAGCAACTCCGAAAACAATCAGGAGAATTGCCGCAATTTTAATATGTTTTTGCGAGAGCCTGATATTATTCTGAAATATACGGTCAAGATGCAGAATATAGTTATCCTCTATCGCGTAAAATTCTTCTTCCGGCAGTTCTTTCAAGTTATGAACATGGAAGAAACTGTAGAACCATAATACAGGAAGAAAGATAACCAGAGAGGAGATATTAAGCCCTCCGGCAATTGCGATAATAGCCCAGAATAGAGTCATAATGCTGATTCCCTGCTTAAAGAATCCCATATACATTTCTCCCGCACCAGGAATCAGGGAAGAGATAAAAAGCAGGAATCCCTTTTTTTGTTTTTGCATGTTAGTTACCTCCGTTTGTTATTGTATTTGAAATAGAATTAATGTAGTTGACAACTTTCTGGGGAGCATCAGAGATTCCATCTGTAATTCCATTTGAAAAATTACGTAATGAAGTTCTAATTTCCCGGCGCGTTTCAGATGATTTGGCTGTGGACTGCGGAAGCTGAGGCGAGACGAAGTCCATTTGCCCAAGGCTGAACAACATAACCAGTGCAAGTACGACTCCGACTACAGTGCGGAGCCCCTCATAGAAAAACCGCATTTTATAGGTAGCATCCGCTGCTGTTTTCTGTATCTGAATATCAGGAGCTGTAACACGTTCCATAATTGTTTCTTTCAGATAGGCGGGAGCTGAGGATGCATGATCTGTATATTCGTCCGCAAGCTGGTTAAGACAGTAGTCGCAGTGCTTCATATGTTCCAGAAATGCAATGATTTCATCAGTGTTCATCTCTTCATTTTGAAAATTATTCAGGTCATTACTATTGATATGCATTTAATCGCTCCTTTCTGCCAACATTTTTTTCAACATGTTTTTTGCACGATATAGCTGTGTCTGAATGGTCTTAGGGTTTTTGCCTTCTTTTTGCGATATTTCTGTTACGGACATCTGTTTACAGAAATGAGCAATGGCAATTTCCTTGTAAGGACTTTTCAGGCCGCTGCATATCCGAAATACCTGCTGTTCCGAATCAGACTGCAGATACTGTTCCTCTGGGGAAGAATGATTCTCCAGATCAGGAAGCTGTGAGAAATAAATATCTTCCGTTGGAATTGAACGGCGTCCGGCAGCTTTTAGGAAATCAAGGCATTTGCGTACTGCAATTTTGCTAAGCCAGGCTTTTTCATAAAGCCCATCGAAGTGGGCGAGACTTTTGTAGGCAGACAGGAATACCTCTTGAGTGAGGTCTTCTGCATCGAAAGGATTACCTACTGATTTCAGACATATGGAATATATCAGATTCTGGTATTGGTCAATCAGATATTCCAAATATTCTTCCTGTGAAATGTTATCAGCCTCCTTCCTGTCCGTTCTCTAATTATAACGCGACTGCCTGATAAAGTTCTTCAAAAATAAATAAAAATTTTGTAATTATTCAGCTGGTACTATTTTGCAAGGTGTTTTTACTATAAAAGTCCCGGATGGAAACCATGAATGAGTCATGCATGCATGAGAGAATTCATAGATATCGGATGGGCTAGAGCGTGTTTGAAAAATCATTCCCGCAATCTGCACGCCCCACTTTGTGGGAGATTGCGGTATATTTGAACACGTCCTGAAATGACTAAATACAGAGAAAAAATAAAAATTGCGGGAAGAGCATAAATAGACTATAATCAGTTTCGTGAATAAAAGATAAAAATAAATTCTGCTGTTTAATTTATGAAAGAAGGAGCATTTATGTACGATACAAAAAAGTTATATTATGAAGATGTATATAAAAAAGAATTTACCGCCAAGGTGTTGGAGTGTCGTGAGAGCAAGAAAGGCTATGAAATAATTTTAAACCAGACAGCTTTTTATCCAGAAGGAGGCGGACAGCCCAGTGACACCGGTATATTAGGCGGAATAAATGTTAAGGAAGTTCATGAGAAGGATGGAGAGTTAGTTCATTATACAGATGGGCCTTTGGAAGTTGGTATGGATGTAATAGGAAAAATTAACTGGGGCAGAAGATTTGACCTTATGCAGCAGCATTCCGGAGAGCATATTGTAAGTGGGCTGGTACATGAAGCATTTGGATATGACAATGTGGGATTCCACATGGGAAGCGATGTGATCACCATCGATTTCAGCGGAATGCTGGATGAAGAACAAATGGCCGAAATCGAAGCGAAAGCGAATCAGATTATCTGGGAAAATCAGGAAGTTGAGATTTTTTATCCTACAGAGCAGGAACTTAAAAATCTGGATTACAGAAGTAAGAAAGAGCTTTCCGGATGGGTTCGTATTGTGCGCTTCCCGGGAGCAGATACTTGCGCATGCTGTGGAACTCATGTGACGCGTACTGGAGAAATTGGAATGGTGAAGCTGCTTTCTGTAGTGAAATTCCGTGAGGGGGTTCGTATGGAAATGCTGTCAGGTAAGCGAGTGCTTGATTATCTGAACATGATAAATGAACAGAATCGTCAGATTTCCGTGAAGCTGTCTGCGAAAATGGACAAAACAGCGTCAGCGGTAGCAAGGATTCAGGATGAAAATTTTGCTCTGAAGGGAAGAGTACATGCGTTAGAAGAAGAATTTATCGTTGGCGAAGCTGCTAAATGGAAAGAAAAAGAGAATGTGGTTTTATTCCAGGAAGGAATGGAAGCAGGAAGCGTTCAGAAGCTTACAGATGCAATTTTACAGGTTTGTAAGGGGCGTTGTGCAGTATTCTCCAGGAATACAGATGGAAGCTATAAGTATGCTATGGGAGAAAAAGACGGAGACTTACGTCAGTTTACAAAAGAGATGAATGCAGTATTGAATGGCAGGGGAGGCGGTAAGCCTTTCTTTGTACAGGGGTCTGTGCAGGCTTCCGAGAAAGAAATTCGAGCCTTTTTCGAAAATAAATAGCAGTTGTTCAGTTCCTTCGCAAAAGCACCTTGCGGAATAGTTGCAATAAATAATAAAAGAGGATTGAAAAAATCCGTATTAAAGCGTGTTTGAAAAAGCATTCCCACAATCTGTACGCCCCACTTTGCGGTATATTTTGCTCGAATTCGGCTGTCGTAGCTCGCTACGACGCCCTCCTCCGGACAAAATCTCCCACAAATTGTGACGCACATCTTGCAGAAGTCCTTTTTTCAAACACGCTCTGCGGAAGAAAGGAAAAGCTGAATTATTTTTCAAGATAATCAGTGTTATATGAAGAAATGTTTGGAGAGTGTCATGCGCACCTGATCATGGATGGACTGAATTATAAAGATGCAATTTCTATTCATAAGGATCATGTAAACGATGAAGTGATACGGAAACATTTGAAAGCTTATGAAGAGCTGGGGATTGTCTTTGTAAGAGATGGTGGAGATGCATTAGGAGTATCAGAAAGAGCCAGGAGACTGGCACCGGAATACGGAATTGATTATCGTACTCCTGTTTTTGCCATCCATAAAAATGGACACTATGGATCTATAGTGGGAAAAGGCTTTGACACTATGAAAGAATACCATGTCCTTTTGAAAGAAGCGAAAAACAAAGGGGCAGATTTTATTAAAATTATGACCACGGGACTTCTGGATTTTAATAACCATGGACAGATTACCGGAACGCCTTTAGACAGGAAAGAAGTCCGTGAGATGGTACATATCGCCCATGAAGAAGGGATGGCGGTGATGAGCCATACCAATGGGATTTATGGCGTACAGGCAGCTGTGGAAGCTGGTGTGGATTCGGTAGAACATGGAAATTATATTGATCCGGAAACAATCAGAGAATTAGCTGACAGTGATAGTGTATGGGTTCCTACTCTTGTGACAATTCGAAATCTTCGTGGATGTGGAAGATATAAGGAATCAGTGCTTGATCCTATTATAGAACTGGCCGCAAAGAACCTTCGTCTGGCATACAAGTACCGAGCAAAGGTGGCTCTTGGAAGTGATGCAGGAGCTTATATGGTCTTACATGGGAAGGGCTTAATGGATGAATACCAGGCATTTATGGACATTCTGGGAGAATCCGGGGATGTGAGAGCCTGGCTGGCAGATGGAGAGAAAAGGATTCAGGACACCTTCAGGCGTCCTGAATCTTGATAGATGTATAAATGTTGGAATTTTTGGATTTTGTAGGATCAAAGGTAATGCAGATACCTGCGCCGGATTCCATATTACTGGTGGAGATATTCTTTGCCCCCTCTGTAAAGCAGGTTATGGTTGCGCCATCGCCAGTTTGAAGTGTGACGGTATTTGCTGTATGGCCTATAATTGTACCGCTGACTGTGCTGGTAAGTTCCCGGCTTCCAAGAGAATCCGGATCATCACCGGTGACTGCTGTAACAGTAACACCATCCAGTGAATTTCCCTGAAATTGGCCAGTGTAAGTTATGGTTACATAGGAGCCTGGTGCTGTTCCACCTTTAAAGTAAGAAGGAGTCTGAGACAAATCTACATTTATTGTGCTATCAGAGCCAGAGGGAAGAACTGTGAGCGTATTCAGGGAAATATTCTGAATTTCTGCATGAATCTGCTGTTCTTTTGCTGAGTCATCGGCAGGAACTTGTGCAGGATCTGGTGTTGGTGTTGGATCTGGAAGTGTAAGCGGATCAATATCTGAAATGCTTAGTACTTTCAGATGACTGGCATTAAGAGAAGAACTTTGGGTATCCTGACTGGAAGTAAACTTGCCTTTAAAATGAATGTATACCCATACACCGGTACGGATGCCATTCTGATAATATTGTTCTGTTCCAGTGATTGGATAGGTGGCTGTTTTGCCTTTTTTATTTTTTATGGTAATGGTATTTGGAGTCAGACTCTGTACTTCCCCATAGGCCTTTCGTACTTCCAGCTGATTCTTTTTGTGAAAGTCGTCTACTACTTTCAATGCTTTTACAGTGCTGGTATCCTTGTTAGAGAGCTGCCCCTCATAAATGACACTGATTTCATCTCCAGTGATCATGCCATCTTCGCATTCCAAAGTTGCTTCAGAAAGATCAAAAACGTAAGTTTGTTCCTGGCTTTCCATAGTTAGGGTGGCACCGGTGAAATCCTTAAGGGTTCCTTTGATTTCATCCATATAAACACGCTGTTTGGGTGTTTCTGAAGTGTTCTGTAAGGTGGTTTCACTCTGATCAGAAATAGAAGTATAGCTGGTGATCATATCACCGGCAGTACATCCTGACAGAGAGAACAGTACCAAAGAGCCAAGTAATAGTTTTGTGAAATTTTTCATTGTTGCTTTGTATCCTCCGAATCCGGAAATGGTACAGGAAGAAAATCGAAAACCTCTCGGCAGGCATTCCATTCCTCCGAGTTATCCGGCATACGATAGCCAAGTCCTGTACATTCTGTAGTAGCATTTGTATTCATGTAATTATTATAAAAAACATTGTAAGGATTCTGTAGTGGCGGCTGTTTTTGGCAGGATGATTTGTTTGTGGATTTTATATTCATAGAAACACTCCTTTTTGTCAAATATTTTTCCTATATAAGGGAAGATATTCTTAGAATATGCGAAAAAGAGGAGAGTATGCACAAACATTTGTCAGTGACCAGTAACGACTAATTGTTACTGTTCACTCCGTGACCAGTAACGCGCTTCGCGATGCACAGAAATCATGCATTCGCATGATTTCGCGCTAAGATTCTCGGGTTTTCTGTGAACTTTGTTCACAAAAAACACTCGCGGAACGTTACCAGTAAACAGTAACGACTAATTTATTTATGTGAATATTATAACAAATACATATTGAAATTTCTATATTTTGTGCTATAATCATTTTAAATAAATAATAGCGAAGTAGGAATTTATGCGTCAAGTGTTCATTGGCTGGGGAGTCGCCGTGAAACGAAAAGCAGCAGGACTGTTTACGATATATTTTCCGCACCCGTTGCTACATGTGAGAACATCTCATAATGTGGAGGGATTATTATTTATGGTAACTACTCTGTTATTTTAATCATTATGGAGGTGTTTTTTTTATGCGTAAAAACAAACAGACATGGAGTGTTAAGACTCTTGTATTCCTTGCACTGCTGGTAGCAATCCAGCTTGTGCTGTCACGCGTTCTGGTAATTGATCTTGGTGTATATCGAATTACATTGGGAACTGTCGCCACTGTATTGGCAGGTCTTTGGATGGGACCTGTAGCTGGTGGTGTAGAAGGTGCTGTTGCCGATATCATTGGATGTTTTATGAAAGGCTATGGAGTTAATCCACTGATTACTTTATCAGCAGTTGCCTGGGGTGTGATCCCCGGACTGGCTGGAAAACTAATGGCTGAAAAGAACAGAAAAGTAAAGACTGTTGTTATGTGTGTCGCAATTGCAGTCTCTGGCGTAGTGGGAACACTTGGACTGACCACTGCAGGACTGGTAATAATCGGAGCAAACTTCTATGCAATTATGCCAGGACGTCTTGTACAGTTTGCAATCATGACTCCAATCTACTGCGTACTTACCAGTCTTCTTTATTTCAGCCCGCTTACAGGCATGGTTGTAGGAAACATAAGACCTGCTAAGCTGGAGAAGAAGACCGTATAAATGGCAGCAGTCCAGGAGCTGAATTATATACAAAACCCCAAATTAAATAATATGGCATAAGATGGATTATGAAGCAATGCACTTACTGGAAAGTTGATTGTTTGAGAAATCAACTTGTTGAATAAGTCAAAAAATACGATTCCCAAATAAAAGGCTGTGATCAGGATAAACACTGATCGCAGCCTTTTTTAAACATGCTCTGAAAAGTTTTCAGTTTGTATGTGTCTGAACCCGGAACCAATAGGTGTAGAGATAATGAAGTCCAAGTGATTCATAAAGATTACGTGCTGGAGTGTTTCCCTCTACTACCTGAAGATAGGCCTTAGTTGCGCCTTTCTTTTTTCCTTCTTTTAGAAGTGCAGTACAAATCTGACGAGCATAACCCTTGTGTCTGAAATCTTCGCGAACATGGATAGCGTACAATCCAATATAATTTCGATCCAGAATGCCAAGCCCGGTTGCAATAATTTTTCCGTTACTCCAGATGGAGGCGCATACGGTGTCTTTTACGATGGCATGATACATGGATGGAACTACAGCACGGTGAACAGGATTAATGGTGCCTTTCAGATCAAAAAGACTTTCAATCCAAATATCTGGAATATCGTCAGTAAGAGTTACCAGATCGCAAGGCGCAGAAGGATCTGCTCCATCCAGTGAGGCTGCCATAACATTTGTTGTATGCTGGATTTCGTAGTTGCGGTTTTCCAGAAGATAATCAAAATCCGGAGAAACCAGAGGACTGATCTTAAAAATTGCAGGGCTGCCCAGTCGGGCATACTCTGCTTCGCAGAAAGAAACCTTTTCCCTCCAGGAAAGGGTAGAAGTTCCGAACTGCTCCACACTGTTTGTTCTATGTGTATAAAAATAGGAAAAACGGAGAATCCATCCATCATAAAGCTCCATTTTATGGGAGGGCCATGCATTTAGTGACATATCTTCAATTTCTTTAATGATTTTATCCATAAAAAAACCTTCTTTTATAAGTTTAGGGTCATTATACATAATTGTATCCAGCAATGCAACTGAAAATAGTCTGTTATAAGACAGATTGCTTTTTACACATCTTGCAGAAAGCCTTTTTCAAACACGCTCTAGTACATCGTTTCGTAAATAACTATACCAATCGCGTAGGATGTGAATTCGAGTGTGCAGGTATAAAAACGCAGGCGTAGCGGGCTACGCCGAGGCTTTTATACCTGTGCAATCGGATTCACAGGCAAGTGAGTGGTATAGTTATTTCGAAAACGATGTACTAGTACGGTGAATAGCCGCAAATTAATTTATACAATCTGTCTGCCAGAAATTTTTGTCCCTGCTCAGTAAGGTGAATCCCATCTGTAGTAATTTCTGAATATCCATAACGACGCGCCTTTTCATTCAATTCCTCATGCAATGTAAGATAAGGAATTTGAAACTGTTCTGATAGCTGGTGGATCATTTGTGATATTTTCTGGCGAAAAGGAAGCCAGGTTCTATAACAGGCAGGCCAGGGGAAAAGAAATGGCTCCATTAAAATAATGCGTGAATTTGATTTTGCTAATATTGTTATAAGATCTGCATAGCATTTGTAAAAAGAAAAAAGCATATTCCTCTGCTGAAACGGTGTTCTGTCCGTATTCATTATTAATCCAATATCATTAATTCCGATTAAAATTGTTATAATATCACTTGTAAAATCAGAATCACCCTGAATTCTCTGCAGAAGTCTGTTTATAGTAAAGCCGTCAGTGCCATAATTGCGTACCTGATAGTCTGAGCCGTCCCTTTTAAGACAGTCTGACAGCATTTTTACATAGCCATTGCCAAGGAAATCTCTGGAAAAGCAGTGTTCACAATCGGTGATGCTGTCACCAAGACATGTTAATATTGTCATAATTTTACCTCCGTTAATATTATACTGCAAGAACAAAAAGGTTTATAGTTTTTTTAGAAAAATTTGTAAAAAAAAGACTGGACAAATGGAGATAGAGCACCTATAATAAGACTCACCAGAAGTCATCTGGTATCGAAGGTCATCTTTTCAGATCGACTATTCCCTATTCTACGAAAGATAAAATACAGAAAGCCTTTCTCAAATAGGCTCTAAAATACTTCAAGATAGCCTCCTGTTATTAGTAAACCTATGTAAAAGAAGGGATGGTACGTCTATGCTTTTTTACAGAATATTTCCTGCTATAGCGGCAGGCTGCGCCGCTCTGATGGATATTCAGAGAGCGAAGGTAGACAATGGATGGCTGCTTTTTTGTGTATTGGTCAGTTTGTTTACGCGAATATGGAAAATGGATGTTAGCAGTCTCGGATCTTGGATATGCGGTCTGCTGGTACCGATACTGATTCTGGGGATTTTATTCATATTCAGAATGCTGGGAGCCGGAGACATCAAGCTCTTGAGTGTTATTGGAAGCATGATCGGACCGACGAAAATTCTCAATTGCATTTCCTATTCCTTTCTGATTGGAGCTGTCATATCAGCTGCTCTTATGATTTCAAGCGGCATTGTCTGCCAGCGAATTCTTTACTTATTACATTACATCAGTGTTTATTTCAAAACAGGAAAAAGAGAACCCTATTACAAAAGCGGTATGCCGTTGGAAAACTTTCATTTCACAGTTCCTATATTTTTAAGTGCATTGCTTTATGCGGGAGGTGTCTATTGAAGAAGAATATTTTTGCTGTCTGTGATCTTGAGGTGGATTATGCCTTGAATTTTATGGATTATCTTAATCATAAGAAAAATATCCCATTTGAGATTCAGGCATTTACCAACGTAGAGAGTCTGATCGCCTATGGGAAAATGAATCACATAGAGTTGCTGCTGATTTCCCAGAAGGCTATGTGCCGTCAGGTGCAGGAATTGGAAATTGGTAAAATTGTTATACTTTCGGAAGGCGTGCACCCACCGGATCTGGACCGTTATCCAAGTGTGTATAAATATCAGGCCTCTTCAGATGTTGTGCGGGAAGTGATGGCGTGTTACGGAGCCGAGAAAGCAGTAGCTCCGGCTGTTTTTCCTGTACTGAAAAAGACCACGGAAATTTATGCAGTATATTCTCCGTTGGGGCGCTGCCTGAAAACATCGTTTGCACTTACATTAGGACAGATTCTGGCAAAAGAAAGAGCTGTTCTTTATCTGAATCTGGAGGAATACTCCGGCTTTGAAGAAATGTTGGGAAAAGGGTTCGCGCAGAATTTAAGTGACCTTCTTTATTTTGTACGGCAGGAAAATGGAAATCTGATTTATAAGATGAACAGTATGGTACAGACAATAAACAATCTGGATTTCATTCCGCCTGTACGTACGCCAGAGGACATACGAGGAACTGCATGGGAAGATTGGGAAAAACTGATACAGGAGATTGTACTTCACAGTAATTACGAATTTGTGATTCTGGATATTGGAGGGGCAGTAGATGGGACTTTTCAAGTTCTGGATATGTGCCGGAAAATTTATATGCCAGTGCTGTCTGATCCGGTATCCATATCCAAGATTTCCCAATTCGAAAACCTGGTAAGAATCTGGGATTATCCGCAGATTCTTACCAGAACTGTAAAGGTACGCCCGCCTTTTCATGGAGGAAATGTGGCACCGGAGAATTATATTGAAGGGCTGCTGTGGAGTGAACTTGGAGATTATGTCAGGGAAATTCTGAGAAAGGAAAAGGAATGAGTCAGGAAATCTTTCGCAAACTGAGACAAATGCTCATGGAGAAGCTGGATGTTTACCGGGAACTTACAGACCAGGAAATTCTGGAAACGATTGATGAGCTGATCGTAAACACTCTGCGGGAATCAGGAGTGAGCCTGAAAGAAAAAGTGCAGCTTCGCCAGGAACTGTTTTATTCCGTCAGGAAGCTTGATGTATTACAGGAATTGATCGAAGATGAAACTGTAACTGAGATTATGGTGAATGGTCCGGATTCTATTTTTGTAGAACGAAAAGGAAAACTGACAAGGTGGCCGAAGTCTTTTACAGATCAGGACAAGCTGGAGGATGTGATACAACAGATAGTGGGAAAATGCAATCGCATTGTGAATGAATCATCTCCTATAGTAGATGCCAGACTGGAAAATGGCGCCAGAGTCAATGTGGTTGTGGCTCCGGTAGCATTAAATGGTCCAATTCTGACAATAAGACGTTTTCCGGATACTCCAATTACAATGGAAAAGCTGATTGAACTGGGAAGTATAACTCCAGAGTGCGCGTCCTTTTTGGAAAAACTGGTAAGGGCCCGGTATTCAATTGTAATTGGCGGAGGAACGGGAAGTGGGAAGACCACATTCCTGGGGGCTTTGTCAGAGTACATACCAAAAGATGAACGGATTATCACTATTGAGGACAATGCAGAACTGAAGCTTCAAGGGATTGCAAATCTGGTGCGCCTTGAAGCCCGGACAGCGACCATAAACGGAGCACCGGGAGTAAGTATAAGAGATCTTATTAAGTCTGCACTTCGTATGAGACCGGATCGAATAATCGTAGGAGAAGTACGGGGTGGGGAAGCTATGGATATGCTTCAGGCACTTATATGTACTATATAATAATTATATATATAACGTATATAAGGATGAAAAATATAGATTAGAGGGAGAGACATAGGAACGGTATGAACATTAAGTATAGGTTATTGTGTAAAAGGTTAATAGAGGAACGGAAGAGAGTAGGTGTCATTCAATATTATAATGTACTGTTCATAATGGAGTTAGTGTCAGATAAAGACATATGGTCTTTAGAACAGTGGGTGAATGGTATAAATAACATATATATGAAAGATATACATAATTGGTGTAGAATACATTTTGTTAAATATCACACTGTATTTGTTTACAGGAAAGAGTATCCGGTAAAAGCAAATATTTGGAATGGGTATTCATATATAAGGTGGCGGATGGAGCGGATGATGAATTTGGGATAAGATAAAATAGTGATTGCATGAAAGAGAGCCTTAAAGCATGGTGTTCTTTTGAAAGTATGGATAGAATAAAGGCTGAAGGCTCTGCGCTATTCGTTTGGCAGAGCCTGAGTATTCTCCTGATCCGTAGAAAATAAATCTAACTGACCTTCTGGAGTGGAACTTTGACCGGATTCATCTTCAGTTGATGGTTCTCTTTTTTTGGGTGTTTTATGAGTGTATAATTTCTCAAAAGGAAGTGAATACTTGGATTTTTTATTGTATTCTAGTAAAAGAGCTTCTGCGAATCCTAATGAACCGGCACGACGTTCTCTGGCAGTACGACTGATTTCTCTGACAGAGACACGCCCAACTTTTTCTTTAAAGGTGTCATCTTTCATTGTTTCTCCATAAGCATTATCCAAACGGGCAATAGCATTAAGCATATTGGAACTAAAGGACATAGGCGCACCTTCCCATGTGGCAACACAAAGGCGTAAAACACGATCAAGAGTGTGAAAACCATATTTTTCATAGATATTAATTAAAGTGGATACAGCACATATACCTCCAGGGCGAGAGGAAGAAGTAATAGTGAGATCATATGATTCAACAAGGTCACGAATAATAAGTTCTCTATCATTACCAGCTTCAATATTAGCCATGAATATTTCATAAGGTAATAACGATTTGACATATTTCATCTGATTTGCAAAAATATCTGCTTCTTGGGTGTAAACAAGATCATCATAAACCATACACCAGACAGGAGTTTCTCTTGATCCAGAGACGAGAGCAACAATCTCTATAGTGTGTTGTCCGTTGAACACATAATTTATCCCATCACGTCTACTTACTTTTACAGGGTTTATCTGATAAAGGTCAAAATTAGCTGCAGCACGCTGAACGTGTTTGATGGAAAGATTACGTTGATAATCTTGATTTGAACATAAATTTTTAATAGGTATTTGCTCAAAATGCACTTGGGGAACAAACTTTTGTAAATCTTCGGTATTTCCATCCATAATTATATTTCCTCCAATTTTTTTAAAATATTATTTGTGGTTGATATTAGGCACATAAGCTGATATTTAAGCTTATATTTTGCTGTATCAGATGCAATTTTAAAATCTGAAACTTTTAATACTCTTTCGATAGAACTGTTCCACGAGGGAATCGTCAATGTAAGACTTGCAATTTCCGCATCTGGATCAAATTGTGGCAGGTTGCGTATTGAAGGAATAGAAACGGAAGATTCTTTCCTTAACATCGGTTTGGCGTAATTATTCCATAGTAATTCCCTTTTCATATCATGATAACTGAGATGTTCTATCTTTTCGGCAAGAAGGTAGTTATTTAGACTTAAAAGTTGCTCTTTTGGTAATCCTGAAAGCTCAATAATATTAGTTTGGGAAATCCAGAGCTGACCAGAACGAACTCGTTTGACAAGATCCGGAACTTTTTCATCAATTATATCTAGTGCACTACTGTAAGCAGAATATTTGTAAACGGTAGCCATTGCTACATTACATTCTTCGGATATTTTTTTTGCTGCGATGCTTGCACCGGAAATATGAGATTTATTCGTAGATGAAAGTTGTCTTGAAACTAAAATTTTTTCAGCATCATATTTTTTCCCAATCAGGTATTTTTTATTGATATTGGTTAAATCCTCTCGTTTAAGTTGGTCATTACATATCCATGAAATTACATCTTCTTTACTGGAAAAATGGAGTCTTTTTATTCGGAAAGGAATACTGTGTTTACGAAATAATTCATATGCTTCTATACCATTAATGACAATACCATTCCATGTGCAGATGGGGGTGTGATAGGAATGACATAATATCTGTTGTTCAAGTTGTTTATAATCTTTTTCACTGAGATATTGATACAAATTGGTGAATTCTAGTTTTGTTTTTAATGTATATATACTATAATTGCGCATACTCATCTCCCATTATTTCTGATTTGAATTCTGTTTGTGGCAGTTTTGTGATGATGTTATTCATGGAAAATAGAGCTATTTTCTTATCTGGGTAAATATTGCCTTCTAAACGAAAAATGTTAAATTTCTCCCAAGAAAGGTTAAGCTTGGAAAGTGAATATAGTAATTCTCGGCTGTACAATTCATAACTGTTACTATTGATGACAAAATAATCCTTAACTTTATGTGCCAATTTATCCTCTGCACAACTAGCCTTTATACCTATCATTTTTTGATCAGGATTAACAAGAAGTTGAATATATTCTGGGTTACCAATTTGACGGAGTGTATTGCGGTGGATTCGTATACGATTCTTTTTAAAGTCAATACATATTAGTGGATGGGAAGAGTGTTTGTTGTTCATAGGATTTTTCCTCACTTTCTGTTGTTGATGGTTCTTTTGCTTTTTCTATGGATTTATCAGTTGTCTTCTTCTTTTCTTGTATGTCAAATACTGCGTAGCCTTCAAATATATTGACTTGCATTGATTTTTGATGTTCTTCCACTGGAATACCGAACTGATTCTTCCATTCTTCAGGATAAGAAGGTGTCCTAGCAGTGGTTACAGTTCCATTGTCTTTTAGTGTACGAGGAAATATTTCAGGTGAAGTTAAATCGAAAATGAACAGTATTTCATTGCCAGAACGAATTAGTTTGCCGAGAATCTTGTACCGATAATTAGGATTCCAGTCCATGAGAGATATCACTTTAGCAAAGAAAATCCGACAGGTGATTTGTTTTGGCGAACGCTTTTTTCCAGAGGAACACCAACGAAAAGAGTCTTTTTCTTCTTCTCGACAGGGACGGACAGCCAGTTTTTTTTCAATGGGATTGACTAATATTTGCACATATTCGACATCGGGGAGTTTTTTTATGCAGGCGGTATTTACAGATACCTTGTAGTTATTAAACGTAAACGAAGGTTCGTAAATATGAGCGAAGAATTCGCCACGTACAACTTGATAACCGTCATAGCTGAAAGAATCATCGTCAATGACTTCCATTTGATTTGAGGGGCTGGGTGCGACTGTTATTGGCATAGGTGTGTTGATTTTCATTATATCAGAAGGTTCTGTAGTCATATTCCATTGATTTATAGGTTGCTCGCTCATTGGGTGTCTCCTTTAATTTCTGTAATAATATTCTTTATATTTTGTATAATGGTTTCTTTGGGAGTGGTTTGTAGCTCGGGTTCTTTATAAGGTTTACTTTCTGAAGCAGTCTGCCAGTTTTTGTCCGCTGTAAATTCTGTTAATTCTGGCGCTTGAGACTGAGTATAGTAATTATTACCGAAACTATTCATCCAGTCGGCAGGATAAGCTAACACACTCTTAGAATCAGATATTGTATCAGGCGTGTTGTTATTGGGGGCGGATACGTCGTTGGTATTTGTCGGTATTCGTATTTCTGTATCGTCCATGTTGAAAATAAGGACATTTTCATTGTCTTTTTGGTGGGCAACTCCTAATATTCTATATTTGCATTTTTTGTCCCATTTAAATATCTCGTATAATGTTGGCAAAAATGCAGCGCCGGAAATTGGTTTTGGAATAAGTTGACCATCTTTGAGACGTGACCACTGCACTTTATTTTTTGTTTCAGAGGAACATGGTCGGATAGCAAGTAGTTTTGAGCTTGGGTGTATTAGCAGTTCGACAAATTTTATGTTTGGAAATTTCCGTATAGCATCTTTGTTAAAAGAGATCTGTTTATATGAAAAAGAAACAGAAATCCGACCAACAGAGGAAAAAAATTGTCCTCTGGCAACTTCATAGTCTCTTAAATCGAAGGAACCGGCGGAAGCAGTAATTGTATCAGGTACATTCATATTTGCCGGTTTAAGGACGCTTTGAGATGCTTCAAAGTAGTCTCTGGATTTAAATCCAGACCATCTTGGATTAATGCTTATAAATCCACTTAGAGAGCCTTCTTGTATCACATGTAATTCTGGTAAAATCTCTTTATTTCCATATTTCGCATTTGTAATTAATTTTTGAACAGCTATGAAATCATCTCGGGAGATAATAGCTTCGTGATGTCCGACTTTTCTGTATTGATTACGGTCTTGATTGTTTTTCCTTGATTTATGGTCAAGATAATTCGGAGTCCATGTTTTTCTTGCCAGAACATCCCCACAATGGCGTTCATTTTGAAGGATTTGTAGTATGGTACTGGATGACCAGACATCATTATTCTTTTTTGTTTTACAACCGAGTTCTGTCAAAGAATCAGCAATTTGTTGAGTACTGCTTCCATTCAGATACATATAAAAAATAAGCTGCACAATTTTAGCTTCATGTGGATTGATTACAAGATCTCCATTTTCGTCTTGGTCATATCCGAGCAGAGGAGGTGTAAGGAATATTCCCCGACGAAAACGCATTTCAATGGAAGAATTCATAATTTCACTTTTGGTATGACTTTCTTCCTGCGCAAGTGTTGACATGAATGACAGAATCATTTCGCTTTTGGGATCAAGAGTATTTAAATGCTCTGTTTCAAAAAATACACCGACGGGTGGACGGAGTGAAGAAAGCTCTCGTACATATCGGATACAGTCAACAACGTTTCTTGCAAATCGGGATACACTTTTTGTTATGATTAAATCAATTTTTCCGGCTTCACAATCTTTAATCATTTTTTTGAATGCATCTCTATGTTGAAGCGAAGTGCCGGAAATGCCTTCGTCGGCATATATTTCTACAAGCATCCAATTCGGATTTCTATTTACTACATCCTGATAATGATTTTTCTGCAATTCATATGAGGATGTTTGGCGTGGATCATCCGTAGATACCCTTGCATATACAGCTACTCGTAGTTTTTTTTCTGTTTTAAAAATATCCTCTGGTGGAAGTGCCGGAATTACTTCCAGTTCTTCTGGATCAATACCTTTGTATCTTTGTCGGATTCTGGCTTTCTGTTCATCAATATTACTGCTTCGTTCTTCACTTTCTTTCATCAATAGCGACATCCTTTATAGTTGATATAACTATCATAGAATTTTTGGATTGAAAAAGACATAAACCATCGGTTAAGTGATTAACGGATGGTTTATGTAGAAATAGATATTTGATTGTTATTGAATGATTTAATAATCATTCGGGTTATCAGCATCGTAATTGTGTTTTGAGGATAGATGCCAATCATTGATTCGTAAAATGTTTTTTATGGCTGAAAGAACCTCGAATATGTAACGTTTTTCAGTGCTGGTACAATCTGCCATTAATAAATCAATGTCAGTTTGATATTCCGTAGGATTGTATAACAAGTTCCCATAGAGTAATTCATCAATAGTAATTTCAAGTGCGTTGCTAATTTTGATTAAAGATTCTAAACTGGGTTTACGCTTGGCATTTTCTATATAGCTTATATAAACAGTAGAAAGATCAGCAATTTCAGCCAGCTCCTCGGCAGATAATCCTCGTTGTTTGCGGGTTTCTCTTATACGTTTGCCTATAAGTGCATAATTTATTTCCATGTCCTCACCTCCTTTCCATCACAACTTGACTTTTTGTGTTGTAGATAGAAAAAATGGTGAGCTATACAACAGCAATTGGTTGTATAAAGAGAAGTATATCATATGTATATAGCAAAAAGAAGATTGTCGATTGATGGGAGAAAAAGGCGATAAGTTGTAATTGAACAACAGCGAAAAAAGGGTTATCATTTGTGTATTAAAAATTATGTCTGGGAGGAAATACATGGCAGATAAAGAGGAAATCAAAACACTAGAGGAATTAGAGGAAAAAGGAAGAATACTGCGTGAGTACAAAGAAAAATTCCGGCAGATGTGCCAAGAAAATAAAATGATAAAGGGTTCGACAGTGCTGAAGCTATATGATAAAATTGAAGAGGTACAAAGAGAATATGAGCATTTAGATAATAAGCTGACATTAATGGAATACAACTTTATATAGTTCTATTTTTTTTGTTTTAATACTACTGTTTCCCTTAGTAAATACTTGTAAGATACATCTCTAATATTTTTGCGGATTTCTAGTTACAATTAAGGTAACTACTATCGGAAAGAGGTGTGTTTACTTGCGTACAGAGGATTATATTGCGGACAATATTATAGCTTTATGTAAAAAACGTGATATGAGCAAATAGCGGCTGTCACAGTTGACTGGTATATCTCAATCTTCGATTGGAAAAATTATTGCTAAAGAAAGTTTACCAACTATGCCTACTGTAGAAAAGATATGTGATGCACTGGGAGTAACAATGGCACAATTCTTTGCCGGAATGGATGTTCCAGTAAGCTTATCAGAATCACAACAAGAGGTTTTGAATATTTGGAATAATCTTGATGAAAAAGAACAGAATGTAGTGATACAAATGCTCCGGGGACTTCAAAAATAAAGGAAACAGTTGTAACGAAAATGTTGACTGTTTCTTTTTTTATGGAGTTGGGAGATTATGGTGATTGAAAAGAAATATTATGATATTGCACAGCGTGAATTGGAAGAAATGCAAAGAGAAATTAATGCAGAAAAAGCGCAAATGTCAGAAGAAGAGATACTAGAGGATAAAAAATGGCATGATGAACAATTGGAAACAATTATTAAAAAGGCAGAAGCTCATATGCGTCGTTTTAAGAAAGTTCCAGATCCTCAAAAAGTAGTGAAATTCACTTTTTTACAAAAAGATGCATTGGAAATTGCACGAAATATGCAGATAAATATAAAAACTGAGCGTAAAGAAGATGATTTATGGGGGACGATAGAAATGTCATTTAATAATATGTGGTTTTTAGATTCGGCTCCTAGTGAATGGAAAGATATTTGGAATAACTTGATGAAAGAAGCTCAGAGAGTGTATATAGAAGCAAAAGATAACATGATCATGTATCAATATTATTATGATTTGGCGGTAGAAGTTCCTTGTGTGTAGACAAAATACAAATAATGATATACTGTGGATATGATATGTAAAAATAGTCGGAGAAAGATTTGTGAATGCACGATTATTTAGGAGGAAAAAAGCATGACCTTACGGTATTTGCTGTTGGAATGCCAGACATTTGAGCCGTACCAGCTTCCGCAGCAACCGCATTTTATTTAAGTGGAGAAGATGTGTATTCCACTGTGGTATTTCTTGCCTCAACCTCGCTTCAATATCTCACGTTGGACCATCTCGAACACTTCCGGCTCGATAATGGCTTCGTGGTTATTCTCTACATAGTATTGTGGAATTTCTCCCTCATTGACTTTGGTCTTCTAGGTAAGAAAGTCAGTGGTGTAGGACTTCTGTAGAAGAGCATCACCTTTGTACTTTTCGTTTGAGAGAATGCTTTTTACAGCTGATTGATTCCAGTTTGTCTTTCCGCCCGGTGTCAGAATGCCGTCATCGGTGAGCTGTTTTGCTATCCCGTGATAGGTCATTCACTGAAGGAACATACTGTAAATTCGTTTGATGGTAACGGCCTGTTCTGGAGTTACTACAAGGGTTCCGTCAAGACCACAGTCGTAGCCAAGAAATCTCTTGAATGGAACAGTGACCTTACCGTCAGCAAATCGCTTTCTCTGGCCCCATGTACAGTTCTCTGAAATGGAGCGGCTTTCTTCCTGTGCTAGTGAGGACATGATGGTAAGCAGCAGCTCGCCTTTGCTGTCGAAGGTCCAGATGTTCTTCTTCTCGGAATGTATATAGTACAAAATATCTTTTTTATAACACTATATATCGTGGTTTTCTTTGGATATCTCGCATAGATATTGTATTATCTTCAAGTATCATCAAGCGACTTTTGCCTATTTAAGCGACAAAAATATATCTTCGAATTGTCAGACTATAATTGAGAAACAGCCGTAAATATAGTATAATGCCAATTGAATTATTATACCTGAAAGGCGGTTGTACATATGAATGATGTAGAACAGCGTGTGGCGGCGAAAGCCTTTGCCGCATACTGGAAAGATAAAGGATATGAGAAAGGGGAAAGTCAATCTTTTTGGCTGTCACTACTGCGTGACGTTTTCGGGAAAGAGCACCCGGAACAGTTCATACTATTTGAAGAACAGGTGCACTTAGATCATACAAGTTTTATTGATGGCAATATCCCAGAAACAAAAGTTCTGATTGAACAAAAAGGACTGGGCAAAGATTTAAGAAAGCCTATCAAGCAATCAGACGGCACGTATTTAACCCCATTTCAACAGGCAAAACGCTATATAACAGAATTACCGCTGTCACAACACCCGCGTTGGGTCGTTACCTGTAATTTTGAAAAGTTCCTTGTATACGATATGGAACGCCCCGGCGGAGAGCCGGAAGAAATCCTGCTTGAAAATCTCGAAAAAGAATATTATCGGCTTCAATTTTTAGTGGATAGCGGCAACGAACACTTAAAGCGTGAAATGGAAGTTTCCATTGCTGCGGGTGAAATTGTCGGCTTGCTCTATGATGCATTTGCAAAACAGTATGCAGACCCTACAAGTGAACGTGCTATGAAAAGCCTTAATGTGCTTTGTGTCCGGCTTGTATTCTGTCTGTACGCAGAGGATGCAGGCATATTTGGCGGGCGCGGTATGTTCCATGATTATTTAGCGGAATTTGACGCACGCAAAATGCGGCGTGCTATCACAGACCTTTTCAAGATACTTGATACAAAACTCGAAGATCGTGACCCGTATTTAAAAGATGATTTCCCGGAATTAGCAGCTTTCCCATATGTCAACGGCGGATTGTTTGCAAATGAGGATATAGAAATTCCACCCTTTACAGATGAAATCCGCGATTTGTTACTAACAAAAGCAAGTTCTGATTTTGATTGGTCGGAAATCAGCCCTACTATTTTCGGTGCGGTATTTGAAAGCACCTTGAACCCGGAAACAAGACGTTCCGGCGGAATGCATTATACTTCTATCGAAAATATTCACAAGGTTATTGACCCGCTGTTTTTGGATGAATTAAAGGCGGAATTTGAGGAAATCAGAAATATTGCTGTAAAGCGTACACGGGAAAGAAAACTGCAAGATTTTCAAAAGAAGTTGTCAACGCTTACGTTCTTAGACCCCGCCTGCGGCAGCGGAAATTTTTTAACGGAAACTTACCTGTCGTTGCGTCGTTTGGAAAATGAAATCTTACAGGAATTACAAGGCGGTCAGATGGTTTTAGGCTATGACAATATGAACCCGATACAGGTTTCTATCAGTCAGTTCTACGGTATCGAAATCAATGATTTTGCCGTAACCGTTGCAAAGACTGCATTATGGATTGCTGAAAGTCAGATGATGAAAGAAACAGAAAGTATTGTTTTGATGCATCTTGACTTCCTGCCGCTGAAAACGAATGCATTTATACATGAGGGCAACGCACTTCAAGTTGATTGGGAAAGCGTTATTCCGAAATATCAGCTTTCATATATTATGGGAAATCCGCCTTTTGTAGCCCGCGCCGGAAGAACAAAAGCTAAAGATTCATCTTCAAAAGGAATGTTAGATGATACACAGAAAACAGATAGGCTTAATGTATTCGGTGAAGATTTAGGAAATGTTGACTATGTTGCTTGTTGGTTTAAGAAAGCGGCTGTTTTCACCAAAAATACAGCAATCAGATGTGCCTTTGTTGCAACCGATTCAATATGTCAAGGGCAACAGATTTACCCTATTTGGAAAAACATTTTACAAGACGATATTTATATCAACTTTGCATATAAGTTTTTCAAATGGAATTCCGAAGCGGGTAAGACAGCAACTGTTTATGTTATTATTGTTGGTTTTTCACATATTGAAGATAGAGAAGCCCTTTTGTTTTCAGGTGATAGAGTTATAAAAGTACCACATATCAGTCCATATTTGACGGCAGCTGAGGATATTCTTGTTTCATCAAGAAATAAGCCTTTGTGTCAAGTGCCTGTATTTAAGATGGGTAATCAGCCTATTGATAATGGAAATTATCTTTTCACTAAATCTGAAATGGATAATTTTGTTGAAAAGGAGCCAAACAGCCAAAAATATTTTAGACAATGGCTAGATGGGGCAGGTTTTCTAAATAATACATTTAAGTATTGTTTATGGTTGGGTGGATGTAGCCCAGCAGAATTAAAAGCAATGCCTGAATGTTTGAAACTTGTGAAAGCAGTTAAAGAATACAGAGAAAAAAGTAACCGTAAATCAACAAAAAAACTAGCAGATACACCGACAAGATTTCAGACAGAAAATATGCCGTCTGGTAATTATATTGCAGCCCCTGAGGTTTCATCGGGAAATAGGCGATATATTCCAATGGGATTTTTGGATGAAAATACATTTTGTAGCAACAAATTACGTCTCATGAGTGGCGCAACACTATTTCATTTTGGCGTTTTGCAATCAAATGTGCACATGGCCTGGACTAGAACCGTATGTGGATACTATGGTCCTAGTTACCAATATTCAATAAATATTGTATACAATAATTTCCCATGGCCTACCCCTACAGATGCACAAAAGGCAAAAATAGAACAGACAGCACAGGCTATTCTTGATGCGCGAGCACTTTACCCCGATAGCAGTCTTGCAGAACTTTATGATGAAGTTTTAATGCCGCCGGAACTTATCAGGGCACATCAAGCAAATGATCGTGCGGTTATGGCTGCGTACGGCTTCACAAAAGGAACGCCGGAATTTTCAAGTGAATCTGCCTGCGTTGCGTCCCTTATGCGAATGTATCAAGAATTGACAAAGTAATCATCTTACCCGGTGGCTGCAATATAGCTTTAAATCTGCTTTGTAGCCCTCGAATACATCAACCCGCATTATATAATATAGTACAAAGGGACAAAATAAACCAGGTTTACTTTTGTGTGCGAGCGGACTTTATACATTATATGACGTACTTCAAAAAAATGATTGGAACGAACATGAAATAGAAAATCGTGCAGAATGGCTCTTAGCTAATGCACAGAATATTTGGAAAATATAGAGTATTCCAAATCCATAAAAGCTGAATGAAAACCAATATGGGAATTTTACAGGTGATACAAAATTTGTAAAATTTTCATATTGGTTTTTTGTGATTTGTAAAAAATCATAAATTTGGATACTGAGTAAGGTTATGGATTTTGGATTTTTATGTATTTTTCAATTTTGGATAAGGCTCCGAAATTGGTAATTTTGCGGAAGTGTATCCACACTTCCTGTCCTTGCTGTTTTTAAAATCACATAGTGATTTCACAGGGATATAGAGATATTTAGTCTATTTTATATCCCTGTGTTGTGACCGGAAAAATTCGGGGAACCAAGTGTATATTTATGCTGAATGTGAGGAACTGGGGAGCACAATCCTCAGCAAGAATCCTACGTCCGGAAAATATTATATTGCTAAAATAGCGATATGGTATTACCGGGGTGGATCTTGCTCTAGTGTATACTGAGACCTCGGCATAAATAGAAAAATGGGTTTGGGGAATCCCCAGCAAGATGAAAACCTGATGAGAGAATATTGTGATGAAAGACAATATTGTTAAACACAGGTGGATCTTGCTCTGGAGTAATTGAGAAACTTATGAGAAAATGGAAATAGTGATAATATGAATTGGAACAATTGGTGTTTGTAGAACTGGTTAAGTGTATTCAGTGATGTAATTACACCTATTAAATGGTTGAAAGAGAGGAATATGAAATTGTTACATAGACTTTGGTTAAAAATAAATGATATTGGTGAATATGATGTTAAATACGGAG
This sequence comes from Ruminococcus sp. 1001713B170207_170306_F1, assembly GCF_015668065.1. Lineage (NCBI taxonomy): Bacteria > Bacillati > Bacillota > Clostridia > Eubacteriales > Oscillospiraceae > Ruminococcus > Ruminococcus sp. 1001713B170207_170306_F1. Next base: position 55,516 of record NZ_JADPEX010000002.1, on the reverse strand, counting down.
CATGGAAAATATATCAAATAATGTATACGAATAATCTAATTAAGGGTGGAAATTTATTTACAGATAATGACATCGTTAAAAAAGGCGGAAGACCATATATTAAATGTCAATTTATACATAATGGAAAGTCCACGGAGGAAATGAGGTTTAGTGGCGAAACGGATTTTAACTTTTCTACCCAAAAGAAAAGAGAATTATGTAGAAGCAGATATGAAAACTATAAAAAAATTTTAGAACGTGATTTAGCAGGTGAAGGAATACTAGAAATATATTTGGAAATGCTGAATGAATGTTCCCAGATGTATCATTCACAAGATAATATATCTATAATGCTTCAATCAGGAAATATGCAGGGAGCTAAGGGAGCTATCGGACTAGATAGATTAGATGTTTGGCTTCTTATTTTGGATATGAAATATAGATACAATATAAATATGTTACAAAATCACTGTACAATGGAGAATTGTTCAGAAATTGAAAAGTATTTAAATTTGTTTGATGATGTATACGATTATGCAAGCACCATTTATCATATAAATAGTGAACTGGTAGATAAACTGATTGAATCTGGGAAAAGACCATTAGATTCAGCTACAAATATAATCACATATATGTCATTGGCAAAAGAATTTTGGAATCAAAAGCACGCATTTATTGAAAATCAACTAAAATATAAACAGTGATATAATCGAAAAGAAAATGCTAGATTTGTCGATGCAAGTATAATGAATAGAAGTGCCCATTACATTTTTGTGATGGGTGTTTTTTTGAAATCCACTTTTATTCATTTTTGAATAAAAGAATTTTGAATCTGCAGCCGATAGAAGCAGATGGTTATAAAAAGCTTTTGATAACTATGAGTGAAAAAACAGATAGCTGCGAAAATTTATTATGAGCTAATAACAGAATTTGATATTTTGTGATATTGAGGGTATGGGGAATCATAATCTCCATTAAGTACGTCAGAGAATCATAATCCAGAAATGGGATTTTGAGTTACTCTAGGCGATACTTGCTTTAGAAAACGATTTGCCATAATGAGTTAGAACATGGGAGGAAAAAGCGATAAAAACAGAGAGAGCCATAAGCAACTCTCTCTGTGATAAAATCAAAAAGTTATAGTATCAGTGATTCGGTAAGATTACAAAAATCCTTAACAGGAATATTTTCTTTAAGTGGTAAAGCTGTCTCTAAAAAGGTTTCGTCTGCAAATCTTTCGAGTTCAGAATCAAAATGTATGATTGAAGCATTTGTATTTAATTGGTATGGTGGGATTGTAACAAAATAATCATAATCTTCGTAAGAAGGAGTGGCGCAAGAAACTTTGATTTTTCCGCCCAAATTTAATTTTGCAAATTCTCCATAAATGGCAGTTAAGGCTTTTTTCCTTTCTTCATCAGAAGTAATTCTATCTACATATCTAATATACCAATAATCTATATTTCCCTCTTTTAATTCAATTAAATAATCGTATGATCTGGGTGTTCCGGATTTTATTGTCCATTCAACTTTATGCAGACTTGTCATCATGGAAAGTCCACGCATTAAGGTAGAAAAAAATTTTTCATGTACCTGAACAGTAGAGAGATCCAGAGAAAATCCATTGTCTGCAATTATCTTTTTTCGTTCCCGTATTTTCTTAGAAGAATATCCCGTTGCATCATATAACTCTTGGATAAGTTCTGGATCATCAATGGCTTTTGCAATTTTATCAATAGTGCTTTTATATGGTCTTCCAGATCGGGCACCGTTGAGCATTCGTGAAATGGTTGCATTATTTAAGCCTGTTTGTTCAGATAATTCTTTTTGTGTTTTTTTCTGTAAAATGATTTGAAGTATATTGATGAATCTTTCCTGATCGTAAACGCTGTCAGGATTTATTAGTGTGCCTGAATTTGATATAAATTCGTTCATGCAAATCTCCTCTTGACTTCTTTGACTTTGTATAAATTGACTTCTTGTATTTTATCTTATCAATTATATCCTTAAAAATCAATTTAAAACATAAAGAAATCAAAAAATGCTTTATTGATATTTTTGCAAAAGTCAAAGAAATCAAAAACGTAATTGACATTTTGACTTCTTTGTGTATAATGTAGAATTAAGAAGTCAAAGAAGTCAAACAAATCAAAGCAAAAGGAAGGAGGGCTGTGGATTGAAATATAGGGTTGTTTCGATTTTGAAAGATAATAGACCACGTTTTTTGATTATTTCTGATATTGAAGAAATTGAAATTCTTCCATCAAAGTATTTGAAGCATCTGGATCAGATTAATGCTTCTCCGAATACTGTAAAATCCGCAGCCTTCGCACTTTCATATTATTACAATTATCTGCAGGAGCAAAAGATAGGATTGGATGAGATTACATTGCTATCCTATTCAGAGCAGAATAAACATTTTATTGATTTCTTGTATTGGGTTAAGAGTGGAAAGCATACTGAGCATAATACACAGACGAGCAATAAGACATGCAATATGTATCTTGGTGCAGTCTTCAGATACTACCAGTTTTTGGTACTGGAAGATGTTTTGCCAATGCTTAAAGTCTTACGAGTAAAAAAAGTATCGTATTTTGACAGTATGGGAGTAAATCATCAAAATGCAGTGAATTCGTTTAAAGGTTTCTTCAAAGAAGAAGAACCTAATCTGGAAGAAATAACATCCGAAGAAATACAGGAGCTGATAAATGCCTGTACGAATGATAGAGATCGATTGCTGATAGCAATGATGGCAGAAACCGGTCTTAGATTAGGGGAAATTCTAGGAATCCATTATACCGAAGATATTGATTTTGAAAGAAGGACGGTTCGGGTAAGGTATCGTGAATCCAATACCAACTTGGCAAGAGCAAAAAATGCAGAATATAGAATGGCTTTGTTAAGTAATACAACTTTTGAGTTCTTGGTTAAGTACATTTCTGATAACCGAAAAAGTCTGATGAACTCGGAGTATCTATTTACAAAATTAACTGGAAAAAACAAAGGAGAGCCATTAGATGCGGATTCTGTGTATAGCATGTTGAAAAGGCTATCCAAAAAAACGGATATCAATTCCCATCCGCATCAGCTCCGACACTATTTTGCGGAGGAAAGAAGAAAAGAAGGATGGGATTTGAATGACATTCGTTTTGCCCTGGGGCATAAGAAAGTTGAAACTACCATTAAATACTTGGGTGAAAATAATGAACGATTGATAGAAGCGACAGATCAATACTACTCAAATAATGAAGATTTATACCAAATTGCAGATTTTCTGTAAAAGGAAGGAGGGATTACCTTGGCAGTATTAAAAATTGTTCCGAAGTTATATCAGAAAAAAATATCTGAGAAATTAAAGGAAGAAATATCTTTAGTTACGACTGGAGAAGCAAAATACTATAACCGGTTATACAAATTTTTTCAGTATACAGATATACAGTGTACTGCAGATATTAACTATGAAACGAGAAAAATGTATATGGATTCTCTTGAAAAAGAGGATATTTCAGAAAAATATAAAGCGGAATTACTGAGCTTATTTGATTGTTTAAAAATAGAAAATATGCCGGATGTTTATTCACAAGGAAAGCCCTTCTCTGTAGAACAGGAGTTTTTTAAGCAAGACAAATTGTTTTTGCTGTATGTCCCCAATAAGAAGAAAGCACAATCTTTCCGTCAGGTGGTTGATAAGAATGATTTGTTATGGGACTTAACGAGGATACATTCATCACAGTTGGTGCGACAGACAAAAATATTGCTGTGTGAAATTCTGAATATGGATAAGGTACAAAGACATCGAAGATATTTTTTAGAACCATTAAAAGCACTTATACGGTTTTGCGATAAGTACGGAATAGATGATATTGAAGAAATGGAACAGGCAGACGAAAACAGATTTTATCTGTATTTAAACAAGGAGTCGGAAATTATAAAAAAACAGGCTTCTAAGATTGTTGAATTTGCGAGAAGAACGTTATTTCTGACAGATCCAGAGACAAATTGGCGAGCGTGTATCTGGTATATGGATAGGTTTCAGTTTGATAAATCGAGAATCAATGCCAGTTCACCTGTTAAAAGCCTTTCATTTATTAATATTTACGAAAAAGAAAATCGTTGGTATTTACAATTATACGCAAAATATTTGGTCGGGATATCTGATCTGTCTTTATCAAATATCCGAAATACAATAAGTTTTATTTCACAATTTTTAAAATATCTGGATGGACAGAGTAAGAAAGTAACTGAACTGGAGATGCAAGATATAGCGGATTATGTGTCTGTTTTGGATGAGTCCGATATTAAGTATTCCACTTTTAACCGATATATCACACATATGCATACATTTCTACAGTTTTTGAAAATGGAAAATATTGAAGTGTTGAAGTTTTATCCGGAACGATTTTTAAAAAAAGGTTTTTCGGAACACAATGAAAGAAGTGTTCCAGAAAAAACAATTGCTCATCTAATTAAGGAGCTGCCGGCATTCCCAGAGCATTTACAGTTGATGTATTTGATTTTGTTTTGCACAGGAATTAGGAAAAGCGAGGTTTGCACAATAAAATCGGGAGCCTTTTATTCACAAGGCAATGAGAATTGGATGCGCATATATCAAAGCAAAATGCGGAGAGAAAAAGTCATTCCTGTTCCCAGTTTATTGGTTGGACTGGTGAATGATTATGAAAAAAAGTACGGAATAAAAAATGGGGAGTATTTATTCAAAAATAAAAAGGGTGGTGCATTTAATGGACAGACATTTTCAAATCAGATGATTCGGGAGTGTAAGGTTCGTGGGATTGCCTGCGGAGATTATATCTTTAGAGCACACGATTACAGACATAACCTTGCAACTTCAATGTACGGAAATGGGGTTTCTATACAAGGGGTACGAGATTATCTAGGACATTCAAGTGAGAATATGACAAAACAGTACATTGATTTCATGCCGGAACGTATTGTATCGGCTGAAGATAAATATTTCTCTAAAAATCAGTCATTTAAATTGAAAGGAGCAGAAGATGATGAAAGGTAATATTAATTTGATTTCGTATGACTGTTATCAACAAGCTACAGAAAAACAGTTGGCAGGACTGAAATGGAAGGAAAACAGGGTGTACTACATATCAGAGATTCATAATGAAAAGATGCAGGATGAGATTTATGGGTATATCGATGATAGATGTAGACGTTTGTCATTATCAACAGTAGTAAATGATATTTACAGATTTGATCTGTTGAAAGAATTTCTGAATGAGAAGTGTACAAGTTGTAGCAGCATCACTGATAAAAAATGGGAAGAACTGGAGAGAAGTTATAAAGCATTTTTATATAAAAAAGGATTGGCGCTGTATGTTAGAAGAAATAGACCGGATAGGCGGAATGTTGAGCAACAAAGTAGCGCTCAGATTTCTTTTCTGAAAATGTATTATGAGTATGTTGTGAAGTGTAAAACAGCAGATATTCCAGAAAATGAAAAAGATGTATGGGATATGAGAAAGTTGGATATTGTGCCAAGGAGTAATCCGATTCGTGGAAGATATAGATTAGATTTTCGTGAGATCAGGCAGAAAGAATTTAAAGAGATAATAAAGAAAATATTGTATAGCCATTGCCAGACAAAAGCAATGGGTAGTATAAAAGGTGAATTGCGTGGATTCCGTCGGTTTGCTAGTTTCATGTATGATCGATTCCCAGAAGTAAAGCACTTTACAGAAATTAGCAGGGATATGATAGAAGATTATCTGGTTTATATAAAAACGGATACCGGTCTTACATCAGTCAGTTACACGACAGAGCTGTCGGTTTTGGATAATCTGTTGGATGAAATAGGGCGTGAACTGGAAATAGAAAATATATGCAACCTTTTTCTGTCCAGTGATTGCAGAGCATATGACAACGCTTTACCAGAAGCGTATTCAGATGCAGAAATCAGAAGATTTAATTGTGCATTAACAAAATTAAAGCCCCAGTTAGGCAGATGTTTAATAATACATCAGATGCTCGGTACAAGAATAGAGGATACGTTGACTTTGCGAAGGGATTGCTTATCTGAGAAATCTGGACATTATTTTATAACTATTATCCAGCAGAAAACAAGGAAATACAAAAGACCAGTTAGCGATCAGCTGGCAGAATTGATTAGAAAAGCAATAGAAGTTTCAGAAAAGGAGCATCCAGATTCAGAATATATTTTTCTGCAAGATAATGGAAAATTGTATACAGATTCAATGCTGAAATATCATGTAAATATCATGATTTATGAAAATGATATCAGGGATGATAATGGAAATTATTTTGAGTTTCGTACACATCGTTTTAGACATACTTTTGGAGTAAAACTTACAGAAATGAAATTAGATGATGATAGCATTGCAAGGCTGTTGGGGCATAAGGATACACGAACCATACCACATTATCGGCGGCTAAGAAACGAAGCATTAGCGGAGGATACAAAGGCTGTACGAGATGAAATGAATGAATTATTAGCACAATACAGGAGGGAAAAGGAAAATGCAGAAACACGATAAAATGGTAGCACTGGCAAAAGAAAAAAGTGCGGAAATGACGGAAACAGCAATAACAGCTATTGAAACAATGTATAGAAAAAATATAAAAATTTCAGTTGCTGAACTTACAAAACTAACAGGACTTTCCAGAGGTTTTTTCTATAATAATCCGAATGTGAAACAGGTCATGATGGAATTGAAGGAAAAACAACAGGGAATGATATTGCGAAATCCTAAAAGTGATGCTATTGCAAAAGCACAGGAAGCACGGATTAAGAGTTTAGAACAGAAATTATCCGATAGTGTTCCGAAAAACGAATATGAAAGTCTTCAGAAAAAATATGAAGAATTACAGGTGAAATATAGTCAAATGAAAAAGGGAACACTGTTGAAGATGTACGACCAATTATAGGAAGAAAAGGAGAATATTTTATGCAGAACGAAATTTATGATGAGAAAAATGGACTTACTTATATGTTATGTGGTGATTATTATTTGCCAGAATTGGCACTTACAGATATCGAACCAATTTATGGGAAATATGGGATGCTTCGTAAAAGCTATTTACAGGAACACAGAAAGGCAAAATATCAAATATTGTTGTTACAAGGAAAACTTGTCGAGCATTTGAATCAGATTGATGCAGAAGCAAGGGATAGAGAAGAACAATTAGTAAAACAGATGATGGAGAAACAAGGAATTACAGAGAAATTAAAAAGGCAGGACAACATGGAATGGACAAGGAGGATGAATATCCTTTGTCATGATGCAGAAGAGATGATTTTGACGGAAATGATATACACGAAAGGATAATGAACTGTATTGGATAGCAAGAATTTTGCAGCCCGGATAGCAAAAAAGTGGAAGTCTGGATAGCAAAAAAATGGAAGTCCGGATGGCAAGATTCTTGCTGTCCGGAAAGATAAAAAAGGGAGGGATTAAAAATGTTGGTTAAGTACATAATAAAAGTGTTTTTATATTTAATTCTTGCAGTAATGACATTGATTCACTGGTTATTAAAAATTCCGATGATATTGGGAAATATTTTGCTTTACTTTTTATCAATTATATTTATTCTGACAGGTGTTTTGAGTTATGGATTTGCATTGGAATCTGCAAGAGAATGTGGTCGAATGATAATAATTGGGATGGCATTTGGTGCAATACCAGACTTTATCCCATTTTTGGGAAAAAGTTTAGAGACATTGGTTGCAAAACTGTTGAGTATGACAAATGAATGAGAAAGTCGATATGAAAGAGGGCTGTGAAAGGCGCTCTTTTCTTTTTGCAACTGTGGAATGGCAAGATAATAACGTTATATACAGTGTATATTGAGTAAAGATATTGTATTTCTGCATGATGGGAACATAGGGAGTCCATATAAAGGCACTGAACACCGGGCATGAAGGCAGTCTTGGAACAGCTCATGCAAACAGTTGCCGTGATATGCTGGCCAGACTGGAAATAATGACATTGATGGCGGAACTGGATCTGCCGCTTCAGGCGGTAAGAAGGCAGATCGCCTCTGGCGTAGATATTCTGGTGCATCTGGGACGTATGCGCGATAAATCAAGAAAACTTCTGGAAGTTTCAGAGGTATGTGCGTATGCGGATGGTGAAATCAGGATACAACCATTGTATCAATGGCAGGATGGGTGTGGTCTGGTGCCTGTGGAGCCTCTCCTGCACAGAGAAAAACTGGAACGGGCGGGGGTGAAATTATGATCAAGCAGAAAGTTGATTATGGAAAATACAGATATTCTCAGAAAGAAATTTTAAAATATATAGGAGAAAGTGCAGCATTGTGTGGTGCTGTAGATTATTTGTTCTATCAAACACCTTGGGTAATGTTACTTGTGGTTCCGGTTTCTGTGTTCTTTCTGAAGTGGAAGAAGAAACAGATGATCAGAGAAAGAAAACGGCGCCTTAATTATCAGTTTCGGGATGCATTGAATTCTATGAGTGTGGCGGTACAGGCTGGATATTCTGTGGAAAATGCAGTTTCTGCCTGTGTGCGTGATCTAGAGCAGCTATATCCGAAGAATGAAGATATTGTAGCTGAATTTCGTTATATAGAGACACAACAGAGAGTGAGTGTGCCGGTAGAAGAATTATTTCTGGATCTTGGGCAGCGCTGTAAGGTTGAGGATATTGAAAACTTTGCTTCAGTTTTGTATACAGCAAAAAGAAGCGGTGGTGATCTTGGAAATGTAATTCAGAAAGTGGCTCGAATGCTGGGCGATAAGATTGATGTAAAAAAAGAAATTGAAGCGACTCTGGCTGCGAAGAAGTCGGAACAGATGATCATGAGTCTTATGCCGGCAGGAATTATTCTTTATCTGCAGCTGGCATCACCGGGATTTCTGGATATTCTCTACGGAAATCCATTTGGAATCTGTGCAATGACAGTCTGTCTTACAGTATATGGAGCTGCTTACTGGATGGGGAAAAGAATTGTGGAAATCGAGGTGTAGTTGATGTGGCTCCATATTGTCATTTTTGTTATATTATTGCTTTTGACCGTATGCAGTACTTTAGGCTGGATCCATGTAGAAAACATTGGTACGGCAAAAGGCAGAAAAATGTTTCTTGTGGTTGCTCTGGCAGGAAATATAACAGGAGGACTGCTGACTTGGACAAAAGGTGGCGGACAGGTATTTGAAGATGGTTATGAGTTGAAAAAGGAGGAAAACGCTTATGAAGAAAAATTTATGGTATCCGTGGAAGGAGAAGAAACAGGCAGTGTCTATGTACAGATCCCGGAAAAAGAACTGGAAAAGGAAGATACCGGGCAGCCGGAAGTGTTGACGAAAGAGGAAGACGAAGAACAGAAGCTTTTGGAATTTGTAGCAAATTATAACAGCGAACTGGAAGACTCTGAGTATTATTATCTTCCATCTGACTGGGAAGGAAGAAAACTGGAGTGGAAAATACCTTATGATACTACCGGAAACATGTTGGCAGCAATTTTCCTTGCAGCAGCATTTGTCATGATTGTTATAATTGCGCGAGAAGAGCAGAAAGCCAGAACGAAAAGATATGAAGAACTGATGATGGACTATCCGGGACTGATTATGAAGTTTACCTTGTTGGTGCAGGCTGGAATGACTGTTCGAAATACGTTTAGGAAGATGGCTTCGGATTATAAAAACAAAAATGAAAAACGTATTGCATATGAAGAGCTTGTTACTGCCTGCCATGAAATGGAGAGTGGAATTTCAGAAATGGAAGCCTATCGCCGCTTTGGTGAAAGGTGCGGACATGTAAAGTATAAAACATTTGCAACATTATTGATCCAGAATCTTCAGAAGGGCAGCCGTCATATGGGAGAAATGCTGGAAAAAGAATCTGTGGAAGCCTGGGATGACAGGAAAAGAAAAGCAAAAGTTCAAGGAGAAACGGCAACTACCAAATTGTTATTTCCAATGATACTGATGCTGGGCGTTGTAATGGCTATTGTTATGCTGCCGGCCTGTCTGTCCTTTTATGGATAAATCCAATCCGGAGGCCGATTTTCATATTTAAAAAGAAAAGTGCCAAAGGAAATTTTTCAGGCTGAGGGAGGTGAGAAATATGAGCGAACTGCGCAGACTGATGAGAGAATTTTTGTGGGAAGAAGATGCTGTAGGCGTTGTGGAAATTATTCTGATCCTTGTAGTTCTTATTGCACTGGTCATGATTTTTAAAGACCAGTTGACCAGTCTTGTGAAGAATATTCTGTCAAAGATCACAAAGCAAAGTAATTCTATTTAAATGATTTCCAACTAACAAAATGATTTGAAAAGGAGAGGTGCGCCATGGTAAAAAGAGGAAGTATTACTGTTTTTCTGGCCTTAACCCTTGGACTTATTCTGTCCCTGCTGAGCTCAGGACTCGAGTCAGCAAGAATGGCTGCGGCCAGAACTCAGATTTTGAATGGGATGGATATTGGACTGTATTCTTTATTTGGACAATATGACAAGTCCCTTTTAAAGGATTTTGACTTGTTCGCTGTTGACGGAGCCTGTGGGGGAAAGGAAATGAATCTGGCCTCTATATATGATAATCTGGAATCTTATATGAAGCCTGTGATAAAGCAAAATAGTCAGAAATTGTCAGTACAGCAGGGTGGCATTTCCGGTTATCTTCTGATGACAGATTCAGAAGGTGAAGTCTTTTATCAGCAGGCAGTCCAATACATGAAAGAAACTCTTGGAAGCCATGGGGCAAAGCTCCTTTTAAACAAAATTCAAGATATGCAGAAAAAGACAATTGAAGCGGAGCGACAAGGCAATGAGATAGAAAGTAAAGGAACCATTGAAAATTATGAAAGTGAAATGGATACTGCACAACAAAAAAGTCAGGCTTTGCTGGAAGAAAAAAAGAAACAGGAACAGCAGAATGGGCAGGATGGGTTTACAGATGGGAAAATGCTTCCGTCTGTGACAGAAAAGAATCCTCCTGCAAAAGTTGAAAATCCTATTCCAGTAATTCGAAAAGTACGAAAAATGGGACTTCTGGATCTGGTTCTCCCTTTTGGAAAAGAAGTTTCTGACAAAAAGGTAAAAACTAAAGAATTGGTTTCAGGAAGAAAACTTGAAACAGGATTGGCAATGGAGGATTCCGTAAAAGCAGATGGAAGTATGCTCTCCCAGGTTTTGTATCAGCAATATCTCATGGAAAAACTGGGAAACTATATAGAACCAGGAAAGAGCGGCTTGCGCTATCAGATTGAGTACATTATTGGAAAGAAAAACAGTGATGAGGCAAATTTGAAAGATGTAGCGAAAAAACTTTTGATGGTTCGGGAAGGACTTAATGTTGCATATCTGGTTTCAGATGCGCTTATGATGGGACAGATTCATGCCATGGCAGCGGCAATTGCAGCCGCATTTCTTATTCCACCGGCAGTTGTGGTGATTGAAGGTGCGCTGATCCTATGCTGGGCTTTTGCTGAAAGCATTCTGGATGTAAGAGAGCTATTTGCCGGCGGAAAAGTACCTTTAACTAAGAATGCCTCTAATTGGCAACTGTCGTTGCAGGGGCTGCCGGCATTGGTAGATAAGCTGGATACGGACCGGCAAAACGATGTAAACGGGTTGTCCTATGAGGATTATTTGCAGATATTTTTATTGACAACTTTAAAGACACAAAAAGTTAAAGGGGGTATGGATATGATTGAAAGTTCGTTTCGGGAGATGGAAGACTGGAATGAATTTTGTCTGGATCATTGCATTACTGCACTGGAGGCTTCTGTGGATGTAAAGGCAAATAAAAGAAAAGTGTTCACCGTAACGCGGGAATATCACTATATTTAGCTGGAAAATAGATCGTCTCTTGCCATATTACTATATAAGAAAGGCGCAGAAGGATGCTTTCCCGGAAAGGAGATGGAAAATGATTAAAAGAAAAAAGAGAAAAGATATACAGGCTCTTAGGAGCAGAACAAGAAGGAAGAGTTCTCTGGGAATCCGGTCTGTCAGAAAGTCCCCGTTTTCTGTCAGAAATCTTTTCGGAAAAGTGTCTTTGTGCGCCTTTGGAAAAGAAATAAAAGAGCAGGTAAAAAAAGCCAGTCTTACGATAGAAGCGGCCTTTGCCCTTCCACTCTTTTTCTTTGGAATGGTGACAATGATACATTTTATGGATGTATACAGAATTCAGACGGAACACTTGAGCAAACTGTGTCAGAGTGCAAAGGAAGCCGGAATGTATGCGTATGTGGTGGGAGGCGACGGAGTAGAAGAAATTACGCTTCCTGATGTTTACAAATACAAGCCAATTGGCGGATTGATACCGCTTCCGGCTAAATGGCAGTATAACAAGGTGAGGGTTCATGCCTGGACTGGCGTGGACAGAGGAAATGGGAATAGTGAAGAGAATGAAAAACCGGAAAATATGGTGTATGTAACGGTTTCAGGTTCGGTGTATCACAAAAAGCTGACTTGCAGTCACCTCAATCTGTCGGTTACTAAAGTGTCGGGTGGAAGTGTTTCTTCCAGACGAAATGAAAATGGAGAGAAATATCATGCATGTGAAAGCTGCAGTAGAGGGCAAGCTCCAGGAAGTACAGTTTATATTACAAAATCTGGAAACCGTTATCATAATGACAAAAATTGCAGCGGCTTGAAAAGGTCCGTACGTCTGGTAAAAGAGTCGGAAGCTGGTAATCTGCATGCATGTAAACGATGTGGTTAATAAGAAGAAATGGAAGGGGAATAAAATAATGGAACGAATTTGCATTCTTGCATTTCTTGGAATTAACAGTTGGAAAGATATACGTACAAGAGAAGTTTCACTTTTGTCAATTGTTGTATTTGGAATTATGGGAATGATAAGAGCCTGCTTTCTTGGAACTGTGAGTGTGGATTTGGTATGGAATGTCTGTATGGGGGCCGCTGTGATCATGCTCAGTATTATCTCGAAAGGCGCTGTTGGGATGGGAGATGGTCTTTTATTTCTGTCGCTTGGAACAGTACTGTCTTTTGAGGAACTTTTGTCAGCATTTTTATTGGGACTTTTTTGCTGCTGTTTTTGGGGGATTGTGGTGTTATTTCTGTCAGGAAAAGGGAAAAAGACTGAGATGCCTTTCGTTCCATTTCTTATGTTGGGATACATTGGAGGTTTGATTTATTGAAAAAGAGAATGAAAAGGGGAAGCATGACAATAGAAGCAGCACTTTTAATGCCGCTGCTTTTGTTGGTTGTGACGATAACTTTGTATTTGTTTTTTTACGTACATAATAAGGTCTGGCTCACAGCCGCGGCTTACGAAGCAGCTCTTGACGGCAGTCTGGAAACGGCACGGCCAGAAGGGAAAAGTCGTGATAAAGCATTAAAAAAAGGAAAAGAACTTGGGAACACCGGATTTTATGAAAGCAAAAACCTGAAACTTCAGGTCAGCGAAGGAAAAAAAGTGCAGGTAACGTATGATCTTGATATGTTTTCCGTATATGGAGGATTTAACAGTCATTTGCAGGTAAAGGGAAGTGTAAAAGTAATAAAACCGGTAACCTGGATCCGAAAAGTAAAGGGACTTTCTGAAGTGTCAAATAAGCTGAAGGGGTAAAAAATGAAATCAGAATATAAAAGAGATATAAATGGAAATTATCTTGTGCTGTATGAAAATGAAGAACCAGATACTTCTTCTTATCAGATGAGAATGCTGGTTGGCAATTCGATTCCATCTATTCTAAAATGCAGAGTGCAGGGAGTTGATGGACAGTTTATGGTGTGTTATGACATTACCTCCAAACAGTCTTTGCTTTCTCTTTATGAAGAAAAGAAAATGGGTTACGAAGATCTTCAGATGATCCTGGGGGGATTTGTGCAGGTGATGGAAGATATGTCAGAATATTTGCTGAATCCATGCAGGTTAGTATTGAAGCCAGAGTATATGTATGTAGATGTGGAAAAGAGACAGATCTATTTTTGTTATCTTCCTGGATATGATGAAGATGTGAGACAGAAATTTCAGGAACTGACAGAGTATATTCTTCCGATTCTGGATCATGAAGACTCAAAGGCTGTAATGCTTGGGTATGGAATATACAGAAGAGCTTTGGAAGACAGTTTTCATTTGGAATATATAAAAAAGGAACTTTATCAGGATAGAGAGGAAATAGAAAAAACAGTTGGTTCCTCAATTTTGCAGGAATCAGGCACTATGACAGAGAAAAGGTGTAATTCAGATGGCAGTGAGAAAATTGATCTGTTTGAAAATTATGGGGAGTCAAAAGAGGAAAAGCCTCAGGAAGAACATCTGGAAGAGTTGCTTTGGGAGGAAGAATTATCTGAAAAAAAGAAAAAAGATGTTGGGGGTACGTCTAAAGGATTTTTGATTTGGTGTGTAGCAGCTGGATTTTTTGCACTGGTGGTTGTGGCCGCAGAAACACTGGGGTATCTGCCGAGGGTATCTATGCAGGTTATTCTGGGAGTGGCAGCTGGGATTATGGTAATTGGAATGTTGTGTACCTGGGGTGTGTCCGTTATAAAGAATAAGAATTGCATCAGACATGAGAAAAAGGGACATCTGGAAATACAGAATAAAAGAGAAAATAAAAAAGTGAGTGAAGACTCAGGAAAAGATAAGGTGAACTTTAAAGATAGCATTGAAAGAAATACGACTTCAATGCAAAATACAGCAGAAGTATTGCACCAAAAAGAAAAAATATCAATATCACAAAAAAATTGCGGCGAAACAGTGGTGTTATCTGCAAATATTGTTACTGGACCGGCAACTCTTGTAAGCCGTGAACCTGGTGAACTTGCTACGATCTATCTTCAGAATGAACTTACGGTAATTGGGAAAATGGAGAATGCAGCGGATGCGGTGATCGATCTTCCTACAGTAAGCCGGATACATGCGAAGATACGGAAACGGGAGGGAGAATATTATCTTACGGATTTGAATTCACGCAATGGAACATCTGTAAATGGTAAAATTTTAAAAGGGGATGAGGAATATTGCCTTCAGGATCAGGATCAGATAGACTTTGCGCAGGCCAGGTATGTGTTTCTGAAATAAAATAACAGATTTATAAATTTACCGGGTCTGATCTGTTGAGGTATCAGAGAAATTGTGCTATACTTATTCTATTATCAGAAAGTAACAAAAACAGTCTCGAAAGTAGACTGAAAATATCGAGGTGATGGCGTGGAAGAAATAAAAAAAGAACCAATAACGGTTCTTTTTATACTTCTGAATATACTGATATTTCTTATTGTTGATTTTACCGGCGGATCAGAAAATACTGCTCACATGATTGAATGTGGAGCCGCCTATCCACCGCTGATTCTTGAAAATGGAGAGATATACAGGTTATTTACCTGTATGTTTCTGCATTTTGGAATTTATCATATTGCCAATAATATGCTTGTCCTTTTTGTACTGGGACAGCGCCTGGAACCGGTTGTAGGGAAGATTAAATTTATTTTAATTTACCTTCTTGGCGGTCTTGGTGGAAATATTTTTTCTTTTATTACGGAAATGAAATCAGCGGATTATGCAGTGTCAGCTGGTGCCTCTGGTGCCGTTTTTGCAGTAATGGGAGCAATGCTCTATGTAGTTATTCGAAATCATGGAAGAATTCAGGATATTTCCGTACGACAGATGATGATCATGGCCGGATTCTCATTGTATTTCGGTTTTACAAGTACTGGTGTAGATAATGCAGCCCATGTTGGCGGCATGGTTTGTGGATTTATCCTGGCGGCAGTTCTTTATCATCCGGGAAATTTTTCTGGCAGAACAATGTGGAAGGATGTTTCCCCATCGGATTCAATTTCTGCATAAATGTTTCCGCTGTGAGCCTGGATGATCTCTCTGGTGATTGCCAGCCCCAGTCCGGTTCCACCCTTTTTGAATGTTACAAATGGAGTGAAAATTTCATTCAGCTGTGATTCCGATATGCCGCATCCATTGTCAGTTATGACAATATGTACCCTTTGGTCACTGGAAAAAGCACATAATTTTACTTTTCCATCAGCACTGGAAATTGCTTCTGCTGCATTTCTGAGCAGATTCAGTAAAGCCTGCTTTAATTTAACGGGATCAATAAAGAGGGCAGGCAGTGAGGGCGAAATATCAGTTTTTAAGGTAATGCCCAGGTACTGGTAAGTGGGCTGGATACTGGAAATAATTTCCTTAAGATAGGCAGTAAAAGCAGTTCTTTTCCGTTCAAGTTTATGGGCATTATTGTAATCCGAAAGATTATTTAACAATTCTTTGGTATACTCCAGATTAGCTGTAATATCATTCCAGTAATCAAATGAGACAACTTCAGGATGTGTGTCTTCAATCATCTGAATCTCGCTGTTAATAAGTGCTATGGGATTGCGTATCTCATGGGAAAATCGTGATAGTATCAGATGAAATTCATCCTGTTTTTTGTTTAAGATTAAATTATTTTTCATAAGCTCACCTCAAGTGAAGTGTATCATTGAAGTGGACAAATGACAAATAAAATCGTACTTAAAAAATCGAGATTATTCGACAGAAATAAAAAATACTGTTCCAAAAATTTTTTAAAAAATTTTGGAAAAAAATGTGATTTTCGCTATTATCAGACGTATAATTTATATATTCTATTTGGGAGGATAAGACTATGAGTGATTGTATTTTTTGCAAAATTGCAAACGGAGAGATTCCATCAGCAACATTGTATGAAGATGAAGACTTCAGAGTAATTCTGGATCTGGGTCCTGCAAGTAAAGGACATGCCTTGATCTTGCCGAAAGCGCATGCGGCTAATATCTATGAGATATCAGATGATATGGCTGCGAAAGCAATGATTCTGGCAAAGAAAATGGCCACAAAAATGACCGAGGCGTTAAAGTGCGATGGTTTTAACATTGTACAAAATAATGGCGAACCGGCAGGACAGACTGTTTTTCATTTTCATATGCATCTGATTCCGAGATATGAAGGAGATCAGGTGGGAATTACCTGGAAACCTGGAACTTTAACGGATGAGGTGAAAAATGAAATCCTGGAGAAATTGAAAAGCTGCTAGAAAACGGGGTACACAAGATGAATAGCGAAGAATTTAACACATTTTACAGACGGTATTATAAAGTCTCTGTTAAAATCGCAAATGGAATTGTACAAAGCCGTTTTACAGCCGAGGATGTTACACAGGAGGTATTTTCATACTTTTACGAAATAAAAGAGAGACTGGATGCTTCCAGCGAAGAAAAGCTTCACGCATTGGTGGTATGGAAAACAACCAATAAAGGAAGGGACTACCTGAGAAAATCATATGTAAAGCGGGAAGTAATGTTTGACAATGATGTGGCTGAATTGCAGTATCGTACTACAGAAAGCGCAGAAGCGGCATTACTGGGGCTGGAAAAACAGAAATATTTATCAATGGCATTTGAAGGCCTGCGACGGAAAAATTTAATTAACTATATGATTTTTATGCGAGTTGTAATGGAAGGTGTATCTACTGAAGAAGTAGCGCGCGAATTTGGCTATACAAGAAATAATGTAAATAACAGAGTACTTAGAGCCAGAAAATGGCTTTTAGCAGAAATTTTAAGACTGGAAAAAGAGTAAAATTAAAAAGCATACCTCTGTTAAATAACAGAGGTATGCAGTGTAAAATCAGGAATGAATACATTCTTCAATGAGATTCACAATATGCTGAATAGAATTTAAGTTTTTGCCTGCAGACATAGCCGCAATATATTTATCACGTTCCTGATAGAGTTTGCGGATTGCCTCTAAGAGAGACGCTTCTGTAATCTCTTCCTCCTCCAGTACCATACTGTAACCCTGGCGCTCGAAGGAGCGGGCATTGAGAATCTGATCACCGCGGCTTGCCTTTGCGGACAATGGAATTAAGAGATTTGGCTTTGAAAGTGCGGCAAGTTCACAGATAGCATTAGCTCCTGCACGGGAGATTACTACATCTGCCAATGCAAACATGTCAGGAAGCTGTTCCTGAACATATTCATATTGGACATAACCTGTCAGCTGGATACTTTCATCCGTTTTTCCCTTGCCGCAAATATGAATAACCTGGAATTCTTTCAGCAGTTCAGGAAGAATTTTTCGTACATTTTCGTTTACAGAAGCAGCACCCAGACTGCCGCCAATTACCAAAAGAACTGGTTTATCTGAAGTAAAACCACAATATGCGCGAGCGTGTTCTTTATTACCATGGAGAAGCTCTTGACGAATAGGAGTACCTGTAAGAACTGCCTTATCTTTTGGAAGATTATTTACAGTTTCTGGAAAGTTACAGCAGACTTTTGTGGCGGAAGAAAGGCAAAGCTTATTAGCAAGTCCCGGAGTCATATCAGATTCATGAATGATTGCCGGAATGTGGCGTTTGCCTGCGGCAATTACCACTGGTACTGTCACGAAGCCGCCTTTGGAAAATACTACATCAGGCTTTAATTTTTTCATAAGACTTTTAGCCTGAAAATAGCCTTTTATAACGCGAAATGGATCTGAAAAGTTTTTCAAATCAAAATATCGTCTTAATTTACCGGAAGCAATTCCATAGTAAGGAATACCAAGCTCCTCAATAAGCTGTTTTTCAATACCATTGTAGGAGCCGATGTAAGAAATTTTATAACCTTTTTCCTGTAAAGCGGGAATCAGAGCAATATTCGGGGTAACATGTCCGGCAGTACCACCGCCGGTAAGGATAATATGCTTCATAGGATCCTCCTGAATAAGTGTTTAATAGTTACAGTTCACTTTGTGAATAGCGACCTATTTAATAAATATGAACCCCTAAAAGGGAATTGTCAAGAAAAGAAAAAAATCTGGGAGAAAAAAATGAACAAAAAAAAGATAGGAGAGAAAACCGACAGTCTGTTAGAAACTGAAATGATCAAAGAAGCAAAAATGATAGAAGAAAGTCTTCTAGGAAATGCTGCAAATGATTTTGAGATTTCGGATGAGGAACTGGATGAGGCGTATCAGCAGTTTTTAAAGAAAATGAAAGCAGAAGGCAAACTGGATGAAGATAAAATAAATGAGGCCAATTCTGCAAAAGCTATGAATAATGATACAAAGACTGCTGAAATAGTGAAGTTTCCAGGATTCCGGAACGAGGCGTCCAAAGAGGAAAATTTAAAAGATGCTCAATCAACAGAAAGTTCAGCTGAGGAAATTGATTTTATTGCAGGATTTTCTGATAAGCTACGTCAGTTTGAAAAAGAAGAAAATAAACCCTGGTACAAATATGGAAAGGCAGTAGGGATTGCAGTTCTTGCTGCAATCGGTATTCTTGCCGGAAGTATGGCAAGCCAGGCTGATTCAGCGAAATTTGTCAGCTCTGTTCAGCATATTATAAATAGTGAAGATGTTATGCCATAAAAACAGAAAAATATATGTAATATAAGTAAGAGTTCGGGTAAAAGGGGGAATCTGTATGAAGATCACTTTTATTGGAGCAACACATGAAGTTACCGGGAGCTGCTATTACCTGGAAGCAGCAGGAAAAAAGTTTCTTGTAGACTGTGGAATGGAACAGGGACCTGATTATTATGAAAATAAAGATATTCCTGTGCCTCCGGGAGAATTAGATTTTGTGCTTTTAACACATGCACACATGGACCATTCCGGAAATCTTCCTGCTATTTACGCAAAAGGCTTTAAAGGACCTGTATATGCCACAGAGGCAACCTGTAATCTTTGCGATATTATGCTCCGTGACAGTGCCCATATCCAGATGTTTGAGGCAGAATGGCGTAACCGCAAGGCAAAACGTCAGGGGAAGCCTGAATTTGTTCCAGCTTATACCATGGAGGATGCATTAGGGGTTATTCGTAATTTTGTAGGCTGTCCATATGAGACTGGAATAATTCTTGGCGAGGGGCTGAGAGTAAAGTTTATTGATGCAGGTCACCTTCTTGGATCAAGCAGTATTGAGGTGAATATCTGTGAAGCTGGAGTTGAAAAAACAATTGTATTTTCGGGAGATATAGGAAACAAAAATCAGCCGCTTATAAAAGACCCTGCCTATTTTAGAAAAGCAGACTACGTGGTAATGGAATCTACATACGGAGACCGGAGCCACGGAGAGAGACCAGATTATGTGCGCCTTCTGGCAGATGTCATTCAGGAGACCTTTGACCGGGGCGGTAATGTGGTAATTCCCTCTTTTGCAGTGGGAAGAACGCAGGAGATGCTGTATTTTATCAGACAGATAAAAGCAGAAGGCCTTATTCACGGGCATGATAATTTTAAAGTGTTTGTAGATAGCCCTCTTGCAAATGAAGCAACAAATATTTTCGGTATTCATAAATATGATTGTTTTGATGACGAGGCTCTGGAACTTATTCGAAAAGGAATCAATCCTCTTAGCTTTCCTGGTTTGAAGATATCCGTAACAAGTGAAGACTCAAAAGCAATCAATTTCGATGATGACTGTAAGGTGATTATTTCTGCCAGTGGAATGTGTGATGCAGGAAGAATTAAACATCACCTGAAACATAATCTGTGGCGGGAGGACAGCACCATTCTTTTTGTGGGCTATCAGGCTGTTGGAACTCCGGGACGCGCCCTTTTGGAAGGAACTCAGGAAATAAAACTCTTTGGTGAACCGGTGCACGTTGCAGCAAAAATCTGCCGTATGCCGGGAATCAGTGGCCATGCAGATGTAAATGGTCTGGTTGACTGGATAAAAGCATTTGAAGTAAAGCCTCAGAAAGTGTTTGTTACTCATGGCGAGGATACTGTGACAGAACTGTTTGCTGCAAGACTGCGTGATGAGATGAACTATGATGCATATGCGCCATTCAGTGGAACAGAATTTGATCTGGCTGAAGGCGAATTTCTGTACGAGGCAGAGGGCGTTAAGATACAGAAGCCTGCTGCGTTACAAAAAGCATCTAAGGCTGCAAAGGTATACGAAAAGCTGCTTGCGCTTGGATACAGACTGCTTTCCGTCATACGCAAAAACGAGGGCTGTGCAAACAAAGATCTGGAGAAGTTTTCAAGGGATGTCCAATCTTTATGTGATAAATGGGACAGAACTGATGGGTAAGTGTTACAGTCTGAAAAGAAATCCCCGGGACAAAAATCCCGGGGAAGTAATTATGAAATCGCTTCTTTTAAAGCAGTGGCAAGCTGGTCAGGGCATGAAGTAGGTCTGCGTCCACACTGGATTCCCTCCAGGCGTGCAATTACTTCTTTCGCCGGCATACCTTCTACAAGTTTGGCAACTCCCTGTGTATTTCCAGAACATCCACCAATAAATTTCACATTGTGAACTTTCTGTTCATCATCAATATCATATTGAATTGCCATAGAACAAACACCTTTTGTTTTATATTCCATTGTTTTTTCCTCCAATCGTTATGTAAAATCAGGAGCTTAGGAACGCTGGTCAGGTTATGAACAGCAATAGCTTTGCACCTTCTCTCATTATAGCAGAAGATATTATAAGTTTCCATGCCAAATTTAAGTTGGATATAGCAAGAAGTTTTGGTATAATGTCAGATGAAGAAGCAGTTAACTTTCAAAAACAGAGGAGAATGCTAAATGAAAACAATTGGTATTATTGGCGCAATGGAAGTTGAAGTTGCGATTTTAAAAGAAAAAATGGAAGATGTACGAATTATAAAAAAAGCTTCCATGGATTTTTATGAGGGAATACTTGCTGGAAAAAAGGTTGTTGTAGTGCGTTCCGGAATTGGCAAGGTAAATGCTGGTATCTGTGCTCAGATTCTGGCAGATGTATTTTCAGTAGATGCGATCATTAATACAGGAATTGCAGGAAGCTTAAATAAAAATATTAATATTGGTGATATTGTTCTTTCCACAGATGTTGTACAGCATGATATGGATGCTACCGGATTTGGATACCGCAAGGGACAGATTCCGCAAATGCCTGTATTTTTCTTTAATGCAGATGATAATCTCCGCAGACTTGCTGCAGAAGTATGTAAGGAAGTAAATCCGGATATTCAGGTATTTGAAGGAAGAATTGCTTCTGGAGACCAGTTTGTCTGCGATCAGGATGTTAAGAATCGAATTGTATCAGAGTTTTCAGCATATGCGACTGAAATGGAAGGTGCAGCCATTGGACAGGCAGCATACTTAAATGAAATTCCGTTTCTGGTTGTCCGTGCTATTTCTGATAAGGCTGATGGAAGTGCGCAGATGGATTACAGCGAATTTGAGAAAGCAGCTGTTGACCATAGTGTGAGGCTTACTTTAAATATGCTGGCGCGTATTTGAAAAATCATTCCCGCAATCTGCACGCCCCACTTTGCGGTATATTTTTCCCGAATTCAGTTGCCGTAGCCCGCTGCGGCGCCATCATCCGGGCAAAATCTTCCACAAATTGTGACGTACATCTTGCAGAAAGCCTTTTTCAAACACGCTTTGGCGCGTATTTGAAAAATGGTGCAATTGACCGAAAAACGGAAGCTTGCATATAATGAGAGTGAAATGGAAAAGGAATCGAAATTGCTGATATGATATATAAAGATTTTTATCCATTTTACACAAGCTATGCAAATCCCTTGCTCTACCGGGGAGAAAAGGAACAAGAAGAGGAATTTTTTCTGATGAAATCCTACTATCCGGACACTGCCAGAAAGATACAGGAAAAAGTGGAAGAAGAATGTGATCTTCAGGATTATGAAGGCAGCCGGCTTTACGATGAATATCCTGACAGGTTTATGTTGTATCACCTTGGAAGGAAGATCGTGGATGAAGTAAGATCAGAGGCTGATATGGAAGCAATGTCTGATGGACTTCTTGGTGATCTGGTAGAAGTGCTTCTTTTTCATGAAATATCACGAAGAAGATGCCGACGAAGAAGATGCAGGGGAGATTTTTACAGATAAGACGCATCAAAATGACAATTGGAGGTTGCTGTGAGCGGAGTGAACAGTAACGATTACAGAATATAAAAGAAAATAATTATAATAAAAATGAAAACAATAGATGAATATTTAGAGGAACAGATAAATGAACAGCTGTGTCAAGCTATCCTAAGCGGCAGCAGAGGGGACGGACCATCCAAAGTAAAAATACGCCCGGTAGAAATCCGGGGGAAGGTGGTTTATCAGGCTTCTGAAACTGTAGGGACGAAGGTGCTCCATAAAAATTATTCCAGAGAGGAACTGATCTCATATTTAAAAGCGGGGCTGCAGCATGATTTTTCTCAGCTTCAGGCAAGTGGGATGGCGCTGGATGGAACTATTCTGGTAAGCAAAAAAGGAAAGATGACCATAAAGACCAGACGTCATCCCGAAAATGGAAAAGGTCTGGCTTTCGGAAAGGACAAGACTTTCAGCAAGGGCACGCAGATATTGGCCCACAATCGTGTAAAGCAGTACATACTTAAGGAAAATATTCCAGTCCCCTTTCTTGTTGATCTTGGTGTTATGAATAAGGAAGGCAGGATTATTACCCAAAAATACGATAAGTTCCGACAGATCAATCGATTTCTGGAATTTATTCAGGACATTCTTCCAAGACTGGATCAACAGCGGGAAGTGACCATTCTTGATTTTGGATGCGGAAAGTCCTATCTTACATTTGCCATGTATTACTATCTGAGAGAACTGAAAGGTTATGATGTAAATATTATTGGTCTGGATCTGAAAACAGATGTAATAGAAAAATGTAATCATCTTGCAGTAAAGTATGGATATGAAAAACTGCATTTTTATCAGGGAGATATTGCTGATTATGAAGGTGTTTCTTCTGTTGATATGGTAGTAACCTTGCAAGCCTGTGACACAGCTACAGATTATGCTCTTGCGAAGGCTGTGGAATGGGGAGCGAAAGTTATTTTGTCTGTACCCTGCTGTCAGCATGAGGTAAATAGACAGATAAAAAATGAAGTGTTGGAGCCTGTACTGAAATATGGCATTCTTAAGGAGAGAATGGCTGCTTTGATGACAGATGGAATTCGAGCCAATCTGCTGGAAAGTATGGGATACGAAACTCAGATTCTGGAATTTATTGATATGGAGCATACACCCAAGAATTTGCTGATCCGTGCTGTAAAGACAGGCAAACCAAAAGATATGAAGAGTACAGTGCAGCTTATGAAGGAACTGCATATAAATCCTACACTGGAAAGACTTCTGTACCGTGAAGGGGAGGTACAATCAGAGAGTTAAGAGGAGAAAGAATGATTAAATTTTTACGCAGAGCAGTGATTCTCCTGTTTGTTTTTGTTCTCGGCGTGGCAGGAAGTTCGTTCCTGCTGAATAGTGAGACTACGGATGACCGCTCTGATATGAATGATCCGGTTTTTCCGGAGGTAATGGTTGATTTTGATGGAAATTATGCAAACAGGATGTATGGTTATGCACAGCCTATGCAGTCTGATTTTACCAGGGACAGTGTGACGCCTATTGATACATCCAAGGAACTGTCCTTTGTCATAAATGCCTATGATACAAAGGTGAAAAGCCTTTCCTATGAGATACGTACTTCAGATGGCAGTAAGGTACTGGAAAACCGTAAGATTAAAAGTCTGGATAAACAGGACAGCTATCTGACAACAACAATTAAGCTGAGCAGTGATCTTTTGATGAATCAGGAGTATTCTTTGCAATTATCTCTTGAGACAAATAAGGGAACAGCTTATTACTATACAAGAGTAGTTTCCAGATCCAATGTGAATGCTGCTCAGTACGTGAAGTTTGTTGCGAGCTTTTATGAAAAATGTCTGGATAAAGCGTCCGCCGAGGATCTGACTGCTTACCTGGAATCAGACACATCCAGTACGTCTACCAACTATACAGACATTAATATCAATTCTACATTTGCCCAGATCAGCTGGGGCAATCTGAACCCTCAGATTTACAGAAAGGGAATTCCTGTAGTGAAGGATATTAATGAAACCACAGCCAGTCTTTCTGTTGAATATCAGATTGCGGCACTGGATGAAAATGGAAACCAGGAAATCTATGATGTGACAGAATTTTACCGGATGCGTTATACTGAAACCAGAATCATGCTTCTGGATTTTAAACGAAGTGCATCACAGGTATTTGAGGAAAGCTCCATCAGCATTTCCGACAAGGGGCTTTTACTTGGAGTCAGAGACAAAAATGTGGAATATATGATGAATGAAAACGCAGGAGTTCTTGCTTTCGTTCAGGAAGGGGATTTATGGTCTTATTCTCCTGATGATGGAAAATTTTCCAGAATTTTCAGTTTTCGCAAAGAAACGGATGGAGATTTCAGGGATTCCAGATACCAGCATAATATAAAGATCATCCGTGTGGAAGATAACGGAGATGTGGACTTTGTTCTTTATGGATATATGAACAGAGGCGTTCGGGAAGGATACTGTGGTGTTTGTGTATATCATTACAGCAATGATCAGAATGTGGTGGAAGAAAAAGTATTTATTCCGTCTACAGAATCCTACGAATTCCTGAAAGAGGATCTTGGAACATTATCCTATGTCAGTACAGAAAATGCTCTTTATCTTTTATTTGCAAATAAGCTTTATAAGATAAACATTTCAGATGGTACCAGTGAGGTTCTTGAGGAAGGAATTAAAATAGATGACTTTGCTGTTTCGGATACAGGTGCACATGCTGCATGGATCATTCAGGAAGGTGAAAGCGCCGGAAATATAAAAGAAATAGATTTTGAAACATTAGAAACCAGGAGTCTTGCACCATCTTCAGGACAGTCTTTAGTGCTGAATGGATTTATGAATGAAGATCTTGTTTATGGAATCGTAGTTGATGGAGATGTGATCGCAGACGATAATGGTCATGAGACTACGGGGATTCATACGGTCCGTATTGAAGGATTTGATGGAACTTTGAAAAAAGAATATCATCAGGATGGATTGTATGTAACTGATATTACCATGGGAAACACTATGATGGAATTTCAGTTGTCCAAGAAGACAAAAAAAGGATACAAAGCAGTAAGCAAGGATAATATTCTGAATAATTCCAAAGCCTCGACCAATACTGTATCCGTGGAACTTGTGACAAATTCCAGAACCGGAACTCAGATACGACTGGCTCTCACTGAAACGCCTGAAATTCAGGAACCGTTAGTTGTTTATGCAAAAATGAAAAATATAGGTGATGACCGTATTATTCTGGATACGCAGATTCCTGAGGAAGATATTTACTATGTTTATGCAAAAGGAGGATTGGACAGTACATTCACAGATCCTGCACTTGCGCTTCAAAGAGCAGATGATCAGACTGGTGTTGTGCTGAATCGTGCTCAGCAGTATGTATGGGAGCGTGGAAATAAGAAGACAAAGCTGACTCTTAATCTGGAGGATGTGCCGGAAGCAATGAAGAGTGCATCCCTGGATGTTACAGCACTGCAGGAGGCTCTTGGGGATGAGGGTACTATCATTGATTTGTCTGGCTGTACATTAGACAGTGTCTTATATGAGGTCAGCGCCCAGCGTCCGGTAATTGCCAAGACCGGGGATAATACCAGTGTTGTGATCATTGGATATGATGAATATAACACATATCTGTACGATCCGCAGAAAGGGGAAACTTATCCTTACGGTATGAATGACAGTACGGAGCTGTTTGAAAAGGCCGGCAATATTTTTATAAGTTATGTTGAGAAACTGAAGCTTTAAAGTGGCTGTTGGGAAAGCCGGTACAGTCCGATATTGAACATGTATGCAAAAAATGCTGGATGTGAAAGATGCAGCAAAGTGGTGGTTAACAGTCTGTCTGTGGTGGAGGACAGACTGTTAAAAATAAAGCAACAGGAAAGGACAGAAAAATGCTAAGCGAAAGTATTAAAAAACTGGTACAGTATGGAATTGAGACAGGGCTGACTCCTGCCTGTGAGAAAAACTATACAACAAATCTTCTTCTTGATGTTTTTAAAGAAGATGAATACACAGAACCGGCAGAGGAATATTCTGATATTAATCTGGAAGAAGTTCTGAAAGAACTGTTAGACGAAGCTGTAGAACGTGGTCTGATTCAGGACAGTGTGGTTTACAGAGATCTGTTTGATACAAGATTAATGAACTGTCTTATGCCCCGCCCGGCTCAGGTACAGAAGTCTTTCTGGGAAAAATATGAGAAATCTCCGGAAGAAGCAACAGATTATTTCTATAAATTAAGCCAGGACAGTGATTATATTCGTCGTTATCGTGTAAAGAAAGACCAGAAATGGACTGTGGATTCTCCTTATGGAGCAATTGATATTACAATCAACCTTTCTAAGCCAGAGAAAGATCCGAAAGCTATTGCTGCAGCAAAGCTTATAAAATCAAGCAGCTATCCCAAATGTCTGCTTTGTCCGGAAAATGAGGGATATGCAGGCCGCGCAAATCATCCTGCAAGAGAGAATCACAGAATCATTCCGATCACAATCAATGACAGTCCGTGGGGAATGCAGTACTCTCCTTATGTTTATTATAATGAGCATTGTATTGTATTTAATTTCCAGCACACACCTATGAAAATCGAGAGAAACACATTTATCAAGCTGTTTGATTTCGTGAAGCTGTTTCCACATTATTTTCTGGGGTCAAATGCAGACTTACCGATTGTGGGAGGTTCTATTCTCAGTCACGATCATTTCCAGGGCGGCCATTATACGTTTGCTATGGCAAAGGCTGAAATTGAGAAATATGTAACTATTCCGGGCTATGAGGATGTGGAGGCTGGTATTGTAAAATGGCCGCTGTCTGTACTTCGTATCCGTCATAAAGATGAGAAGCGCCTGATTGATCTGGCAACTCATGTGCTGGAGGTTTGGAGAGGCTATACAGATGAGGCTGCATTCATTTTTGCAGAAACGGATGGCGAACCTCATAATACGATCACTCCGATCGCACGTAAAAAAGGTGATATGTATGAGTTGGATCTGACTCTACGAAACAATATTACCACAGAAGAAAATCCTCTTGGCGTATATCATCCGCATGCACAGTACCATCATATTAAGAAGGAGAATATCGGTCTGATCGAGGTTATGGGCTTGGCAGTTCTCCCTGCGCGACTAAAAGAAGAACTGGAGCTTTTGGAAGAATATATTCTGGATGGCAAGGATGTTGCTTCTAATGAGAAGATTGAAAAACATGCGCAGTGGGTAAAAGAATTCCTTCCGAAGTACGATCATCTTGATAAAGACAATATTGAAGAGGTTCTTCATAAAGAAGTTGGAAATGTGTTTGTTCACGTGCTGGAAGATGCTGGTGTTTACAAATGTACAGGAGAGGGCAGAGCTGCATTTATGCGTTTTATTGAAAATTTGTAACCAAATCATAAAGACAATCTTTTGGGGTTGAAAGAATGTGTCCGTTTGATTATACTGAAGACAGTACAGAAGATGAAATAAGAACTATTTATTTTCTGTGCAGATGATGAAAGCAGGAGAGACATTAAAAAGCAGAGGAGTGCCTATGAAAAATAAAACAAAAAGAAAAAATAGGATTTTCCGGGTTCTGTTGGCCACAATGTTGATTTTGTTCGGAGTTTCATTTAGAAATGATGGAAAAATTGGGATTAGTGGTGTTCAGTCTGTACAGGCGGCCACTAAGAACGTAGTTGTCAGATTCTGGAATCAAAGTGGAAAAACATCTTATTCCAAGCTGCGTATAAAGGTAAGTGCCGGGAAAAAAATTAAGCTTCCGGCAGTTCCTGCAATTACCGGATACAAAAATCTTGGCTGGTCCACTCAGAAAAACGATACCAAAGCGGTATATGCCGCGGGGAAAAAAATACGTCTGAAAAAGAATATAAATCTGTACGCGGTGCGTAAAAAAGTTGGTATATATAAAGTTTATTTCTATGATAATACCGGAAGCACCAGTACAGTATTTAAGAAACTAAACAAAGCTGTTACAAAAAACGGATATCTTACCTTGCCAGAGCTTCCACAAAAAAGCGGCTATAAGGCAGTTGGATGGAGTACTAAAAAGAATGCTTCCCAAGCGGCGTATACAGAGGGACAGAAGATTCGAATCAAAAAAAATATAAAATTATATGCTGTTTACGAGTCTGATACAACATTTACAGTGGCTTTGTGCAAGAATGATGGAACCGTTTACAAGACAGAGAATGTAGCATCTGGAAGTTCTTATACATTGCCGTCTGTAAGAAATGCATCCGGATACACCTTTATGGGATGGGATATCCAGTTAGGAAAAAGCACAGCACCGCGTTATGAAGCTGGTGATACTATTACAGTAAACAGCAACATAAAGCTGTATGCAGTTGTGTTTAACCGTTCCGCTGAGGAAGACCTGACTCTTTCAGAGCTTCTGCAATCCGCAAGCAGCTGGAAGATTGGAAATGGCAGCAGCCGGGGGTACAATCACATTATTTTTGTAGGAGACTCCCGAACTAATCGTATGCAGAGAACGCTGCAAAAATTAAATTCAGGGTATTATGAGTCGAATCTGCTGCGTGATATTGATTTTGTATACGAAGAGGGTAAAGGTCTTGAATGGCTGAAGTCTCAGGGAATGAATACGATTCTTTCTATTGCAG
This sequence comes from Ruminococcus sp. 1001713B170207_170306_F1, assembly GCF_015668065.1. Lineage (NCBI taxonomy): Bacteria > Bacillati > Bacillota > Clostridia > Eubacteriales > Oscillospiraceae > Ruminococcus > Ruminococcus sp. 1001713B170207_170306_F1. The sequence goes on along the minus strand of NZ_JADPEX010000002.1, from coordinate 26,118 downwards.
AAGAGAATTATTCCGTTCTGAAACCAACTGCGGTTATTTTTAATCTGGGAGTAAACGATCCTGGAAATATGTATGATTATATTTCTTATTATCAGGAGATTGCTGAGAGCTTACAGAAAAAAAATTGCAAGCTGTTCTTTATGTCAGTGAATCCGGTGAACAGTAAGACAATCGAGTATCTTGGTAAGAATGCAATCCGAAAGGAAGAAGTAATCCGCAAATTCAATTCTGTTGTGGGTAGTGCTCTTGGCAGCACTTTCGAATATATTGATACGTATTCTTATCTGATGGAGAATGGATATGGTACCAATATTAGTGGAACTGGAGTTGACCTGCCAGACGATGATGGACTTCATTACACCACCAAGACTTACAAACGAATTTTTAAGTATTGTCTGGATTATCTTATATTGCATTAAACGTTCAGAGAAATACTGAGAATGAGGCAACTTTGCAATAGAAAAGTACTTACAGAAGAGAAGATCTTTGTCCAAAAGTGTCGATGCTTAACAGACAGGATCTTCTTTTATTCCCTGGAAAAATATCCTTGCGCGAATAAGAGGAATAGTCTATACTATAGAGAAATGAGTGTTTGGAAAAATGAGGAGAAAGAGGAACTAATTATGAAACTTACAACAGTAAAAGAGATTTACAGAGAACGGGATAAATACCTGGATCAGGAGATCACCGTAGGCGGCTGGGTACGAAGCGTTCGTGATTCCAAGACCTTTGGATTTGTTGTTCTCCATGATGGAACATATTTTGAGACCCTTCAGATCGTTTACCATGATACAATGGACAATTTTGCTGAGATTTCCAAACTGAATGTAGGCGCAGCGATTATTGTAAAGGGAACTCTGGTAGCGACTCCACAGGCGAAACAGCCATTTGAGATCCAGGCTGCAGAGATTTCTGTAGAGGGAACATCTGCACCAGATTATCCGCTTCAGAAGAAACGCCACAGTCTTGAGTATTTAAGAACGATCACACATCTTCGTTCCAGAACAAATACTTTCCAGGCTGTTTTCCGTGTACGTTCCCTCTGTGCATATGCAATACACAAATTCTTTCAGGAGAGAGGTTTTGTTTATGTACACACTCCGCTGATCACAGGAAGTGACTGCGAGGGTGCAGGTGAGATGTTCCAGGTTACAACCATGGATCTGAATAATATTCCTACAGATGATAAGGGAAATATTGATTACTCTCAGGATTTCTTTGGGAAAGAGACAAACCTGACTGTAAGCGGTCAGTTGAACTGTGAGACATTTGCACAGGCATTCCGTAATGTATATACATTTGGACCAACTTTCCGTGCCGAGAACTCCAACACCACACGTCATGCAGCTGAGTTCTGGATGATCGAGCCTGAGTGTGCATTTGCTGATCTTGAAGACAACATGAATCTTGCAGAAGCGATGCTGAAATATGTGATTGGATATGTTCTTGAGAATGCTCCGGAGGAAATGAACTTCTTCAATTCTTTTGTGGACAAAGGACTTCTTGACAGATTGAACCATGTGGCAAGCTCTGAGTTCGGTCGTGTTACTTATACAGAAGCAATTGAGCTTCTCGAGAAGAATAATGACAAGTTTGATTATAAAGTATCCTGGGGATGTGATCTGCAGACAGAACATGAGCGTTATTTGACAGAACAGATTTTTAAGAAACCTATTTTTGTTACAGACTATCCAAAGGAAATTAAAGCATTCTATATGAAAGCAAACGAGGATGGCAAGACTGTTGCAGCTATGGACTGCCTGGTTCCTGGAATTGGTGAGATTATCGGTGGAAGCCAGAGAGAGGATGACTATGGTAAGTTGAAAGCTCGTATGGAAGAGCTTGGGCTGAAGGAAGAAGACTATGACTTCTATCTTGATTTGCGTAAATATGGTTCTACACGTCATTCAGGATTTGGTCTTGGATTTGAGCGCTGTGTAATGTATCTCACAGGAATGGGCAATATCCGTGACGTAATTCCATTCCCGAGAACAGTTAACAACTGCGATTTATAAAACGAGGTAAAAGAATGAGATTTATTCATCTTGCAGATGTACATCTTGGTGCAGTGCCCGACAGAGGCTGCCCATGGAGTGACAAGCGGGAGAATGAAATCTGGGAAACATTCCGCCGGGTTATTGCGGGTATCCGCGAAAATCCGGTGGATTTGTTATTTATAGCCGGAGATTTGTTCCATCGTCAGCCACTTCCATATGAATTGAAAGAAGTAAACGATTTATTTTCCGGAATACCGGAAACAAGGGTATATTTAATGGCAGGAGAAAGGGATTATCTGAAAGAAAATTCTTTTTACAGAACTTTCACCTGGGCACCGAATGTGACTTTTTTTCCGGAAGAGAAGGTAACCTGTGTGAAAGATACGCAATTCGGGGTATATGTTTATGGAATGAGCTATGAACATTCACAGATCAGACAGCCCTTGTATGATGGCGTACGCCCTGTGAAAAATGATGGAGTGCATATTCTTATAGCTCATGGCGGTGATGAAAGCCATTGCCCATTAAATACAGCTGCGCTTGCAGGAGCAGGTTTTGATTATATTGCATTGGGTCATTTCCATACTCCCCAGAACGTAATAAGAGATGTGGCTGCTTACAGCGGAGCTCTTGAGCCAATTGAAAGCAATGATCTGGGAGCACATGGCTACATTGAGGGAAGGATTGAAAATGGAAAAGTGAAAACCAGATTTGTGCCGTTTTCTATTCGAACCTATAGTCAGCTTCTTCTCAATGTAAATGAAGAAAGCACCCAGCTATCTATTGAAGAAGCTTTGAAGGATGAGATATTTAAAAAAGGCGGACTGAATATATATCGTGTAATTCTTCAAGGGAAAAGAAAACCAGAGCTTTTTCTGATTCCGGAAAAACTGAAATCCTTTGGAAATATTACAGAAGTACTGGATGAGACCAGACCTGCTTATGATCTGGAAGAACTGCAAAAAAAATATGCCGGAACTTTGATAGGGGATTATATCTGCTTTTTTATGGAAAAAAACAGAAATACAGTGGAAGATAAGGCCTTGTACTATGGTTTGCAGGCACTGTTGGAGACAAGACATTCCAGCTGACACAAAGCAGATAGTAACAGAAAATATGTATTGCAGTGTAAAATTGAGATGTATGTGCGAGGGAATAAGGTTATATGATTTTTAAACGCATATTAATAAATAATTTTGGTGGGCTTCGGGAAAAAGACATAGAACTGACCTCTGGAGTAAATGTGCTCTATGGACTAAAAGAAACAGAAATGAACATTGTGTTTATCTTTGTGAAGAGCATGTTCTTTGGAGTGCCTGAGGAAATGCAGGAAAAGAATGGAATTTATGAAAAAGCAGGAACTGAAGCTTCCCGGGAAAAATATGGTGGAACTATATGGTTTCAGCACAATGGAAAAGATTACCGCCTGACGCGGGAAACAGGGGCAGGAATCCATAATTGTGAGCTGTTCTGTGAAGATACCAGAGAAATTTTAAATGGGGAAAATGGAGCCCTCGAGAGGATCCTTGGGGGATTTAGTGAGAACCTGTTCGACAATACTGTTATGGTAGAATCACTTAGCGGTAGTTCTTCCAGGGAAATGGCAAAGGAACTACAGAATAAACTGGCTGTTCTCAGCAAAAGCGGAGATGGTCTGGTGGATCTTGGAAGAACGGAGCAGATGCTGAAGATGTGGCGCAAGGGATATCTCACCCAGAAAGAACGTGGCAGGAAAGCAGTTCAGAGAGAACAGGAAAAACTGAGCGAGAAACTGGAAAGTCTGCAGAATGACCTGGATGGACTTCGGGACCAGAAGGGGCAGGTGGTTCAGGCGCAGGCAAAAATCTATTCGGCAGCAGGGAAAGAAGAAGCCACTGTGATTGAAGAACAGCTGCAGACTATAGAGAAAAAGAATCTGGGAATGGTGATAGCAGGTATTCTGGCCGTTATTGTGGGAATTATTGGTATTGTTGGAAGATTTCAGTTAACTGATGAGATGTCTAAAATAGGAATGGATGTATGCATCATTGCTGCTGTTGTGGCAATGGTTTATACACTTACTGCACGAAGAAAGCTGCATATGGAGTTTGTAAAGCTAAAGAAGAAAAAAGTGTATTTGCAGTCACAGCAGGAAAAGCTGAAATCCAGTAAAGAAGATATTGATGGAATTTACGGTGAGAAACTGACTGCTTTTACGAATTTGCAGAGCGAATATCAGGAATTTGAGCTGGAAATGTCACTTCCTACTTTTGAAGATCTGGAAACACAGTCCTTGAACCTGGCTATGGATACCATTAAAGAGCTGTCACGTAGTATTTATCTTGAGAAAGGCAGAAAGATTCGGATTCGGGCATCCCAAATTTTCAGGGAACTTACAGATGGAAAATATATAGAGTTCTATGGAGATGAGGGACAGAGTTTAGAACTGTGTCTGGAAGAGGGAACTGTTTTGGCAGAAAATCTGGAAAAGGAAAATATTGAAATGCTGTATTTTTCTATTCAGATGGCTGCTGCTGAGTTGTTCACGAATGAAACTGTTTTTCCGGTTATTTTGGATGACATTTTCCATGGGAAGAATCAGGATAAGCTTATGGTAGTTTTCAGGTGGCTGAAAAAACAGCCCAGGCAGGTGCTGTTTTTTACCAATAATAAGGATATGGCTGACATTTTTTAGAAAACTGTTACAGTGAATGTTAAGTGATCACGAAGCTTGTAACTGTGAAAGTACTGAACAGTTCAAATAAATTATAACAAAACAAGAGGCTGACACCTGGAAGGGGCAGCCTCAAATTATTTTATTTATTTCTCATACTGAGCCATATATTTGTTTACACAGCGTTTAATCCTGTCAACTGGATTCAGCAGATGGCTTACAGACATATCATGATTCAGTGTATCAATGATCAGTGCAATGTATTTGCTCATATCACAGGAAATGTAATATGGTTTTGCAAGAAGTTCCTCAGACTGATATACCATATTGGTAGTGAGAAGCTTGTCAAACACGCCAGCAGCATGTGCTTCATCGAATTTCTTAAGGTTGTCTGTAAACAGACCGAAAGTGGAGCAAAGGTAAATTCTGCCGGCACCCCTGTCCTTAAGAAGAGAAGCAATCTTCAGGATAGTGTCACCAGAAGAGATCATGTCATCAATCAGGATCATATCCTTGCCTGCTACATTTGGACCAAGGAACTCATAGGCTGCAATCGGATGTCTTCCTCCTACATTCTTGGAGTAGTCAAGGCGTTTGTAATACATGCCCATATCAACACCCAGGATGTTTGCAAGATAGATCGCACGGCTCATGCTGCCCTCATCCGGGCTGATGATCATAAAATGCTCATTGTCAATATGAAGTCCCTGCTCATGGTTAAGAAGAGCCTTGATAAATTGATAAGAAGGCTGAACAGTCTCAAATCCATGAAGTGGGGTGGCATTCTGAATCTGTGGGTCATGTGCGTCGAAAGTGATAATATTTTCAACTCCCATATTTATCAGTTCATGAAGGGAAGTAGCACAGTCAAGAGACTCTCTTCCAATACGCTTGCTCTGACGACCCTCATAAAGGTATGGCATGATTACATTCACGCGGCGGGCCTTTCCTCCAATAGCTGCAATTACACGCTTCAGATCCTGATAATGATCATCTGGGGACATCAGGTTGGTGTATTTGCCAATTGGATATGAGATGTTGTAGTTACATACATCTACAAGAATATAAACATCATCTCCTCGCACGGACTCGGTGATCACACATTTACCTTCTCCGGAACCGAAACGAGGGTTCTGAACTTTGATTGTATAGGAATCTCTTTTGTATCCTTCAAAGGCGAAAGAATCTGATTCTGAATGCTCACGCTCCTTACGCCACTTAACGAGCCATTCGTCGACTTTCTGTCCAAGGCTCCTGCAGCTTTCCAAAGGAACTAATCCCAGTCTTCCAACGGGAAGTGTAGTCAATTCTTCTTGTGCCATTCTTTACTTTCCTCCTAAAAAAATTTTCTGAATGCGGATATCTTTTCCCACAAGCTTGGTCATCTGATAGTTGCTGGCGATGCGGGAAAAGGTTCTCTCAGAATAAGTTGCTGAGAAATCTTCCAGCTTCAGGTTTGTGGAAATAATCGTAGATTTCTTGCGCATGATCCGCTCATTGATGCACAGGAAAAGCTGTGAAGATACAAAGCTGTTGGTAAGCTCTGTACCCAGGTCATCAATGATCAGCAGGTCACAGTCAAAAATCGGTTCATCATCGGGAGCGTCGCTGCCTCTGGAAAAAGCAGAGCCTGCAAGAAAATCAAAAAGCTCGAATGAAGAAAAATAAAGTACACAGTGTGCACTGTCCAGAAGATCGTGAGCGATGCAGTGGGAAAGAAAGGTCTTGCCCACACCTGTGTCGCCGTAGAAAAACAGGTTCTGGAAAGAATTATCAAAGTCAGCGACAAATTCCTTCGCCATCTTATACGCGCGACGTGCAGTCTCACGTTCGGTGAGTCCCGTTGAATCATTTGTTATTGTATCAGAATAAAAGTCAAAAGAAAAGTGGTCAAAGTTCTCTTTTTCAAGAATTTCTTTTAAATTTGACTGTGTATACAGAAGTTCGATCTCTGCCTTCTTGAAACAGGAGCATTTCTGGCTGCCGATATAGCCAGTATCCTGGCAAAGAGGGCAGGTGTAGCTCATCTCCAGATAATCAGCAGGATAGCCGGAAGAAAGCAGTAATGCAGTGCGTTCCTGGGAAAGCAGGGCAATATCATTGCGAAGATCTTCAATGCCGACTTCCTGGCGGCTGATCAGGGCCCGGGCCTTCCTGGCACTTAAAGTAGCTACTTCCTCGTCGATTTCACGCAGACGGGGAATTTTCTCATAGGCTTCAGCAAGATGCTCTTCCTGTATGCGGCGGTTCCTGGCCTGGCGACGGTTGTATTCCCGCATTATAGTATCGTATTGGTAATTCTGTAAGGGCATGTAAATTCTCCTTCCAGGTTATAAGACGTTCGTATGTGTTTTAAAGAAAAATCTGTTTCCAGGATTTAATTTGGTTTGTTAAGCAGTTTCTTCTCATATTCAGCAAAATCGTAGTCACGCTGATGGAAATTGTTAAAGCGGTTTGGGGCTGCGGATTTCGGCTTGTCTGCCTTCGACACTGCTTTTTCCAGTTTGCGCTTCTGGTGCTGGGCATCCTGAAGACGGACATCCCCTAAAGTGCGGATATTCTTATCCTTCCAGCGCTGCAGAATTTTGTCTGCATATGGAAAACTTGGTTGTCCAGTCTGCAGAACTGTCCGTGAGCAGGCTTCCTGAATCAATTCCATGGCAAAACCATAGTCCCTGGTCCAGGTATTGATCAGCGAAATTTCCGCGTCTGAAGGATTGCGGTTGGCAATTCCCATCGCTTTCAGAACAGAAAAATATTCTTTGCTGTAGCGGGAGGTGGAATCCTTTGCCATTTCAACTGTGGTAATTCCTTCCTCCTTCCATGCCATGGCAACCGTCTCGATATAACGGATGCTGCGGTGGTCACGTCCGACACAGTATTCGATCAGATAATCAATCAAATCTACAGACATGTGCAGCTCGTCGTAGAAAAACAGGATTTTGCGTGTCTCTGTGGGGGTGAGCGTTTTGCCGAGGTATTGCTCGGCAATGTAAAGAAGCTGGATAATATCTTCATTCTGTTTCAGCTCCTTCACCCGATCCGGGGTAAGCGCTTTCGTTTCGGAAAGTGGTTTGGAGAAAGAAGGGGGGACAGGCAGATCGGTGCTGCGACGGGAGACCTGATCAGTCTGCAACGGTTTATCAGTGGGGACACTGGGAATGCCGGCTGTGGGTTCTGGGGCAGAAATGTGATAAGCATCAGGCACATCTCCGAGCGAACCAGCGTTACAGATACCTGCGGGAGTCACCGTAGCCAGCATATCTGCTTCATTCCACGGTGCCTGTAAGGTAATTCCTGTCAATTCAGCTTCCTCGTATAAGAGGGTAATCAGCTTCTCAGACTCCCAGTATTTCAGCGCACGGAGGATATCTCCTTCTGTACAGAACAGGGAATCTGCCATCTGGGAAAGCCCGAAAGCTTCCTCCGGGCGGCCAAGCATACGGAGCAGATAAATATAGACCTTTACAAATTCTCCATTTGCCTTTGGCATAAAACGGTCGATAAAAATATTGGATAAAATGGTGGCATCATTAAGCCCTGTACTATGTAACCTGATCATAGAAACACTCCTTATCTGGGAATATGAATCATCACTGTTCATTGTGTTTGCATTATAGCACACCCCTTTTTAAATGAGAATAGGAGATTTTTTGCCTGGATTTTTACAAAATGTGTGTGGACTACTATGTGGATAATGTGGATAATGTGGAAACCAAGTTGCACATAATGTTTATGGGAAACCCGAAAAATGCGGAAAATTAAAGAAAAACTGTGATTTTTGTCGAGTTATGTCGTAGTATTATGTTAAGCACTTTATACACATAAGAATCCACATGCAGGCCAGTGCAAAAATGTGCATAAGCCTGTGGATAATGTGGATAATTATTAAATTGCTTGAATTTCCAAGCTTTTTTCAATGTGGATAATTATTTTTGGCAAAAACAGTCTGTGACCGTGGATATGAGAAGGTATGCACGTTTTGCCAGGAAAAACAGATCAGAGACAATAAAAATGGTAAAACAAAAACAGCGGATGCCAGGTCTTAAAAGGACATGACAACCGCTGAAATTGCAATCAATTATTTTCCAAGTAACTGTTCTCCGATTTTAACAACATCTCCGGCACCCATTGTGATCAACAGATCTCCGGCTTCACAATTATTCAGCAGGAAATTCTCAATCTCATCAAAGGTTGGGAAATATTCGCATGGAGTACCAAGCTCCTGGATCCGTGCCTGCAGATCCTTGGAAGAGATTCCAAGATTATCTGTTTCTCTTGCTGCATAAATGTCTGCCAGAACCACATGATCGGCAAGCTTAAGAGCCTGTGCAAATTCCGGAAGAAGAGCCTTGGTACGTGTGTAAGTATGAGGCTGGAATACGCACCACAGCTTCTTGTGTGGATAATTGTGTGCAGCGTTTAAAGTAGCCTGGATTTCTGTTGGATGATGCGCATAATCATCAACAATGGTAACGCCTGCTACTTCGCCTTTATACTGGAAACGGCGATCTGTTCCTGTGAAACTGCCAAGTCCTTTGACAATGACATCATCCGGAATCTGAAGAAGCCGAGCCAGAGCAATTGCTGCCAGGGCATTGGAAACATTGTGGCTGCCAGGAACTTTCAGATAGAAACTGCCGGCCTTTCTGCCATCCTTCAGAACGGTAAAGGATGCATGTCCATATTTGTCATAAGTGATATCTGTGGCCTGATACTGAGCTTCATGCTCCAGACCATATGTAATAATTTTGCATGAAAGGTCTTTGATAATATCCTGATAATGCGGCGTATCCGCATTGATGATCAGGGCTCCGTCTGCGGGAAGCAGCTGGGCAAATTTGCGGAAGGAATGACGGATGTCGTCAATATCCTTAAAAAAGTCCAGATGGTCAGCATCAATGTTCAGGATCACACTGATCTTCGGGAAAAAGCTTAAAAAGCTGTTGGTATACTCACAGGCTTCTGTGACAAATGTTTCGGACTGACCTACTCGGATATTTCCCCCGATAGAAGGAAGAATGCCGCCAACACTGATGGTCGGATCCGCATCTGCTTCCAGAAGAATCTGGGAGATCATGGAAGTAGTGGTGGTCTTGCCATGGGTTCCGGAAACTGCGATTGGGGTATCGTAGTTGCGCATGATCTGACCAAGAAGCTGGGCTCTGGTCAGCATTGGAATGCCTTTTTCCACTGCACTGGCATATTCCGGGTTATCCGGATGAATGGCTGCAGTGTAAACTACAAGTTCTACATCGTCTGTAATATTGGAAGCGCGCTGTCCGTAAAAGATGCGTGCACCTTTCCTGGTAAGGGAATCCGTAAGCGGGCTTTCTTTGGAATCAGAGCCGGAAACCTTGAAGTCCTCGCCGAGAAGGATCTCAGCAAGTCCGCTCATGCTGATTCCGCCAATACCGATAAAATGGATATGAAGCGGTTTATGGAAGTCTATCTGATACATGTTAATCTCCTTATGCTAATCATTTTTGAAGCGATTCAATATTCATTGAAGGAAAAGCCTTCTGAATCGTTATGAATTTTTACAATTACTTTCATTTATTATACCCCGAACTGTGAAAATTGCAAAGTATTTCTTTGGATAGTCGGTAACCAATACAATAATTTCCCTTTCCTACAGTGTCGCTGTTCACGATTTTCACAGCAGTATGCTTCGCAAAGCACAGTAATACTACTGTACAAAATGAATAAAAAAAACAATCAGAGATTCGGTTGTGTCGAAAAAACATGTACAATAACGATAAAAAAAGTAAAATATCAACAAATAAATTGTAAAATATGTTTATTAAATATGGGAAGTATGGTATAATGATAAATCATAACTACAACAAGAGGTGATAGCATGATTAAAAAAGAAATGATTGCCATGCTCTTAGCCGGCGGCCAAGGCAGCAGACTTGGGGTACTGACAGAAAAAGTGGCCAAACCAGCAGTAGCTTTTGGAGGTAAGTACCGTATCATTGATTTTCCGTTAAGTAACTGTATTAATTCAGGAATTGATACAGTTGGAGTCCTGACACAGTATCAGCCTCTGAGACTGAATACCCATATCGGTATCGGTGTTCCGTGGGACCTGGACAGAACTGAAGGCGGTGTAACTGTACTTCCACCTTATGAGAAGAGCACAAACAGCGAGTGGTACACAGGAACAGCCAATGCCATTTTCCAGAATATGGCGTATATGGAGCAGTACAATCCCGATTATGTGCTTATCCTTTCAGGAGATCATATATATAAGATGGATTATGAGGTTATGCTTGACTTCCACAAGGCAAATAAGGCAGATGTGACCATTGCCTGTATGCCTGTACCTATTGAGGAAGCCAGCCGTTTCGGTATCATGGTAACGGATGAGACTTTCCGTGTAACTGAATTTGAGGAGAAACCAGAGCATCCAAGCAGCAATCTGGCGTCTATGGGAATTTATATTTTCAGCTGGCCGGTTCTGAAGGAAGCGCTTTACGCACTGAAGGATCAGCAGAGTTGCGACTTTGGTAAACATATTCTTCCATATTGCAAGGATAAAGGACAGCGCCTTTTCGCCTATGAATACAATGGCTACTGGAAAGATGTTGGAACTCTTGGTTCCTACTGGGAAGCAAATATGGAACTGATTGATATTATTCCTGAGTTTAATCTTTATGAGGAATTCTGGAAGATTTACACCAAGGGGGATATCATCCAGCCGCAGTATATTTCAGAAGAGGCCGTTCTGGACAGATGTCTCATCGGTGAAGGCTCTGAAATCTATGGCGAAGTACATAATTCTGTAATCGGATCGAATGTTGTGATCGGAAAAGGCAGTGTGATCCGGGATTCCATTATCATGCGGAATACAACCATCGGTGAGAATGTAAACATGGAAAAGGCAATTGTGGCAGAGGACGTAACCATAGGAAATGATGTGGTTCTTGGCTGCGGCGAGGAAGCACCTAATATAAAGAAACCTGCGGTATATGCATTTGGCATTGCGACCATAGGAGAAGGCTCCGTGATTCCGGATAATGTTAAGATTGGAAAGAACACGGCGATTTCCGGTGTGACCACTCCGGCAGATTATCCGGATGGCATTCTGGAAAGCGGACAGGTAATTGCAACAAAGGACGGTGACAAAGCATGAGAGCAATCGGAATTATTTTAGCCGGCGGTAACAATAACCGCATGAGAGAATTATCAGACAAAAGGGCAATTGCAGCAATGCCTATTGCCGGAAGCTACAGAAGCATAGATTTTGCCCTGAGTAATATGGCGAACTCCCGCATTCAGAAAGTAGCTGTACTGACTCAGTACAATGCACGTTCCCTGAATGAGCATTTAAGCTCCTCCAAATGGTGGGATTTCGGAAGAAAGCAGGGCGGTCTTTTCGTATTTACTCCTACTATCACCAAAGAAAACGGTTTCTGGTATCAGGGAACTGCAGATGCTATTTATCAGAATCTCAATTTCCTGAAGAACAGTCATGAGCCATATGTTGTCATCGCATCCGGTGACTGCGTGTACAAGATGGACTATAACAAGGTTCTGGAATATCACATTGCGAAACGCGCTGACATTACCGTTGTATGCACTACATGTCAGGATCCTTCCGAGGTTGAGCGTTTCGGTGTCCTTCGCATGAATGAGGACTGCAGGATTGAGGAATTTGAGGAGAAGCCAATGGTTTCCCCATATAATACTATTTCTACAGGTATTTATGTGATCCGAAGAAGACAGCTGATCGAACTGATTGAGAAGGCTGCACAGGAAGGTCGAAATGACTTTGTAAAAGATATTCTGATCCGTTATAAGAATCTGAAGAGAATCTATGGATATAAGATCGACAGCTACTGGAGCAATATTTCCACTGTTGAATCTTACTATAAGACCAACATGGATTTCCTGAAACCGGAGATCCGTAACTACTTCTTCAAACAGGAGCCGGCAGTTAAGACCAAGATTGATGATCTTCCACCGGCTAAATACAATCCTGGCGCAGATGTTAAGAATTCTCTGATTTCCAGTGGATGTATTGTAAACGGAGTGGTTGAGAATTCTGTCCTGTTTAAAGATGTTTATGTTGGAAATAATTGCGTAATTAAAAATTCCGTAATTTTGAATGATGTATATCTGGGGGATAATACACATATCGAGAATTGTATCGTTGAAAGCCGGGGAACCATCCGGGCAAATTCGTACTACAGCGGTGATGGAGAAGTAGAGATCGTTGTGGAGAATAATGATAGATATAGCTTGTAATATAATAAGACTTAAAGCGCAGTAAATGCGATTAAGAGGAAAGGGGCAGCAAAAATGAACATTACAGACGTACGGGTGAGAAAGGTTGCAAAGGAGGGGAAGATGAAAGCTGTAGTCTCCATTACCATTGATGAAGAATTTGTAGTACATGACATCAAGGTGATCGAAGGAGAGAAAGGTCTTTTCATCGCAATGCCAAGCCGCAAAGCAACCGATGGAGAATATCGGGATATCGCGCATCCTATCAATTCTTCCACTCGTGATAAGATCCAGACGATCATTCTCGAGAAATACCAGGAAGCTGTAGCAGAGGAAGAAGCTGCGGTATAAAAAGTAAAGAGGTTTTTACAACCCCGCATTTTATGGAGAGTTTCATGAAATGCGGGGTGTTTTTTTGCAAAAACATTCCTGTGATTTGCCCCAACTATTTCACGGTATATTGTGCCTGAATTTGCTCTAGAATCTTTATCAAACACGCTCTAAATTCGCTTTCTGTAATCATGTATTTCATTATATTTCCAGACTCTGGAAAATTGTGAAATATTACGCAAATGTTACAAAAGTTAAATAAAAGTGTTGAAAAAATTACAAAATATGTTATACTTGATCTACGAAAAAAATAACGAGGTGTTTACATAGATGAGATTTAAAAAGATTTTTGCAATGTTGTTAACTGGAATCATGACTGTTTCTATGCCCGGGGCAGTATTTGCTGCTTCTACGGAGGAACAGATCGCTGATGTACAGGCACAGAAAGAAGCTGCGCAGGCAGAACTGGCACAGCAGCAGTCCAACATGGTATCTCTGGAGAGTAAGAAGCAGGAGCTTGAAAGCTATCTGGAAGAGCTGAATGTCCAGTATACAGACCTTACCAACAGTGTATCTGAGCTTGGAATTCAGGCAGCGGAGAAAGAAGAACAGCTGAAAACTCTGAATACCCAGCTTGAGGAAGCCAAGGTCACAGCGGACAAGCAGTACCAGGATATGAAGAAGCGTATTGTATACATGTATGAGAATGGAAGTGCTTCCATGCTGGAGCTGCTTTTGTCCTCAGAAGATCTGGCTCAGTTTCTGAACCGTGCAGAGAATATAGCCCAGATTTCCCAGTATGACAGAGACATGCTTGCTAAATATAAAGCCCTTCAGGCAGATATCAAGGCCCAGGAAGAGCAGGCAGAAGAGGAAGCTCAGAATATTAATGAACTTCTGGCAGAGAAATCTGCCAAACAGCAAGAGGTACAGGCACTTACTGCAAGCACAAATGAGAACATTCAGTCCTATATTTATCAGATCAGTGCCAGCCAGGATGAAATCAGTGCTTTAAATACACAGATCAGTAATGCAGACAGCAGTATTTACAGCCTTTTGCAGGCTGCAGAGGCAGAGAAAGCAGCCCAGGAGGCGCAGGCAGCCCAGGAAGCTGAGGCTGCCGCCCAGTCACCAAGTGACGGGGAAAACTATGGCACAGAGGAATCCTACGATGACTACAGCGAGTCTGAAAGTGATTCCAATCAGGACGCAGATGCCAGCAGTGCCTATGATGATTCTTATACCGAGTCATCGGACAGCAGTGAAAGCTCCGACAGTTCTTCCGAGGGCAGTAGTTCATCTTCACAGGGAACCTACCTTGGAACCTTTACTCTCACCGCATACTGTAACTGTGCACAGTGCTGCGGAACAGCAGGAAACCTGACAGCCAGCGGAACTGTTCCTACAGCGGGAAGAACCGTTGCCATGGCTGGTGTGCCATTCGGAACTCAGCTCCTGATCAATGGAAATGTGTATACAGTGGAGGATCTTGGAACACCTTACGGACATGTGGATATTTATTTTAACAGCCATTCAGAGGCACTTGCATTTGGACTTCAGAGTGCGGAGGTTTACAGACTGAATTAAGGAAAAAGAATACGCCCTGACAGGATTAAGATCATTAAAATCTTCTGCCTGTCAGGGCATTTGTCTGCAATAATATATAGGGGGGATTGTTATAAATACGGTTCTCCCGGAATTTCCGGATAGCTTCCCATTCCGATCAGCAGTTCCAGGCCGATCTGTCTTGCCTGGAGTACAGCCTCTTTCACAGCACTGGCATCTCCGGAGAGGGCAAGGATAACTTCATTGGAATGGCTTGTACCGATACTCGGTGTCATATAGCGTGTAATATGAACTGCAGAAGCCTTCATTGCAGTGTCTGCCATTACAAGTCCAATCGCTGCCGGAGAACCTGCCATGAATCCGAAAGCTTCCCCTGGAACTGCGTGAAAGGCCATGGCAAGAGCACCACCTGCATTGGCTGAAAAAGCAAACTCCAAATGACCGGATTCGCTGATATATAATTCTCCTGCATACTTATTAGTTAGTTCCAGCGCCAGCGAAATAGCGTGGCGCACATCTGAAACATCATTTCCGCCAATCACAATATAGTTGCCGTGTCCACCCCAGCCTTTGGTATCCCGTGGAAATTCAATGGAAAGAACCTCTGTGCCAGTGGCTTTCACCGCATCATCGACAGCAGTGATCTGACCTGCTGCACCTGTACGGGAACTGAAAAGTCCAAGGGTATGATAGCGTGTCCCTATATTCATTTCCTTTAAAAGAGTATCATCAACTCCTGAAATTACAAGTCCGATGGTATCCAGAACAGCAGTTCCCACAAATTCAGTGCGGGCGCATTTGGTACTGATACTGTGTACGTCCATGGAAAAAACCTCCGTAGCATTACTTTTCCTTAGTTTAACATGATTAAGGGAAATTGAAAAGCTGTTTATCTATAATATTGCGCCTGCGCCGTCCATAGTTGGAAATATTTTCCACTTTTATCGGCAGCAAGCTCCTGGTGAGTTCCAGTCTGAATCACAGATCCTTCATGAAATACAACTATTTTATCGCAAAATTTGCAGGAAGACAGACGATGACTGATATAAATGGCAGTTTTATCGCCTGTTATTTCATTAAATTTTTCATATATTTCAGCTTCCGCAATGGGATCAAGAGCTGCAGTCGGTTCGTCCAATATAATAAAAGGGGCATTCTTATAAATAGCTCTTGCAATAGCTATTTTCTGAGCCTCTCCGCCGGAAATGATAATTCCCTTTTTATTGAAATCCTTGTAGAGATAAGTATTCAGACCTTCTGGCATTGTGGAAAGGCGATTGTAAAATCCGGATTTCTTCAGAGCACTTTTTACTTCTTCTTCGTCATAATTGATTTTGGCGGCTACATTTTCTCCAAGAGTCAGGGAAAAGAGTTTGAAGTCCTGAAATACCACGGAAAAAATCATCATATATTCTTTGTAATTATATTTTCGGATATCGATTCCGTTAAGAAGAATTTTTCCTTCTGTAGGATCGTAAAGGCGACATAGGAGTTTGATAAACGTAGTCTTTCCACTTCCATTCATACCAACGACAGCCAGCTTCTGACCGATTTTAAATTTCAAATTAATATTTCGAAGGGCATATTGTTCACATCCCGGATATCGGAAAGAAACATTTCGAAATTCTATTTCATACTTTCGGTCACTGCGTTTTTCCGTAGTCAGGCTTCCCTGATACATGTTATTGGGAATGTCCAGAAATTCAAATGTCTGCTTCAGAAAAACAGCATTGTTTTGCATATCTTCAATGGTGGAGATACAGCCGGATACACTTGAATATATTTTCGTAATAGAGGAAATATATTTTGTAACCGCTCCGATTCCAAAGGCACCTGTCCAGGCTTTTAAGCATACAAAAACATAGGCAATCCCTGTGAAAATTACAGATACTGCGGAAGACGCTGCCATGTAAAATCCAACAGGTCCCTTTCCATATCTGGCAAATAATCCCTTGGAACCGAAAGGATTTTCTTTGCTCAGATTATGCTTTTCGCATATTTTTTCCTGTTGGTAAATCCGCATATCCGCTGCCTTTTTGCTATCATAGCCCAGACGTCCGTAATATGCAAACAAACGATTGGAAAAGGTATGCAGATCTACACTTCTGACCCAGTATTTTCCTGCCTTTCCAGCGAGTACAGGCGAAAAACAGGTAATCAGTACCATAACAGAAATTATGGCTGTTACACATACCGGATTGTTAAGAATAACAAGTTTTTCTGCTGTTTTTGGAATCTGGCTGGTGAAAAGGGAAATGGTCATGGATAAGCCACAAATGATCGAAAATCCTTCTGAACACAGAGCTTCATAATTTAACAGAACATTGTATAGTCCCCACCCAGGTCCATTGAGATTTTGAATAATGGAAGAATATAACTCCATAGTTTTGCTATCATCTAAATCACAGTAATCCATATCAAAAAGTTTTTCGCACAAAATTCGCTTGATTTTCATTCCAAGACCTGCGCTCCAAGTCCTTTTCCATTTTTTAAGAAATGCAGATATCAAGCTGATTCCTGCTCCGGATAATAAAGTAATCGTTACCAGAAAACGAATGCGGTCAGGGCTTCGGTCGCCTGCAAGTTCTTCAATAACAAGTGCAGATAAATATATGATTATATAGGGAGTCAGTGCTTTCCAGATGGTCAGACTGATTTGGGAAAGAATTAATTTTGGATAATATCGGTAAAAAAGCTTATATGCTCTGTGATTAAGCTGCAGTGCTTCTTTTAACGATATGTTTTTCTCATTTGTCTTCATTTTCCCCATCTCCTTCCCTGTAATATTTGCTTTGAACCTCATAGAGAGCAGCGTATTTTCCACTTTGCCTTAACAGCTCTTCGTGAGTTCCTTCTTCCTGTATTTCTCCCTGCTCCAGCATTAAGATTCTGCTGCAGAATCTGGTAGAAGCGAGCCGATGGGAGATATAAACTGAGGATTTTCCCTTTGTCATTTCGTCATATTTCTGATAAATGTCTGCTTCAGCAATGGAGTCGAGTGCGGCAGTTGGTTCGTCCAATATAATAAAAGGGGCATCTTTATATAATGCGCGGGCGAGCATAAGGCGCTGTGTTTCTCCACCTGAAAGCATAATTGCATTTTTGTAAACCTCACGATTCAGAAAGGTTTGATACTTATCTGGAAGAGCTTCTATTTTTGGAAGCAAGCCGGCTTTTTTGATACAATTTTTCACCTGTTTCAGGTCGAAATTTTCTGTTTGCGCCACATTTTCTGCAATGGTTCCCGCTAACAATGAAAAATCCTGAAACACTGCCGAGAACAGCTTATAATAGTCTTTTCTGTTATAGTTTCGGATATCTGTTCCATTCAATTTTACCTGTCCCTTTGTGGGATCAAGAAACCCACAGATTATTTTGATCAACGTAGTTTTTCCAGCACCATTAAGACCTACAACTGCCAGATTTTCTCCTGGATGTAAGGTAAGATTTATATTTTTTAAAGTATCTGTTTCAGCTCCTGGATAGCAAAATGAAACATTTTCCAAAACAATTTCATAATTATTTTTAGCGTCCTGATTTAAGGTAAGTCCATCTTTGAAACGGAATAATTCCGGATAATCCAGACATTCCCGGACCGTGGAAATATCAAGAGACTGTCTATGTAATGTGCAAAGACCTTCCAGAATTCCTGTAACCCAGGTGGAAAAACTGTCCACTGCAGTAAAATAAAGCAAAAAAGCAGGCACATCAAGACCGCGGTATAATACCAAATAAATTAAATATGCGTAGACCGCTCCATTGCGCAGAAAAGTAAAAGTCAAATCTGCAATTCCAGCCCAGATATAAACATTTTCTGCTTTTCGATGAAATGCTGTAAATTCCCTGGCTGTTTTGCTGTATAATTCTTCCAGCCAGAAACGAAGACCGAAAATGCGGATATCTTTTGCTGCACCAAAGTCAGCTGCACGGTTTAATAAATATGCCATTTGATGTATATATTCAGCTTCTTCCTCCCGATGTTGATACTTATATTCATCTAATCTTTGAGAGATAAAATAACTGATTCCGGCAGTTGACAGAATGACCAAAATCAGAATTGGATGAATTTGTGTAAGAAGACCGGCGTAAATAAAAAAACAGACAATATTGATCAAAAGTACAGTTAGTGTATTCCAGATTGCTTCAGTGGCCTGATCGTTATTGTCCGTATATTCGGCCGATTTGGTCAGTAATTTTTTGAATTTCATATCGTCTATATTGGGATAAGATGTTGTGGATGCTTTTTTGTTTAAAAGATTCACAATCTCACAACGGACACTGATCCGTCCGCAAATTACGTTTTGATTTGCATAAGTCAATGCAGCTGATACCAGCATTATCATAAGCACAAAAATAACAATTGTAAAAAGCAGTTCCTGAATGGAAACATGATTTTCTATTGCACTTAATATGACAGGAGAAACATAAAGGTTAAGAAGGTTCTGTATAATGGTTAACAGTGCGATAAAAAAGCTGATCACCAGAACTTTCTTCTCCTGAGAAGTGCAGGCAAGTTTAATCATGAACCATATATTTTGAAAAGTACTGTATTTTGATACAGGTTTTTTTTGAAACATGATTTTCCCTTCTTTCTTATTTTCTTTTGATACCAGATTGCTACGTGCTTTACACTCCCGCAATCTTCAAAAACATTCGTAATCCGCTCATTTTTCTTCGGAAAATGGCTACTTACTCATGCTTTTTTGCGGGTCAAGAGGTCAAAAATCCTCTTGCAAGCGAGCTTGCATCGGCTTTTTGACCTTTTGACTCTGGTATCATTAAAAAGATTCTTAATATGATTTTACCAGAAAAAATATCCCCGGATTAAACCGGGGATGAATTGCATGTTTCGGGGGATGAATTATAACTGGGGCAGTAAAATCTCAGTGGTAAAGGCGCCATCTTCACTGTTTCGGCTGATATATCCATCAGATCGCTTTACTATATCATCAATACGGATCAGCCCCAGACCATGACCATCACCTTTTGTACTTTTAAAAAGATTTCCCTGTTTTTTCAACTTCTTTCCCGCTGTAAAATTAGTGAAAGAAATGTATAACTGCGTGTTTTTCATGTCCATATAAATGCGGATCAGTCGTTTTTCTTTGGGAAGCTGCAGGCTGGCTTCTATGGCATTGTCAAATAAATTTCCGATGATACAGCAAAGATCAATTTCAGAGGAATTCAGCTTAACAGGAATGTCAGCATCTGCAATTACCTGAATATCTTTGGACCGTGCCAGTGATATTTTAGAATTTAAAATAGCATCTGTCATGGCATTTCCGGTTTTTATCACAGTATCTACTGTGGTAAGATCCTTGTCAAGAAGATCGAGATAATGTCTGATTGCGTCCCAGTTTTCTGTGGCTGCATAAGCCTTCATTGTTTGGATATGATTGCGATAATCATGGCGCCAGCCTCGCATCTGGCGATACATATTATCAACCTCCTGATAGTGAGTTTCAATCAGTTCCTTCTGATATGCAGCCATTTTTTTAGCTGCTTTTTTCGAAAATAAATGCATTTCAATCTCCCAAATCAGTCCATATTAATGATTGCCCGGTTAACCTTCTCATAAGCGCCGCGTGGAAGGGGGATTATACTTCCATCCTGCAAATAAATCTCTTTTTTTGTAACCCGGCTGATTTTTTTTAGATTTACCAAAGCAGAACGTCCCGCTCTGAAAAAATGAGAATCCAGCTTTTTTTCCAATTCGCTTAAGGTCATTTTCAGGGTGATAGTCTGTTGGCTGTGAATCGTAATATAATTGCTGTTTACCTCTGCATAATTGATCTGACAGATGGGCAGACGAATCATCTCACCCTGACTGATTATGTTAAGAACCTTCTCATTTTTGATAAGCTTCGTGACTGCACGGTCAAGAACTGTAAAGAACTTCTCTTCTTGTAGAGGCTTCATCAGATAGTGAAGGGCATCTACTTCATATCCGTCAGAAATATAGTCTGCGTATCCGGTGATGAATATAATTTGTACGGTATGATTATCCTGCCGCAGCTTCCTTGCCATGGTAACACCATCCATAGCGCCCATTTCTATATCAAGGAGAAGGATGTCAAAATCTTTTTTCTCGGCATAATGAAACAAAAAATTTTCGGCTGATGTAAATTCTGAAATCTGTATACGATAACTGTTATGACTGCCCCATATTTCGCACAGAGAAGAAAGATAATTTCTGTCTGTGGCAAGGTCATCACAAATTGCAATTTTATATGTTTGACACAATTTTTTAATCCTCCATTTTACAGAAGTATAGCACGTATGCGGGAAACATGTCCAGATTCTTCACGAAGAGAATTGTAAACCAAAAATAAATAATAGGTTGACAATTGCAACGTAACTGTGTTAGATTGTATCTGACAAAAATAATATTTACTCGAGGAGGAGAATATGAGTACCGTAACCGCAACAAAGACAAAAACATACGACCTGGCATACATAGCTATTTTCGCCGTACTGATCGCAATCTGTTCCTGGATTTCCATTCCGATGACAGTGCCGTTTACATTACAGACATTTGGTGTATTTATGGCTGTTGGTGTGCTTGGTGGAAAGAGAGGCAGCCTGGCTGTACTGGTTTACATTTTACTTGGAGTTATTGGTGTTCCCGTATTTGCAGGATTTTCAGGAGGACTTGGTATTCTTCTTAACAATACCGGCGGTTACATCATCGGATTTCTTTTCTCCGCCCTGGTAATGTGGGCAATGGAATCCCTCTGGGGCAAAAAGCCTGTTATTCAGATTCTTTCCATGGTAGTCGGCCTGATCGTCTGCTATGCAATGGGAACTATCTGGTTTATGGTTGTATACACACGTACAACAGGAGCTGTTGGAATTGGAACCGTACTGGGCTGGTGCGTAATTCCATTTATCATTCCTGATCTTGTGAAGATTGCTTTGGCATTCGTTTTGTCCAGAAGGGTACGCAAGCTTGTACCAATGCAGTAAAAAAGAACGTCAGACATATCCCATTCGCCCTCATCACGGGATGTGCCTGGCGTTTTTTATCGGAAACGGCTACAGCACTGGATTTACAGCCCATATGCAGGAAATGCTGGAGCTTTTTACAAAAGGGGCAGATGTTTGTCTCACAGTAAAAACTGACGAAATCTGCTCAGCCTGTCCAAACAATAGCCAGGGAATCTGCGAGGCAGCCGAGAAGGTGAAAAGATATGACAATGCAGTGCTGGCAGAATGCGGCTTAAAAGAAGGTCAGAAACTTGCATTCCCGGAATTTACCGAAGCAGTACAGAAAAAAATCATTGAAACGGGAAAAAGAACGAAAATCTGCGGCGACTGCCAGTGGAACCGGATTTGCCAGGAACAGCCGAGCCGGTGGAGTAAATGAAGAGGCAGTGAATTATGTTTATAAAAACATCTTTCGGAATTTTACAGGTGGATAGCAATAAAGTAAACCCAGTTTCGAAAGAATAAATTCACCAGCTCTTGTGGGAAAATTGGGGACTGTCGGGCCAGCCCCCTTTCTCTTTAGTCCTGTAAGCTTTCGCGGACACGCTTCAAGTCACGTTCTAGCTTTTTCTGAAGCTTCTCATATTCCTGATTCTTTAGTAAACTTAACAACTCTTCCAGTTTGATCTCTTCTTTTCGTAAGTCATCTTTAAATTGGATGTCAGTTGGCATGTAGAAATCCTCCATCATATGAAACACCGTCCTTACTATAATTATTATGATATAACTATTGTAACGGTATTTGAACGGTGTGTAAAGCCTATAGTTGCTTTCTGTGCGCAGATTATAGTATTAAAATGGAATATAGCTTTCGAAAGAAAGCAAATAGAATTTCTTAAATATAAAGATTTATCTTATAAGATGAATATAGAATAGCTTATAAAAATACTTTTTTCAAGAAAAACAGTTTGACAAAAATCGACAAAATCTCTGCGTCCCGAACGAGCACCTACGCAAACTAATAGCCTCTTCGAGGCTATTGTGGGGGGAGTTGGTGCTGTAATGCTTGGTTTTTTGATAAAAAACAGTCATTTTCCTTAGAGGAAAAATATTATTCGTAAAAAATTCGTAAAGTTCCTAAAACCATTCATTTTTAGAACTCAGTAAATGAGCATAAAAAAACACCGAAACCCTTGATTCCTCAAGAATTTCAGCGCCCCTGCCAAGTAGTCGAAGTGACGGGATTCGAACCCACGACCTCTGCGTCCCGAACGCAGCGCTCTACCAAACTGAGCCACACTTCGTCAGCTGCAAGTGATATTATACATAGAATATACTGGCTTGTCAACAGAAAAATTGAAAAAATTCAAAAAATTTCAAAAAGAATTGAAATTAACCAGGTCTTATTTGGGGAGAGGCAATTAAATTAATTCATTTGAACAGATGTTCCAAGTGAAACAGAATGCGTTTTTATGAATGAAAATTCTGTTTTTTCATATACATTAATGAGTGAGATGCATAAAAAGGGGAGGGCGTCAGTTGGTGGGATATCGGCGTTTTATCGCATATGTATATGAATACCGAAAAGGGAAAAAGGAAGATAATTGTGGCTTTATGAAGGTGGAAGTGAGAAATCACATGTGTACAATTGAACCACATCTTCAGGTAGGAAACCTGGCAGCAGGAGAAGTGTGCAAAGTATATGGATTTGTGCGAAAAGAGGGACTGATGAATGGAATTTTGCTGGGCAGCTGCAAAACGGAGGCAAATAGAATCGAATGTCTGGTGGAAACAGACGGAATGGATATGGGGGGCTCGGGAATTTCTCTGGAAAAAATGGGAGGTATGATTTTGCTTACAGAATCGGGAGGCTTTTTTGGAACAGAGTGGGATGACCAGACAATCCGCCCGGAGAATTTTAAGGAAAGTATAATAAAGAAAGAAGAAACTGGTACCGTATGTGAAATAATAAAAGAGAAAGCAGAAGAAAAGCTGGAGAATGAAAGCAAGCCGGAAACAGATTCCACACCTGATTTAGATGACAGGCATGAAGTGGAGGATGTGGTGGAACAAATGCAGGATGATCTGCTGGAAGCAGAAGAAATGATAAGTGATGAACCACAAGCAAAAGATGAGCCAACCGTGGGGGAAATATGGGAAGCAGAGCAAAAAATTACCTGTAGAGTAAATACAAAACAAGAGGAAAAGGAGAAAACCATAGCACTCCCATTTGGTCAGCCCTTCTGCCCGTTCCAAGACAGCGATCTGAACCAGTGCTGGAAAATTACACCCCAGGATCTGGTCCATTTTCCAAGAAGACAATGCGCCCTTCGCAACAACCGTTTTTTGCAATACGGATACTACAATTTCGGACATCTCCTTCTGTGCCACAGATCAAATGGCCGGTACATACTTGGTGTACCCGGAAGCTACGACCAGCAGGAACAGTTTATGGCAGGCATGTTCGGCTTTTCCTGCTTCAAAGAAAGCAACTGTATCAAGGTGAAAAAAGGCAGGGGAGGGTACTGGTACCGTGCGATTGATCCACCTGCCGGTTGTTAAAATTGACATCCCTGTGCGAACTGCCTATAATAAAGCTATTGCCGCTGCGGCGCCTGAAATGAAAATGACAGCGCAGCGGCAAAAATGCCGAGATTCACCATAAAGTAGTAGAAAGTAAAGGTAAAAAATGCTTACAGATCAGGAACGTTATATGAAAGAGGCAATTCGCCAGGCAAAGAA
Organism: Ruminococcus sp. 1001713B170207_170306_F1; assembly: GCF_015668065.1. Classification (NCBI taxonomy): domain Bacteria; kingdom Bacillati; phylum Bacillota; class Clostridia; order Eubacteriales; family Oscillospiraceae; genus Ruminococcus; species Ruminococcus sp. 1001713B170207_170306_F1. The sequence goes on along the minus strand of NZ_JADPEX010000002.1, from coordinate 1,671 downwards.
AGCCCGGGCATTGGAAGAGGTGCCAATTGGCTGTGTGATCGTTTGCAACGGGCAGATCATTGCAAGAGGCTATAATCGGAGAAACACGGACAAGAATACCCTTTCTCACGCAGAATTGAACGCGATTAAAAAGGCAAGCAAAAAATTAGGAGACTGGAGACTGGAAGGCTGCACGATGTATGTAACCTTAGAGCCTTGCCAGATGTGCGCCGGAGCGCTTATGCAGTCCAGAATTGACCGTGTGGTTATCGGCAGCATGAATCCAAAAGCAGGATGTGCCGGTTCTGTGCTGAATCTTTTGGAAATGGATGGCTTTAACCACAAGGTAGAAGTAATCCGCGGTGTCCTTCAGGAAGAGTGTTCCATCATGCTTTCCGATTTTTTTCGCGAGCTTCGGGAAAAGAAGAAAATGCTGAAAAAATCTTTGGCAGAGCAGGTTGGAAAATCAGAAAATTAGTGGTATGATAAAAAACAAAGCAAAAAATACATCAAGTCGTCTGAAATGCCACAGGATGAAAGAATTATGATTTGATGGAACGTTGTGGAACATTATGTAAACAACCACATAGAAAATGACAGGAGGAAAATACAATGGAACTTGAAGCATTGAGAAAAGACATGGTAGCTGCCATGAAAGCGAAGGATAAAGTAACAAAGGATGCAGTCTCTTCCCTGATTTCCGCAGTGAAGAAGGTGGCAATCGACGAAGGCTGCCGTGACGATATCAGTGGCGAACTGGTTGACCGTGTTATCCTGAAAGAGCTGAAATCTGTGAAAGAGCAGATCGACACCTGTCCGGAATCCAGACAGGATCTGAAAGATGAATATCAGGCAAGATATGATGTGATTGCGAAATACGCTCCAAAGCTGATGGACGCTTCTGAGATCAAGGCTTACCTTACAGAGAAACATGCAGACCTGATCGCTTCTGGAAACAAAGGACAGATCATGAAGACTATTATGCCAGAGCTGAAGGGCAAGGCTGACGGCAAGGTGATCAATCAGGTCGTAGCGGAGCTGTGCAAATGATTTTTCACAGCTTGCATTCAAAATAGAATAGCAAACTAAAAATAGGACACATATTGTAAAAATGGCGTGAACAACACATTCACAGCCCTGATACAATATGTGTCTTTTTGTTTGCCTGGGGCGTACCGCGCCAGAGCCTGTTTGAAAAAGCATTCCAGTAATTTGCTCTCCCCATTTTGCAGAAATCTATTTTAATACAAAAAAAGAACGCCCTCATCCGACGTTCCACAATCATCTTATTTCGCGCGCCGCACCTCGGAATGGTCTCACAGACGTTACCTCTACAGTTAACTCAGCCCAGGCACCCTCACGGCACACAGGAGATTCTACTTAGTGCTGCTACATTCCTGTCCTGACACGGTTCATAGAGTCCTGTTGCGTAAGACCCAAACGTCAACGCCACTTATAAAGGGCAGCTCCACAAGATACAAGCCTCAGATTGGCATCACCCCTGCTGTAGCGGATTGCAGGTACAGGGCACCGCTATCTCCCCGGCTGCGCGGAATTTAATTATAAAGGAAGACTGTGGATTTGTCAAGCCACTGCTGCAAAACAGCAAAAAAATTATGAACCATTTATGATAATGTCCTAATATACCATAAAGGAAAATGTCCCAATGTAGTATAATGCTTCCATCAACAG
>NZ_JADPEX010000029.1:0-64487 GCF_015668065.1 Ruminococcus sp. 1001713B170207_170306_F1 | reverse complement strand
TGCTCTAGCGAGCCATTTCAGGCGCGGTTTTAGCGTAGGCGAAATCCACTGCTTACGGAGACTTAATCGTGAAGGCTTTCCTGAACGATTTAGTCGCAGTTAGCAGTTAGTTCGCTGGAGCGTTGCGCCGGCGAGTGAGCAATCACCATTGTCCGAGTGCGTCCGCCTTGAACAACTTTCAACACACTAAATAGCAACTTAAAAGAGACCATTGCGAACTCATTTCCAGTCCGCAACGGCCTCCCCTTAAGGAGTTTTATTTACTTTCTTTCACGCTCTTAAATCGCCCCAAGAATCCGTCTGGCATTATCAATCCTCTCCTGCGTAGGAGGTTTCACGCCCTCCAGCGGATAAGGAATCCCCAGCTTTTCCCATTTAAAAATGCCAAGAGTATGATACGGAAGAACTTCCACGCGCTCAACGTTTTTCAGTGTATGGATAAAATCCGCCAGCTGGTGCAGATACTCATCCTTGTCACTGCCCCCCGGTACTAACACATGCCGGATCCAAACAGGCTTACCCATATCCGAAAGCTCACGGGCCATGGCAAGAATATTCGTATTGGTCTGCCCGGTAAGCTTCACATGCTCCTGCTCATTGATCTGCTTGATATCCAGAAGCAGAAGATCTGTATACTTCATCAGCTCCAGCCACTTAGAATGCCACGGCACCTTAGTCGTATAAGGATTTCCGCTGGTATCCAAAGTAGTATGGACTCCCGCTTCCTTTGCCTTACGGAAAAGCTCTGTGAGAAAATCCATCTGCAAAAGTGGTTCCCCGCCGCTCACCGTGATACCACCCTTATCTCCCCAGTAAGACTTAAACCGAAGTGCTGTCTTCAAAAGCTGATCCGTAGTGTACTCTTTTCCATCTGTCATATTCCAGGTATCCGGATTATGGCAGAACTGACAACGCATAGCACAGCCAGAAAGAAAAATCACATATCTCACTCCAGGTCCGTCCACAGACCCGAAGCTCTCCAGAGAATGAACATAGCCTTTTAACATTTCTAATTCCTTTGCATTCATATTTATAAAAAGGACATGCAACCTCTGACATATATTGTATTGCATGCCCTTTTGTTTCGCCGATACTATTTTAAAATATCAGACTTACATTCTGTCGTGGCAGGTTCTGGCAATAACATCCAGCTGCTGCTCTCTTGTCAGATCGATAAACTTAACTGCATAACCGGAAACACGGATAGTGAAGTTTGCATACTCCTCTTTTTCCGGATGCTCCATAGCATCGATCAGTTTCTCTTTGCCAAATACATTTACGTTCAGGTGATGTGCACCCTGGTTGAAATATCCGTCCAGTACATGTACCAGATTATCTGTACGCTCTTCATCACTATGTCCAAGAGCTTCCGGATTAATGGTCTGTGTATTGGAAATTCCATCCAGTGCATCCTCATAGTCAAGCTTTGCAACAGAGTTCAGGGAAGCAAGAAGTCCGTTCTGCTCTGCGCCGTAGGATGGGTTTGCACCAGGTGCCAGAGGCTCTCCAGCCTTTCTTCCATCCGGAAGAGCTCCGGTAGCTTTACCATAAACAACGTTAGAGGTAATGGTAAGAATAGAAGTGGTTGGCTTGGAATCACGGTAGGTATGGATGTGTTTCAGTTTATCCATGAAGGTGGAAAGCAGATTTCTTGCAATCTCATCTGCTCTGTCATCATCATTACCGTAGCGTGGGAAATCACCCTCAACCTGGAAATCAGTGGTAATTCCATCCTCATCACGGATAGCTTTTACCTTCGCATACTTAATAGCAGACAGAGAATCTACTACATGTGAAAATCCAGCAATACCTGTTGCAAAAGAACGCTCAACCTTTGTATCGATAAGCGCCATCTCAGCTGCCTCATAGTAATATTTATCATGCATATAGTGGATCATGTTCAGAGTTCCTACATACAGATGAGCCAGCCAGTCCATCATCTGGTCATATTTCTGCATAACCTCATCATAATCAAGATACTCGGAAGTGATCGGCTTGTACTCCGGTCCTACCTGAGTCTTTAACTTCTCATCCACACCACCGTTGATCGCGTAAAGGAGGCATTTTGCAAGATTTGCACGAGCTCCAAAGAACTGCATTTCCTTACCAGTCTCAGTAGCAGATACACAGCAGCAGATGGAATAATCATCGCCCCATACCGGACGCATAACATCATCGTTCTCATACTGGATAGAACTTGTTGTAACAGAAATATTAGCAGCATATTTCTTGAAGTTTTCCGGCAGCTTGGAAGAATAAAGAACAGTAAGGTTTGGCTCCGGAGCCGGTCCCATATCCTCAAGAGTATGAAGGAAACGATAGTCATTCTTGGTAACCATGTGGCGTCCGTCAACACCAATACCTGCAACCTCAAGAGTTGCCCATACCGGGTCACCGGAGAACAGCTGGTTGTAGGACTCAATTCTTGCAAATTTAACCATACGGAATTTCATTACCATGTGGTCAACAAGCTCCTGTGCCTCTTTCTCAGTGATCACGCCATTCTTAAGGTCTCTTTCAATATAGATATCAAGGAATGTGGAGATACGTCCAACACTCATTGCAGCACCATTCTGGGTCTTAATTGCTGCAAGATATCCAAAGTACAGCCACTGGAATGCCTCATGAGCATTCTTTGCAGGCTCTGAAATATCATAACCATAGACCTTTGCCATCTCTTTCATTCCTTTAAGAGCGCGGATCTGATCTGCGATTTCCTCACGAAGCTGGAAATCATAACGTCTCATACCCTGGCGGTCGCTGTCTGCAAAGTCTTTCTCCTTGCCTGCGATCAGAGCGTCAATACCGTACAGAGCCACACGTCTGTAATCGCCAACGATACGTCCACGTCCATAAGTATCCGGAAGTCCGGTAAGGATGTGGCTGTGACGTGCTCTTTTCATTTCTGGTGTATAAATGTCAAAAACGCCCTGGTTATGTGTTTTGAACTCATATTTTGTAAACATATCGTGGATCTGAGGATCTACCTTGTAGCCGTACATTTCGCATGCCTGCTCAGCCATTTTGATTCCGCCGTATGGCATAAATGCACGTTTCAGAGGCTTGTCTGTCTGAAGTCCTACAACCTTCTCAAGATTCTTTAGGTCTTCAGCAATATATCCTGGTCCGTATGCGGTCAGGCCTGTGACAACCTTTGTCTCCATGTCAAGCACACCATTGTTGGCACGCTCTGCTTTCTGCAGCTCCTGCAGCTTTCCCCACAGTTTGTCAGTAGCCTCGGTCGGGCCTTCCAGGAAAGAATCGTCTCCGTCATAAGGGGTATAATTGTGACGGATAAAATCACGAACGTTAATTTGTTCTTTCCAACGACTTCCTTCGAAGCCTTCCCACTGTGCAAAATCTTTCATTCTTGTACCTCTTTCTTTATTTTATAGTTCTCCGCGTATATTGAAGAATTGTTATTAGTTTAACGATTGTAGTATACGAGATTGTTATTTCTTAGTCAATCGGTTTGGGGAATGCTTTTAATAAAGTACAATTTATCTGGTAAAAAATGGATTTCCCTATATATAAGTCCTATATTATGTACTTTAATTCATTTTTCCATTTGTAAGTCCCATTTTCACTGTAGTAAATACAGAGAAATATTCTCGATATACTTTGTTAAATTTTATCAACTTAATTGAAGGGGGCTATCGCTTAACGAATGAATTTTCGTGAAGCTCTCGATGGTCTTATCTGTATCGCCATGTTCAATGCCATCGCGGAGCGTGTTGCTGTGAACGAAGTGGACAATAACTTATACTCCTTTCTGCTTGCTAAAAATTTAAGTATTTGTTTTACTATTATCTTGTCATATGTTATCCTATTCTTACAACATTAAGGGGGAAACAAATGTAATGGAAAAGAAATCAAACCATTTTTCAGGACAGCTTGGTTTTGTCCTGGCTGCAGCCGGAAGTGCTGTAGGAGTGGGAAATTTGTGGAGATTCCCATACCTTGCCGCAAAAGACGGAGGCGGCTTATTTTTAATTATCTATCTGATTCTGGTACTAACCTTCGGATTTGCCCTTCTCACCTCGGATATTGCGATCGGACGGCGTACACAGAAGAGTGCCATCGGAGCCTATACCCAGATGCGTCCCAGATGGAAGTTCCTGGGAATCCTTACCTTCCTTGTACCAGTGCTTATTATGACCTATTACGCGGTCATCGGCGGATGGATCACCAAATATGCAGTGGTATACATAACCGGTCAGGCACAGGCAGCTGCCGCAGATGACTATTTTACAGCCTTTATCACCTCTTCCACTTCACCGGTGATCTTCGCACTGCTTTTCATGGGGGTTACTGCTTTCATTGTATACAATGGCGTGGAAAAGGGGATTGAAAAAGTATCCAAATGGATGATGCCGGTCCTGCTGGTTCTGGTCGTAGTGATTGCAGTGTATTCTCTTACGATTTCACACACGGATGCTTCCGGTCAGCTTCGCACCGGCTTACAGGGATTTCTTTACTATCTGACGCCGGACCTTGAAGGACTGACTGTGCAGCGTTTTCTGCAGATTCTGCTGGATGCCATGAGCCAGCTGTTCTTTTCACTCAGTGTATCCATGGGAATTATGATCACCTACGGCTCCTATGTAAAACCTGAAGTGAACCTGAACAAGGCGATCAATCAGATTGAAATTTTTGACACAGGTGTTGCCTTTCTTGCAGGTGCCATGATCATCCCGGCTGTATATGTGTTTTCCGGCACTGAGGGAATGGGTGCCGGACCAAGCCTGATGTTTATTTCCCTGCCAAAGGTATTTTCTGCAATGGGAAAAGCTGGTACCTTCGTAGGAATCCTGTTTTTCGTAACTGCTATTTTTGCAACCTTGTCTTCCTGTATTTCCGTACTGGAATCTATTACTGCAAACTGCATGGAAATTTTTCATACCAGCCGTAAAAAAACAGTTCTTGTTTTATCTGTGATCTACCTTGCAGCTTCCGCAGTTATCGCTTTGGGATACAGTATTTTCTATGTGGAAGTGAAGCTTCCAAATGGTTCTGTGGGACAGCTTCTTGATATTATGGATTACATCAGCAACAGTGTTATGATGCCATTTATAGCACTGCTTTCAACGCTCCTCATCGGCTGGATCGTAACGCCGGATTATGTGATTAGCGAAATGGAAAGAAGCGGGGATAAGTTCCGTAGGAAAAAATTGTACCGCGTCATGATCCGCTTTGTTGCACCGGTTATGATGTTTATTCTGTTTTTACAGTCTACAGGGATTTTATCTTAAACTGCAGAGCATGTTTGAGGAAGACTTTCTGCAAGATGTGCCTCACAATTTGTGAAAGATTATATTGTAAAAAAACATCCAGCCTGCCATCGTTATATGGAGACTGGATGTTTTTTATAATTTGTAATTGTAAAGATACTGAAGCTTTATTAATTTCTCACTGCCAGCGGTGTTCTGCCTCTTCGATTTCCTCAATAAACATTAAAAGGAAGCTGATGAGAAGCAGGATGCTGGATACCCAGATGGCTCTTTCGCCGTAAGCCATTGAAAGTCTGCCGCCAATTCCTGCGCCAATAGCAAACAGGAAAATAATGGCGAAATAGCATAAGGCCTGATGAAGCAGGCGGGGCTTTCTTTCACGCATGTAAGCGGAAAGGGCTGCAGTGCCGCTTCTCAGATTTCCGATACACATGGTGCTGGCATAGGCATTTCCTTCAACCTTTCGGAAGGTCTGCACCTGAAGGGCGCAGGAAAAGGATACCAGGGTGGTTGCAAGCACGTTCAGATTCCCTGGGATGAAGCCAACCAGAAACAGCAGGATGATCTCTACCAGAAGGATTCCCTGGCGCCAGTGAAGGCGTCTGGCATAGCGGAATTTTTCCTGAATGCGTTCCGCTAACAGAACTCCAAGGAAGAATGCGGTCAGGGGAATGAGATAATGCAATCCTGCTTTCATTTCGCCGTTCATAAACCGCTCACTCATCAGTACCACGTTTCCGGTCTGAGCGTTGGAGAAAACGCCATCGCGGGTAAAATAGGTATAGGCATCCTGAAATCCTCCTGACACTGCAAGGAATGCACTGTTTATGAATGCTTCTGAGGTCTGTACCCTTTTATGATGGTCCATAATAAGTTCCTTCTTTCGTCTTTTGTCTTTCGTATACATATCTTCAGATTATAGAATAAATAATGCTTTCTGTAAACATCTATTTTGATATGTGGAGTATATATATCTTATATGCCTGGAGCGTATTTGAAAAAGACTTTCTGCAGGATTTCCGTCACAATTATTAGTTTTCTTTATGAGCTTCCAGATACTCTTTTCTTCCCTCTTCATAAAGATTGTTGCCTTCGCTGTCAATAATGACTACAAGGGGCATATCTTCTACGTAAAGCTTACGGAGAGCTTCTGCACCCAGATCCTCGTATGCGATAAGCTCCGCTTTTTTGATACATTTGGCAAGAAGGGCGCCGGCACCGCCGATGGCTCCGAAGTAAACACCGTGATATTTTTTCATGGCTTCTACTACTTCAGGCAGACGCGCTCCTTTGCCGATCATTCCGCGGGCTCCTACAGACATCATGGTTGGTGCGTAGGCATCCATACGGCCGCTGGTAGTTGGTCCGGCAGATCCGATGACCTGACCTGGTTTTGCAGGAGTTGGTCCTACATAATAAATAGTTGCATCTGTTGGATCAAAAGGAATCTTTTCGCCTTTTGCAAGAGCCTCACACATACGCTTGTGACCTGCGTCACGGGATGTGTAGATGGTTCCGGTAAGGAGAACCTGATCTCCTGCGTGAAGGGTTTTTGCCAGTTCTTCCGTCAGAGGCAGTGTAATATGTCTTCTTTCCATGATCAGATCACCTCCGTTTTGTGGCGGGTAACGTGGCAGTTGATGTTGACTGCACATGGCATTCCCGCAATGTGAGTAGGCATTGTCTCAATGTTCAGGCCGATGGCTGTGGTTTTTCCGCCAAAGCCCTGTGGTCCGATTCCAAGCTTGTTTACTTTCTCCAGCATTTCATCTTCCAGCTCTGCATAGAATGGATCCGGATTGTGGGAATCCAGAGGACGCATCAGTGCCTTCTTTGCAAGAAGAGCACATTTGTCAAAGGTTCCACCGATTCCAACCCCTACAACCATCGGAGGGCATGGATTCGGGCCTGCTGTCTCAACGACTTCCAGAATGAAATCTTTGATTCCCTGAAGTCCTGCAGATGGCTTGAACATACGGATCATACTCATATTCTCACTTCCGAAGCCTTTCGGGCCCACTGTGATCTTCACTTTATCGCCAGGAACGATTTCTGTATAAATCATAGCCGGTGTATTGTCTCCTGTATTTCCACGGCGTACAGGATCTTTTACAACAGATTTGCGAAGGTATCCGTTTGTGTATCCGCGGCGTACACCTTCATTGATTGCATCTGTGAGATCTCCGCCTGTGAAATGTACATCCTGTCCGATTTCCAGGAACACGCATGCCATTCCTGTATCCTGGCAGATCGGTACATTTTCGTTATCTGCAATATCAAAATTCTCAATAATATTGTCAAGGATACCCTTGGCAATCTCTCCGTCTTCGCATGCGCGGCATGTTTTGATAGCGCATTTTACGTCTTCCGGAAGATGTTCGTTTGCTTCGATACAGAGTTTTTCAATCACATCTGTAAGTCTGCTTACTTCTACTTCACGCATTTGGTAAACTCCCTTCTTTCATTTCTGGCATACCGCCAAAAGGCGACATATCTTTTTACATTATATAAGAAGCTTCCGGTACCGGCAATTTAACGGTACCGGAAGTTCATTTTAACTATCTGGTTATTATCTCTGCTCATGACGGGCATAGTTTGGAAGCAGTAACGGAGATACTTTATCGGTCTCTGCTCCTGCTGCTTTTAACTCATTCTCATATGCGTAAATATGATCCAGATTCATTTTCCCAAGCTCTACCTCTTTGCATTTTGCAGCTGCCTTTTTACCGGCATTTCTTCCGAATACGATTACGTCCAGAAGAGAGTTACCCATCAGTCTGTTTCTTCCGTGGATTCCACCTGCTGCTTCTCCTGCTACCAGAAGGTTCGGGATTTCTTTGGTAAATCCGTCTCCATCGATTTCCAGACCACCGTTCTGGTAGTGAAGAGTAGGATAGATCACGATCGGCACTTTTCTCATGTCAACGCCGTAGTTCATGTACATACGGAACATTGCCGGGATTCTCTTCTCAATAGTTCCCTCTCCTCCAAGGATCTCAATCATCGGAGTATCCAGCCATACACCTTTCAGTCCGCCAGGAACCTCTACGCCACGGCCTTCCTCACACTCACGGATAACACCGGAAGCATTGACGTCACGGGTTTCCAGAGGGTGAATATAGGCTTCTCCGTTTGCATTTACAAGCTGCGCGCCAACGGAACGAACTTTCTCTGTTACCAGTGCGCCAAGGATCTGGGACGGATAAATGGCACCAGTCGGATGGTACTGGATGGAATCCTGATAAAGAAGGGAAGCACCTGCTCTGTAACCAAGTACAAGACCATCTGCGGTTGCGCCGTAGTGGTTAGAGGTAGGGAATCCCTGATAGTGCATTCTTCCTGCTCCGCCGGTTGCAATGACAACGGTTTTTGCTCTTGCAACGGAGTAATCGCCGGTTTCCATGTTAAGAAGAACGGCACCTGCTGTCTGTCCTTTTTCATCTTTCAGAAGCTCCACAGCGGAAGTAAATTCTACTACCGGAATGCCAAGGTTCAGAACCTCGTCACGGATAGTACGCATGATTTCAGATCCGGAATAATCCTTTGCAGCATGCATTCTCTTTCTGGAGGTTCCGCCACCGTGCGTGGTGATCATGGTTCCATCGTCTTCTTTGTCGAACTCAACGCCAAGATCGTTCAGCCATTTAATTGCATCCGGAGCTTCCATTACAAGTCTCTTTACCAGCTCTGGCTTTGCCGCAAAATGTCCGCCGCCGAAGCAGTCCAGATAATGCTGTACAGGAGAATCGTTTTCTTTGTCAGCTGCCTGGATTCCGCCTTCTGCCATCATGGTGTTGGCATCACCGATACGAAGTTTGGTCACGATCATAACGTTGGCACCTGCATTGTGTGCTTCGATGGCACAGGAGGAGCCTGCACCGCCGCCGCCGATTACAAGTACATCTACATCATAATCGATTTTGTTAAGGTCAATTTTTTCATTCAGAAGACGGCTTTCGGAGTGAAGCATTTCTGCCAGCTCCAGTGGTGCCTTCTGTCCTTTGTTTGGTCCTACTTTGATTTCTGCAAATGCATCCGGGTTATAGTCTGGATGGAATTTCTTAAGAAGAGCATCTTTCTCATCAGCGCTCAGACGTCTTGGCTCTGTTGCCATACGCTGTGCTCTTGTAGCCTCTACCTTTTTGATGGATTCCATCATATTTTCTGGATATGGTGCGTACATGTTTTTATGCCCTCCTTATTTCTCAATTTCTCTGTTGTTATAAAGTTCTTCCATGTCTGTGATCGGTTTCTGCATGATCTGCTCGATCAGATCATCGTATTTGCCTTCATGGATCTCTTCTACACGTTTTTCAAGATGCTCACTCTTAGGAGCAATGTATTTTCCTGTGAGACGTCTTGCAAGAAGACCTACCATCGGATGGGAAATACCTGCCGGACATCTTACGGAACAGCATCCGCAGCTTACGCAGTCAAAGGATTCTTCTGCACATTTCTCAAGCTCGCCTCTCTGTGCATATGCGATGTACTGCATTACATTTAAGCCCTGGGTACATGCTTTTGTACATGCATTACAGCCGATACAGCTGTAAATTTCCGGGTAGAGCTCCATCATGACCTGCTGGTTTGGCTGAAGGTCTTCGATGTTGTAGAGTCTCTTGTCTGTAGGGAAGAACGGGATGCTTGCTACATACATGCCTTCCTGTACCTGTGTCTGACAGGCAAGACAAGTTTTCAGTTCGTTGTCGCCTTTGATTCTGTAGATTGTGGCGCAGGCGCCGCAAAAGCCGTGACGGCAGCCGCAGCCGCGTTTTAAAGTGTATCCGGCGTATTCCATGGCCGTCATAATGGTCAGGTCAGCTGGTACGGTGTATTTTTTACCGAAGAAATATACGTTTACCATATTTTCCATTTTGGGAGTTCCTTTCTTCTGATTGTCTAACTCTATCTCTTACAAATTGTGTTACTCAGGATAATAATAATTACAACATCTATGACAATTAAAACTAATAGCACATAAACAAAACTGGATGGCAAAAAGCTTTCAAATAGTCCGGTTATCAGAATGAGAATAGCGATCACGCCCATTCCAATTCCGTATACACGGCACAGCTTTTTCTCATCATATCTGGCTTTCTCTTCTTTTGAAGCAGTGTTATAGCCAGAAATAAATTTGCTGCCATGACCACTTAGTAAAGCAATGGTCAAAATTACAAAGACAGCAAAGACGCCCCAGAGTATCCAGTCTGATCCATGAGCTGTATCTGCCAATGTCATAAAAATCCCCCTTGTATTTACTGAAACTTTTGGATTTACTTAGTACTCGTCAGGTAACTGGTCAATCTCGTCCATTCTAAATACCGGTCCGTCTTTGCAGACATATTTAGATCCAATGTTGCAGCGTCCGCATTTACCAATACCGCACTTCATGCGAAGCTCCAGTGTTGTGTAAACCTGGGTTCTTGTAAATCCAAGCTCCTCAAGGCCCTGAAGTACGAATTTAATCATGATCGGCGGTCCGCAGACTAATGCGACTTTGTTGGTGTCGAAGCCGATTTCTTTCAGATAGGTTGGTACGAAACCAACATGTCCGTCCCAGCCTTCCTGCTCACGGTCGATGGTCAGGTAGACGTTTACGTCTTTTGCATTCATCCACACTTCCTGGATTTCTTTTAATTTTACAAGATCATCTGCGGAACGGGAACCGTAGAGAATATCTACAGTGCCATAGTCATCGCGATTGTCAAGAACATAGTTGATTACGGAACGAAGTGGTGCAAGACCGATACCACCGGCGATAAACAGAAGATTTTTCCCCTTCAGCTTATCCTCTACTGGAAAATGGTTTCCATATGGTCCACGAACTGTGATCTCATCTCCCACCTGAAGGCTGTGAAGATAAGAGGTCAGCTCACCACATTTCTTAATACTGAATTCCTGATACTCTTTATTCGTAGGTGAGGAAGTAATGGAAAACATACCTTCGCTTACACCTGGGGCGCAGACCATGGCACACTGACCAGGCATATGTTCAAAAAGCTTTCCTCCATCCGGTGCTGTTACACAGAATGTTTTTACATCCGGAGTCTCCTCATGAATATTTGTGATCACACCAACCTGTGGAATCAGAGTATCCAGAGTATAATTTTTATGACAAGTACACTCGCTCATTACTTTTCACCTCCATGCTTTTCAAAAGCCTTAATCACCTTCACGATATTTAAAGATGACGGACATTTTTCCACGCAGCGGCCACAGCCTACACAGGAGTACATACCGTTGTTATTAGCAGGGAAATATACAAGCTTGTGCATAAATCTCTGACGGAATCTCTGCAGCTGGCTGGTACGGTTATTTCCGTGAGCCATCATTGTGAAATCGGAATACATACAGGAATCCCAGCAACGGTAACGCTTTACACCGTGTCCTGTGTCGTAATCCTTGATGTCATAGCACTGGCAGGTCGGACATACAAAGGTACAGGTTCCGCATGCCAGGCATGGTTTATATAAAGTCTCCCAGACAGGAGAATTAAACTTCGCATCTGTAGCATTTCCATCCCATCCTTCCAGGGAAAGATGTGTATATGGAAGCTTTTCTACAATGTTATGGATTGCTTCTTTTTCAGCATCCACTTTTGCCTGATCGCCGTCAGCCGGGGTAAGAAGTTCTTTTACAGCTTCTGTAAGAGCCTCTCCTTTTTCCGTAAGGGCTTTCCAGTAAAGGCTTCCCTCCACCATCCAGGCTGCTACATCGGCAATTCCTTTTACGTCGGCGTCTGCTTCCGGATCTGCTGCATCTGTTCCAAAAACCTTACAGAAACAGGATTCCTCCGGCTCATGACAAGCCATAGCAACGATGGTTCCATGGTCTCTTCTTGCTGCGTAAAAGGTATCAACAGGATCAGCAAGAAAAACCTTATCCAGAACTGCCACACCTTTTACATCGCAGCCTTTCATTCCAAATACAACGAACGGACGGCTTCTCAGCTCTTCCGGCTCTACGGTCAGCTTCTTTCCATCACGAACACAGGTGTAAAGTGTTTCGCTCTGTGGGAAAAAGGCATCTTTGCCGGATTTTACGGTTTTCAATGTCTCAAGGTCTGCCTCTTCTCCTTCATTCCAAAGGCCGAAGTTGGTCTGTCCTGCCTTTTTGATCGGAAGGATCAGATCCTGGCTTTCTGCGATTTTCCGGAATAATGCTTCCAGATTTTCTTTTTCAATCTTATACATACATTATCCCCTTTCTGCCACTACACCTGGCTCTACATCATCAAATGTAAAGCTGGTCAGCGGGCCTTTTGACTCAGCATCTGCTCCTGCCTGATATTCGCCGTAGAAGGTATCAATATCCTTGATGAACTTACGGTTAAACAGATGAAGCGGAATCCCCTGCGGGCAGACACGGCTGCACTCACCGCAGTCTGTACATCTTCCTGCAACGTGGAATGCACGGATAATGTGGAACATTTTTTCTTCAAAGGAATCCACATTTGCCTTCTGCGCACTGTCAAACTTGTTGCTGTCGAATACACATTTACGACAGCTGCAGGCTGGACATGCATTGCGGCAGGCATTGCAGCGGATACATTTGCTCAGCTCCTTCTGGAAAAATGCGAAGCGCTCTTCCGGGCTCATCTTCTCAATTTTCTCCACCTCTGCAAAACGGTCTGCATCCTTTGTATCCTTGGATTCGCCGATGATCTCGTCGTAGATCATGTGCTCTTTTCCTTTACATACATGGCAGCGCTCCAGCATAGCATCTTTGTAAGCTACGGTTTTGTCGCCGTAGATTGTGGAAACGTTAAGTGTTTCACAATCATCGGTAAGCTCAGCACCGGAAATACTCTGGATTCCCTTGATGCCTAATTTACGAAGCTTTTCCACATCCAGCTTTCCTTTACATCCAACACCGATAATGTAGGCTTTTTCACGGTCTACACGGTGCTCCTTAATCAGCTGGTTGAAGCTGTAGGTATCACAAGGCTTCAGACAGACAAGGGTTTTTCCCTCTAATTTGGAAGCCTCGATCATCATTTTACTTAAGTTCTGTCCGCAGAAACCATTATAGACAAATTCGTCCAGGCTTTCTGCAGTTTCGAAATATGCTGCTTCCGGATTGTAAGGCAGGTCTCCGGCTTTCCAGCCAAGAACACGTACTACGGTTCCATCAGCCAGCAGTTCTTTTGCACGAGCGATCAGTTCCTGCATCTTAAATCCTCCAATCTGACGTTTTTACCCAGAGAATGGATTTTTTCCACAAATTCATTCATGGTCTGGGAGAATTTTACACCTTCTGCTGCAGATACCCACTCAACACGGGTACGGCCATTTTCCACACCGATGAAGTCCAGCATGGAGAAAAGAAGTGTCATACGTCTTCTCGCATAATAGTTTCCGGTTGTGTAGTGGCAGTCTCCCGGATGGCAGCCGCACATAATCACACCGTCAGCACCTTTTTCAAAGGCACGGAGGATAAACATTGGATTTACACGGCAGGAGCATGGTACACGGATGATCTTTACATCAGCCGGATAAGAAAGACGGCTGCTTCCTGCAAGGTCTGCACCTGCGTAGCTGCACCAGTTACAGCAGAATGCCACGATCTTCGGTCTGAATTCTTCTTTTGCTTCTATCGACATATTGCATCTACCTCCGCTAAAATCTGTCTGTTGGAGAATCCCTGGAGATCCATTGCTCCGGACGGGCAGGTTACGGTACATGCACCACAGCCCTGGCAAAGAGCATTGTTTACAACAGCAATTCTTCTTGTCTCACGGATTCCGTGGTCATTTACCTGTTTTTCCTCATAGGAAATCGCACCATACGGACACACATTTGCACACTGGGAGCATCCGTTGCAAAGAAGCTCGTCAGAATGTGCGGTACATGGGTTGGTGGTCAGCTTGTCTTTTGCAAGAAGGCCGATTGCCTTCACTGCTGCTGCGCCAGCCTGTGCAACTGTCTCCGGAATATCCTTTGGTCCCTGGCAGACACCGGAAAGGAAAATACCAGCTGTAGGGGACTCTACCGGACGAAGCTTTGCATGTGCTTCTGTGAGGAAATTGTTGGTATCAATACTTGCGGTAAGCATAGTTGCAATTTTTCTTACATCCTTGTTTGGCTCGATGGCAGCTGCAAGAACTACCATATCAGCCTCCATAAGAATCTGTTTATTTTCAAGCAGGTCAGAAGCCTGAACCATAAGAGTTCCATCCGGCTGTGGGATTACCTTTCCAACCTGGCCTTTTACATAATTTACACCGTAGTCTTCAACAGCTCTTCTGTAGAACTCATCGAAGTTTTTGCCTGGAGTACGAACGTCAATGTAGAAAACAGTTACATTTGTATCCGGGTATTTGTCACGGATCAGCATTGCATGTTTTGCAGTGTACATACAGCAGATCTTGGAGCAGTAGCTCTTTCCTCTTTCATCAGAGCAACGGCTTCCCACACACTGTACAAATACAATGTTTTTCGGAGCTTTTCCATCGGAAAGTCTCTCAAGATGCCCCTTTGTAGGTCCTGCTGCATTCATGATACGCTCAAGCTCAAGAGAGGTGATAACGTCCTTACTCTGGCTGTAAGCGTACTCATCATATTTATCCAGCGGAATCACGTCAAAACCGGTTGCAACCACGATTGCACCATATTTCTGTGTAACGATCTCATCCTTCTGCTCATAATCAATTGCACCTGCGGCACAAACCTTGGAGCAGACACCGCATTTTCCGGTTTTAAATTTGGTACAATGCTCGCGGTCGATTACCGGAACATTTGGGATAGCCTGAGCGAACGGAATGTAGATAGCACTTCTGTTGTTCAGACCGCGGTTAAATTCGTTTGGATTTTTCTTGGACGGACATTTCTCAGAACAAACGCCGCATCCGGTACATTTGCTCATATCCACGCTTCTTGCTTTCTTGCGGATATCAACGGTGAAGTCACCTACAAAGCCGCTTACCTTCTCAACTTCACTGTATGTATAGATGTTGATTTTCTCATGTGCTGCTGCCTCTACCATTTTCGGTGTAAGGATACATGCGGAGCAGTCCAGAGTTGGGAAGGTCTTGTCCAGCTGGGACATTCTTCCACCGATACTTGGAAGCTTCTCCACAATATCAACCTCATAACCAGCCTCTGCAATGTCAAGGGCTGACTGGATTCCGGCAATACCTCCGCCGATTACAAGAGCACGTTTGGTTACAAGGCTCTCGCCTGGCTGAAGAGGAGCATCCAGATTTACTTTTGCGATTGCGGCTCTTGCAAGGATCACTGCCTTTAAGGTAGCCTCTTCCATATCCTTGTGGATCCAGGAGCAATGCTCACGGATATTGGCAATCTCTACCATATATGGGTTTAATCCCGCTTTCTGTGCTGCCTTTCTAAAGGTAGCCTCATGCATACGCGGGGAACAGGAACAGACTACGATTCCTGTCAGATTTTTTTCATGGATGGCGTTAATGATCTTGGCCTGTCCTGCTTCGGAGCACATGTACTGATAATCTTCCGCATGAACAACGCCTGGCTCTTTTGCTGCCATCTCTACTACTTTTTTTACATCAACTGTGGCTGCAATATTGGTACCACAATGACATACGAATACACCTATTCTCTGCACCTGTTTTTCACCTCCTGTATCTTCTGAATGCACTTACCAGCAGCTGCTGCGGTGTGTCTTCATCAAGCAGCTCCGGAATTTCGTCTGCGGTCAGATAGTTCTGCCCACGCTCGCGGACAACCAGCTGTCTGGCTGCATCGATCAGTTTTCCCGGTTTAACATCTCTTGGACAGCGTTCTACACATGCAAAGCAGGAGAGGCATTTCCATAAGGATTTTGACTGTGCAAGAGCTTCAATGTCGCCGTTCTGTACATAAGTTACAAACTGGTGAGGCTTGATATCCATCTCGTTAAATGCAGGACAGGTTGCGGAGCATTTGCCGCATTTCATACATTTCAGGGGATTTACTCCGGAAATTTCTTTGATTCGCTCTGCTGCATTCTGGGTATTTCCATATGTATAAGCCATTACTTCGCCACCTCCTCTTTTACTCCGAGAGCTTCTGCAAGAAGTTCTGTAAAATAGTAAACAGGAAGATCGCCGTTTCCGTTCTTTTTCAGGTTATACATGCAAAGTGGACAGGCTGTGATCAGCATATCTGCTTCAAAGCCCTTTGCACTGTCCATGATCTTTTCACACATATTCTGTGCCATTTCTTTTTCTTTCAGGGAAATGTAGCCGCCGCAGCACTCATTGCGGTATGGGTATACCACAGGCTCTGCGCCAAGGGCACGGATGAAGTCTTCCATAATGGTGGGATTCTCCGGATTATCAAATGCCATGATCTTTCCTGGTCTTAAAAGAAGGCAGCCATAATATGCACCGATTTTTTTGCCAGTTAAAGGATTTACCACTTTCTTTTTGATCTCATCAAATCCAACTTCATCACGGAGTACTTCCAGATAATGAAGGACATTTGTCTCTCCTTCATATGGAGTATCCAGTTTCAGATAATTATTTGCTCTGGTGCGGATGTCGTCCACGTTTTTCATGTCGTCGTTCACACGTTTGAGCACATGATGACAGGCTGAACAGACTGTGATCAGATCCTGTCCTTTTTCTTTTGCGTCATTTAAAGCCCGGACGGAAGAAAGTTTGGTGGCAATCTCATCGCTGCCAAGAGGATATACGCCGCCGCAGCACTGCCAGTCTTCTATCTCTTCCATTTCGAAGCCCAGTGCTTTTGCAGAAGCTCTGGCATAGGCATCCAGATCTTTTGCCTTATTCTTCAGGGTACATCCTGGATAATAACTGTACTTCATGCTTCTTGTTCCTTTCTTGTCACTGTTCACTAAATGTGCTTTTCTAAATTCACATATGTAAACAGCAGCTATTTGGGTTGCTTTCGCAAAGTGGAACCCGACTTACCGCTTTCCACGATAGAAGCCGGGGATGTCTTTGCTGGTATAGTTGAATGTAATGCTTCGATTCTGCACTTGAAATTATTTTTTTCTTTACAAAATGCACTCTACAAAGCTAAGGTGAAAAATTACTGTTTCTTCCGTTCACATCTGTCTGCTTCGCGGAATAATATCTGGGAACAATAACTTTTAAAGCTCAATCTGTGCGATTACTTCCTTCAGGGCATCGGCACTCTTCTTCAGCAATGCAATTTCCTCTTTATTCATACGCATCTGAACTTTTCCCTGTGTTCCATTTGGTCCTACAAGAGTAAGGGTACTCAGGCACACATCTTCAATCCCATACTCACCGTGAAGCATGGAGGATACGGTTGCAAGGGAATCGGAAGCTGCCAGGATCAGACCTACTAGCTGGCAAACGGTAGCAGATACTGCGTAGAAGGTTGCACCTTTCTTTGCAATAACTTTTCCGCCGGATTTCTGTACATATTCCAGCATGGCTTCTTTATCCAGAGGTTTCACATCCTTGCCGTGAGCTTTCATTTCTTCATAATACTCATCTGTGCTGAGACCGGAAATGTAAGCGCCTGTCCATGGAATGAAGGAGGTGTCTCCGTGCTCGCCAAAAACATAAGCGTGGATATTTCCCTGGGCTACTTTGAAGTGCTCGGAAAGTCCATAGCGAAGTCTTGCTGTATCAAGAATAGTTCCGGATCCCATGATCTGATTCTCCGGAAGACCGGAAATCTTGGTAAATACATAGGTCATAATATCTACCGGGTTGCTTACGATAATATACTTTGCGTCTGGAGCTTCTTTTACAATCTGAGGAGTGATGCTCTTCAGAATGTTTACGTTTGTCTGAGTAAGCTCAATTCGTGTCTGTCCTGGTTTACGGGCGATTCCGGAAGTAATGATCACGATGTCTGAATCTTTGGCATCTGCGTAATCTCCGGCCACCAGAGATACAGGGCTTCTAAAGCAGGTTCCCTGCTCAATGTCCATAACCTCTCCTTCAACCTTCTCCTTGTTGATGTCGATCAGAACAATCTCGGAAGCGATCTCATCGTGTGCCAGTGTGTAAGCGATAGTGGAGCCAACGCTTCCAGCTCCGATAATGGTAATTTTGCTGCTCATAAAAAACTCCTTTCATGGGGGTTGTGGAATTTTGTCAACTTTTCCCTCTATTTTGTCACTTTTTCGTGGGATTGGTTGGTTTTCCCTGTGTGATGTCCTTTGTTTCTTGTTTATTTTTTAACAATCACAGTTAGAAAAAA
Source organism: Ruminococcus sp. 1001713B170207_170306_F1 (assembly GCF_015668065.1). Classification (NCBI taxonomy): domain Bacteria; kingdom Bacillati; phylum Bacillota; class Clostridia; order Eubacteriales; family Oscillospiraceae; genus Ruminococcus; species Ruminococcus sp. 1001713B170207_170306_F1. Next base: position 46,096 of record NZ_JADPEX010000029.1, on the reverse strand, counting down.
AGCGGGTAAAAACTTTATTTTCTGCCTTGTGACATGGCCTAAACCAGAAACACAGAGAATTTTCTTCCTGTTTTCCTGGTTCAAGTCATGTCACTATGTGTTTCTTGACAAACAATTCTCAACAAAAGGACTTTTCCCTCTTCGTCTCCGCATAAAATATTGGTTTTCTCCGCTCTCATTAAGATACCACAATGACAATCTTTTAACAACTATTTTTTTAAATTTTTATCATTATTTTGGGGCTTCTACATATTGCATAAATATAGGGGCTCTGTTTTGTATGATTTTATGTAGGTTACTTCTGTAAATCCCATTGTCCCCAGATTGGCGTCTCCCTTTTTCAGATATGCATTAATTTCCTTATTATTTACAATTTTCTGGTACTTCAAGTAGATCAGTTCTCCTTTTTAGCTTTTTTCTCAAGATAATTATAAGGAAAAAAAAGCAGGTTGTTGTCTCGGACATGTAAAATTTTGTTTAAATTTGAGAAGAAGAAAGCATCTGTCAGTTACGATTCGACAGATGCTTTTTTCTAAAACATGTTTAAAAAATCATGGATCTCACCAATGCTTTTTCTTGCCCGAATCAGCAGGCGTACAGATTCACAATATTCTTCAGATTCTCCACCGCATAATCCATTCCTTCAACGGTAATGTGTTCGCATGGACCGTGGAATGCATATCCGCCGGTTCCAAGGTTCGGACAAGGCAGTCCCATGAAGGAAAGTCTTGCGCCATCTGTGCCGCCGCGGATTGCAACTGTCTCAGGATTCAGTCCGGACTGCTGCACAGCCTTCTTCGCATTATCGATCAGATGCATACAGGGCTCAATCATCTCTTTCATATTACGATACTGCTCTTTCATAGTAAGCGTCACAGTACCTTCACCATATTTTTCATTGAGAAGTTTGGCAATATGCCACATCATCTCCTGGCGGCAGGCAAACATGGCACTGTCATGGTCGCGGATGATATAGTCAAGGCTTGCCGTGGATACATCTCCGCTCATTTCGCAGAGATGGAAAAATCCCTCATACTCTTCTGTATTGGCCGGAGTATCTCCTGCTGGAAGCATGTTGTTAAACTCCATGGCAACCAGCGCTGCATTGATCATGGTATTCTTACTGCTGCCTGGATGTACGGAAAAGCCTTTGATCTTTACCTTTGCACCTGCGGCATTGAAGTTCTCGTATTCAATCTCATTCTCAGCGCCGCCGTCTACGGTGTAGGCAAAATCAGCCCCAAAGCCTTCTACATCGAAGAAGTCTGCACCACAGCCGACCTCCTCATCCGGGGTAAAACCGATGCAGATTTTTCCATGAGGAATGTTCTCAGTGATAATCTGCTCTGCCATAGTCATGATTTCTGCTACACCAGCCTTGTCATCAGCCCCAAGAAGCGTAGTTCCATCTGTAGTGATCAAGGTTCTGCCTTTTAAAGAGGAAAGGTGTGGGAAATCTTTCAAAGTAAGGGCATATTCGCTCTCTCCCAGTTTCACATCTCCACCGTCATAATTCGGGATGATCTGAGGATTTACGTTCTCTCCTGAGAAATCAGGTGCCGTGTCCATATGTGCAATAAAACCAATGGCCGGCTTATCCTCAAGTCCTTCTGTTGCCGGGATTATACCATAAACATAGCACTTGTCATCAATGCGCACAGCCTGAACTCCTATCTTTTTCAGTTCCTCTGCCAGCTGGTTTCCCAGGTCAAACTGACGGCTGGTGGATGGCACGTTCTCCTGCTCATCCTCGCTTGTGGTATATACTTTCACATAATTTAATAAACGTTCGTATGCACGCATTTTTGCTTTTCTCCTTCTCATGTATTCTTTATTTTCAAGCAGCTCGGCTAAATAATTTTACAGCTCTTCCAGTTTCTCCAGTTCCCCGCCAAATGAAGTATCCATACATTCTTCAAAAGACGCTTCCTTCTTCATCTTCTCCAGTGCCACTCCCGCCTTCTTTACAGTCTGCACCGTTCCGGCACCTGCTATGCAGCCGCCAGGACACGCCATGCCTTCCAGCAGATATCCGTTGTATTTCCCTGCTTTGGCTGCCATCAGCATCTTTTTACACTCCTGAAGTCCGTTAGCACTGACTACCTTCACCTCGCGATCCGGATCCATACGCTTTACAGCTTTCACAACTGCGGCTGCCACACCGCCGCTAACAGCGAAGCCACGACCGTCACTACTGGCCTGGGTAAGAGGCTCTTCCTCCGGAAGGCTGGCGAAATCAACGCCCTTGGCATCAAACATGCCTTTCACCTCTTCAAAGGTGAGAACGAAGTCCACATAGCTTCGAACCGATTTACGGCTTGCCTCCAGCTTCTTGGCTGCACATGGTCCTACAAACACGATCTTGCAGTCTGGCTCTTCCTGCTTCAGAAGTCTGGCAGTCAGTACCATGGGAGTAAGCGCCATGGAAATGCAGTTGGCAAGCTGTGGAACCGTCTTTTTTGCCATAACAGACCATGCCGGGCAACAGGAGGTTCCCATAAACGGAATTTTCTCCGGCACTTCCTTCATGAAGTCCTTAGCCTCCTCAATGGTGCAAAGATCTGCACCCACAGCCACTTCCTTAATATCCGTAAATCCAAGCGCCTTAAAAGCTCCCCGAAGCTGGGTATTCTTCAATTCCGGTTCAAACTGACCTGCCACAGCCGGCGCTACAATGGCATAAACTGGTGTATCACTTTTTAATGCCATAATGGTCTGATAAATCTGTCCCTTATCTACAATGGCACTGAACGGACAGCTTACCAGGCACATTCCACAGGAAACACACTTGTCATAGTCGATCTCTGCTCTGCCATACTCGTCTGAATGGATGGCATTCATTCCACAGGCCTTGGCACACGGACGCTCCTGCTTGATAATGGCATTATATGGACAGGATTCCAGACACTTTCCACATTTGATGCATTTCTCCTGATCGATCACAGACCGCCCGTTTTCCATGTGGATAGCCTGCTTGGGACAGACCTCCTGACAAGGATGTTCCAGACAGCCCTGGCAGCCCTCTGTGACAATCACACGCTTCTCCGGACAGGAGTTGCAGGCGAATTTAATAATATTGATAAGGGGCGGCTCATAATATTTCTCTTCGATCAAGCTGGCTTCTACGCCCTTGGAAATTGGCGCATGCTCGGAAATGTTTCGAAGAGGCAGTCCCATTGCCACACGCAGTCTCTCTCCTACGATAGCTCTCTCCAGAAAAATACTGTCACGATATGTTGCAATCTCTCCTGGAAGAATTTTGTACGGAAGATCATCCATCTCTTTCTCAATGTCGCCCTCATAGGCAAGCCGGGCAATTTCAGTAAAAATCTGGTGTCTGATTTTTGTCTTTGATGAGTATAGTCCTCTCATTCTTTTTCTCCTTATGCTGTAGTATTTTGCACCAGCCAGATTTTACCGCAATCAATCTAACTGTCTTTATAAAGTTTTCTTTCTCCGCTTTTTTAAATAGTTGATATAAATTCATCAAGTATTTATTATACCACCTATCATACAAAAAAATTATAATTTAAGCAAATCTTTTTCCAATTTCTTTTCCTGGAGCATGTATGAAAAAGGCTTTCTTTTAGTGTGTTGAAAGTTGTTCAAATGTGTCCCTCCTGAAGAACTTTTCACCCTCCCAACACATTAAATAAGAAATGCACGCAAAAAAAGACACTGTACAGATTTCTCCACACAATGTCTTTCTTCAAAATTTTCACATAAAATAGTATTTCATCCACCTATCTGGCAATCCAGATCACAGACGGAATGCACTGCTTTTTTTAAAAGTTCCATATGCTCCGGTTCTGGAGGAAGTATCTCCGGCAGCTTGTATTCTCTTCCAAGCCAGTCGTACTTATCCTGTCCCAGACGGTGATATGGAAGAAGGTGAATCTTCTTCACACCTGGCAATGTAGATGCAAAGGAAGCAATAGACTTGATTTCCTCCACACTGTCATTGAACGTTGGAACGACAGGTACTCGAATCACCAGATTGGTCTGACCAGAAAGAGCTACCCTTCTGGCGTTCTCGAGAGCCAGTTCATTGGGCTTGCCTGTAAACTGCTTATGCTTCTCCTGATTGGTATGCTTGATATCCATCAGGTAAGTATCCAGATAAGGCAATACCATCTCGATATTTTTCCAGGGAACACATGCCATACTCTCGATAGCTGTATTAATTCCACGCTCTTTCGCTGCGCGAAGAAGGTCACGGGCAAATTCCGGCTGGCAAAGACATTCGCCACCGGAAAGTGTCATTCCACCGCCGGAGCGGTAGTAATATGGACGATCCTTCTCTACCAGTTCGATCATCTCGCGGACAGTTACGTCTCGTCCCATGGTCTTCACGCCGTCTGGAGTTTTCATTGTCTGGATCTTATATTCCTGGGATTCCGGATTGCAGCACCACTGGCATCTGAGCACACAGCCTTTCAAAAACACAATGGTACGGATTCCAGGACCGTCATGGATGGAATAACGCTGGACGTCGAAAATACGCCCTGTAGTGTCTAAATATTCCATAGATATCTCCATTATACGGAAGTGCCAGCAGACTTCTCTTAACGAAGCCACCAGCAATTCCATTTATATTTTTCGCAGAAAGTTTCCATTCACAGCCACACTTATCATCTCGCTAAGAAGTGAGCTATGGGGCAATTATAACTCTCCTGCATAAAATTCTGCTGACTTTCGTTTTAGAATCCCTGCTCAGTTCTTCTGATAATGTCATCCTGCAGAGATTTGGAAAGTGTGGTAAACAGTGCACTGTAACCAGCCACACGTACAACCAGATGCTTATAGTTCTCCGGATGTGCCTGTGCATCCAGCAGTGTCTCTCTGCTTACAACATTGAACTGCATATGCATTCCCTTCTGATCGAAATAGGAACGAATCAGTGCAACAAATTTCTCAAGGCCCTCACGTCCGGAAAGTGCTGACGGATGGAATTTCTGATTGAACAAAGTACCATTGGATACGATAAAGTGATCCAGTTTTGCAACAGAGCTTGCTGCTGCAGTAGGTCCGTTCACATCCTTACCTGCGGATGGGGAAACACCATCTGCAACCGGAGTATGTGCATATCTTCCATCTGGTGTAGCACCAGTCTGTCCGCCAAGGGGTACGTTTGCAGATACCGGATAAAGTCCTGCCTGGTACTGTCCGCCTCTTGGGTTCTTAAAATTCTGTAACGGTCTTGTGTATGTGTAAGCTACGTCTCTTGCGAAGTAGTCAACCTCCGGAATGTCATTTCCGAATTTCGGAACTTCTGCGATCATGTCGTGAATTTCCTGATATCTTGCCATCTTCTCAGGTGCCATCTGGGCATTCATAACAGATTTCAAAACTGCAGCTGCTGTATCCGCATCAACCTTGGCACCGCTCTCGGTCATCTCTCTTAGGATGCCGGTTGTGATCTCTTTCACAGACTGCTCATCCAGTCCTTTACCATAGTTCCATGCAAGAGCTTCTTTCAGCTCCTCCATTGTAAACTTCTTCTCCTGGTAAACCAGCTGGCGAATCGCATAGAGGGAATCTGCCATGTTTGCAATACCAAAGCCCTGGGGACCGGTAAAGTTATAAACTGCGCCGCCTTCCTGTACGGTCTTTCCACGTTTGATACAGTCATCGATCATACTGGAAAGGAATGGAAGCGGACAACGCTTTGCATGAGCCACGTCAATGGCATTATCTGCATTTACAAGAAGGGAAATGCAGTATTCCATCTGTTTCTTGTAAGCATCATAGAATTCATCAAATGTAGCCATCTGGGTTACATCGCCGGTAGGAATTCCGACCATCTCGCCCTGATCCATACCATTGGCAAATACAAGCTCCAGCGGACGGCACATATTAAAGAATGCTGCATCATGCCATCCCTCTGTCTTACCTGCTTTCTGTGGCTCTACGCAGCCGATGATATTATACTCACGGGCATCTACAAGGGAAAGTCCTCTGTTCTGCAGTGCCGGGATGATTACCTCGTCGTTATAATAAGCCGGAAGTCCGATACCCGTTCTGGTAAGCTCTGCTGCCTTGATCAGAAGGTCATGAGGAGAACCATTCCATACACGGATGGAAAGGGACGGAGCCGGAAGATGTACATGCATGGATGCCTCAATACACATAAAGGAAAGGTCATTGGTCACATCATTGCCATCTTTATCCTGACCTCCTACGATCAGGTTCTGGAACAGACTGTAGCCTGCGAAGCCTTCTGCGGAAGCAGCATCACGGACTTTATTCAGGTCATTTAATTTTACCCAGATGCAATCAAGAAGCTCCTGGGCTGCTGTTCTGGTAATCGCGCCGCTCTCAATATCCTTCTTATAATAAGGATACATATACTGGTCGAAACGTCCTGGGGAAATGGAATGTCCGCTAGACTCCATCTGGAGAAGCTGCTGCACAAACCAGAAGGACTGACACGCCTCCCAGAAATTGGTAGCTCCCTTCGCCGGAACCTTGCTGCAATTGGATGCAATCACAAGAAGCTCTGCTTTACGCTGTGGATCTGTACATTTCTCTGCCATTTCAAGGGCAAGCTTTGCATATCTGTCTGCATAATCAATCACTGCCTGGCAGCTCATGATAACTGCTTCCAGGAAACGGGAACGCTCTGCGTAATCTCCATCCCCCACATTGCATTTATCCAGCTCAGCCTGTGCTTTCGCCATAATGCCTTCGTATCCGATTTCAAGAACTTCCCAATACTTTACAGTAACGTGTCCTACACCATTGTAGAAATAATTTCCTGGTGTAAAAATATTGTGATCGATGGCACGGATTGCTTCCGGTGCCATATATGCTGTGGCGAGCTCACTGGTAGTCTTGCCTTTCCAGTATTTGTGTACCTCGCGAAGATCTGCTTTGGCCTGCTCTGAAATATAGAATGGATCAGCAGTTCTGGTGGCAACCGTATCCAGCTCATCTTCCAGCCACTGGAATGAGAATTCCGGGAATGTCTGGCATCCTCTCGGTGCAATGGAGTTACTTCCCACGATCAGTTCCTCATCACGGATGATGATCGGAATATTATGTAAAATGTGGGAAAAAGCTTTCGCTCTTCTGGTAATGATCGGCTGGTCTTCCGTCTCCTTATAGGACTCTGTGATCAGCTTCGCTCTGTAAGATTCGATCTCCGGCATCTTGGCATAGAGATGATCTACCAGACGGGTAATTCTGGAAGATTTCGGAATCTCACTTGAATTGTATTTTTCCATGGTTCTCCTTTCTCATGGATGTCCCGGCATATGAAATAGTATTCTGTATCTCCAAAACACAATATTCTCTCTGTCGGCAACATAAATGTCCGTTGTTCCATGACATAGTTTTCTATGCTCATTATACGTCATTTGCTATGCGGTGTCAACATAATTCAACACTGTTTTTGTTGCTTTGGTTGGTGTTTTTGGTTGATTTTTGTGGTTTTTCGTTGTTTTTATTAAGATACCAGGTTAAACAAAAAGCGTTTTCCGATTTTCATATTTTGATTTCAGAAAACGCTAAAAAAAACTGCCATATCAGATTTCTCCAATATAGCAGTTTCCTCATTTTCTTATTTACCAGCTATGTAAAAATACCTGTACCTCATTCACAGCTCAATGGCAGTGTCCGCCGCAGCTTCCACAGTTACCATTGCAGCCTTTTCCGCTTTTTTTATCTTTTACAATGCTTCTGATTGCAAGACCTGCGATTGCAACTACGATAGCGCCTACAACTACTGTTCCCATACTATACTCCTTTCCGGTTACCCGAAACGCATTTGCCAGAGACTTCTGTCTCCTTTTACAAACGCTGTACAAAATTTCACCAACAAACATAATCATGATTTATATTGTTAGTATATTCTAACATCTATTAGATGTCAATATTTTTTTTGTGTTAGCAACTTTTTTATACGCTCAGCTTCATCTGTCCATCTTTAATATATCCCATATTCCGCATTCCACGATAGATCACATAAGACAAAAGTCCTGGAAGCAGGAAATGAAAGACTACGATTTTCAGAATAACCAGAACTGGGGATTCGGTTGCCACCATGGTCTGATAAGTCATGATCTGTCCAACCAGACCTGAGGTTCCCATTCCGGAGCCTGTCGCATTGTTTGTCATATGGAAAGGCCCGATAATGGCAATTGGGCCTAAAATAGCAGATGCCAGTGTAGGAGGCAGCCAGATCAGCGGACGCTTCATAATATTAGGGATCTGCAGCATGGAAGTTCCGATTCCCTGGGCAAAAAGACCGCCCACGCCATTATCCTTAAAACTTGTCACTGCAAATCCAATCATCTGACAGCAGCATCCGATCGTTGCCGCACCCGCTGCCACGCCATTCAGCCCCAGAATAATTCCAAGAGCAGCAGAACTAATTGGCAAAGTCAGTACCATTCCCATGATGACAGAAACCACAATTCCCATTAGGATTGGCTGCTGCTCAGTTCCCCAGTTTACCAGGTTGCCAAGCCATGTCATGAAGCTTGATACTCCCGGTCCTACCAGTATCCCTACAGCACCACCGGAAAGGATGGTGATTGCTGGTGTAATAAGAAGATCCAGTTTTGTTTTTCCGGCAACCAGCCTCCCAATCGTAATTCCCACATATGCAGCCACAAACGCTCCAAGAGGCTCGCCAGGACCGGATAACACTAATGCCCCTGTATCAGACAACAGGGTTCCTGCAATAAGGTTTGATGCATAAGCCCCAATCATTCCTGCTGCCGCAGCCGACAACAGCACATAAGTAGATTCCCGGAATTTATACGCAACACCGATGCCGATTCCGGCACCTGTAAGCCTCTGGGCAACCACTGCAAATGCACTTAAATAAGTGCCATATGTACCGCCCATCAAATCACCAATCTGTTTCAAAATAGTTCCGATGATCAAAGTAGAAAACAACCCCAAAGCCATTCCGCTTAAACCATCAATAAAAATATTGTTTAAAACCTTCTTTATCGCTTTCATACTCTCTCCTTGTCCCCACCATCTAAAGCATGTAAAAAATTAATCTTGCAATCTGCAAAATACACCGAAAAGTGGGGCATGCAGACTGCGAGATTGTTTTTTCCGAACACGCTCTAATATAGATCCATCTTCTTCCTTCCCAGTTCAAGAAATACCTTCGTCCCTTTTCCAAGCTCCGACTCTATCCTAATTCCGTGATCCAGCCTTTTCATAATCTTTCCGCAAAGATAAAGCCCAATTCCAGTAGACCTGTTCTCTTCACGTCCATTATAGCCAGTAAACCCCTTTTCAAAAACCCGGGGCAAATCTTCGGCACGGATTCCAATTCCAGTATCTTCGATCACCAGCGTATGCGGCCTGGATTTGCTCATATAGATGGATATTTTTCCTTTTTTTGTGTATTTCAGTGCATTTGATAAAATTTGTCCCAACACAAAGCCAAGCCATTTTTCATCTGTAAGCACCGTTTCCGATACCTCTTGATACTCCAGAGAAAGCTTTTTCCCAATAAATATTCTGGCAAATTTGTGAATCTGCTCACGAATCAGAGAATCCATATCCATTTCCTCAAATCGGATGTCTGAAGCCATATCCTCCGTTCGAAGATACCCCAGCACCATCTCCACGTACTGCTCCACCTTAAAAAGCTCATTCTGAATCTCCTGAGGTCTGGGCTTCTCTTCCTGCAGAAGCAGTCTTGCTGCAGCAATAGGTGTTTTGATCTGGTGAACCCACAGCGTATAAAAGTCTGTCAATTCTGTACCAAAAGCACTTCTCTGATTTTCAGCCTCTATTCTCTTCTCATCCAGACTACGGCAGATTTCCCGGTAAATAGCCTCATTTTCATTCTCCGGAGCCTCCAGATATTCTTCTGAAAAATTGCCGCAGTCTCTTATGTAAAGCAGACTTTCCTGCTTTTTCCGGTATTTATGGTAATCCCACATAAGCCCCAGGCCTGTCAGCAGCATTTCAAAAACCGCCACATAACCTACAGGCTCCAGCGGAATATCATACAGAAAAAGGATTCCAGCCGTTACCGCTACCATAAGTAAAGCCAAAACACCTGTTTTCCATCTGGTTTTCAGATATTTAATCATACCATGTACCCCAGGCCTTTTTTGGTGATAATGAAGTTCTCTACACCCAGACCTTCCAGCTTCCGACGGATTCTTGTGATGTTTACTGTCAAAGTATTGTCATCCACAAAGCTGTCGCTCTCCCACAGTTTTGTCATAATCGACTCTCTGGATACAACATGCCCCTGATGTTCAAATAGTATCTGCAATATCTTCAATTCGTTTTTCGTCAGGTCTGCAAGCTTTCCATCCACTGAAATCGTCCCATTTCCAGGATTCAGCACTACGCCGCCCCTTTCCAGAAGACTGTTGTTCTGACCAAAGGCATAGGTTCTGCGAAGCACAGCCTGCACCTTCGCAGTTAACACATCCAGATCAAAAGGTTTCGCGATAAAATCATCTGCACCCCGGCTCATGGCCATTACCATATTCATATTGTCAGCCGCTGAAGACAGAAACATCACTGGTACCTGTGAAATTTTGCGGATTTCCTCACACCAATGAAAACCGTTAAAAAACGGCAGTTTCAAATCCAGCAGCACCAGCTGTGGATCTTTTTGCACAAACTCCTGAATCACATGAGTGAAATCTTCGATCTGAAAGACCTCATATCCCCAGGATTCCAAATGTCGCTTTACTATCTGTACAATAATTTCGTCATCTTCTATTATTAAGATTTTATACATTTTTAATCAAGTTTTTCTTCTAAACGGACATGTCTGCCAGCGCAGACATCACCCCAAATGAAAGTCGATTGTTCCGCGCCTTTAGCGCTACCGCGCAGGACTTTTATCCTAAATATGCCTTCAGTAATTTCAGTGTATTCTTCGCTCCATCCCTGTGTGACCGCTCGTATCCATGAGATGCGTAAACTCCCGGTCCGATCAGACCATGCTTCATATCATAGCCTGCTTTCAGTGCCGCATCCACATCAGAGCCATAATGAGGATACACATCCACAGCAAACGCAATGTCATTCTCCTGTGCAGCCTTGATCAGACCGGAAACCACCTGGTAATCATATGGTCCCATACTGTCCTTAGCGCAGATTGAAACCATGGTTTCATCACATTCCAGGCCTTTTCCAACACATCCCATATCTACGGAGATCATCTCTGTCACTCCATCTGGGATAGCGGCACATCCACCATGTCCCACTTCCTCATAAGAAGTGATCAGTACATAAATGGTACGCTCTGTCTGAATTTCTTTCTCTTTCAGATATTTAGCATAGCCGAGAAGAATAGCAGTGCTGAATTTATCATCAAGGAAACGGCTCTTGATGTATCCGCTCTCAGTCACAACTGTCCTTGGATCAAAGCAGACAAAATCGCCTGTCATGATTCCAAGTTTTTTCACATCCTCTTTATTCTTCACCGGCTCATCAAGAATGGCCTCCATCGTCTCATAAGTACGTTTGGTATCGCTATACTCGCCGTTTACATGAACAGACGCATTCTCCAGCTGGAAAGTTGCATCATATACTTTGCCGGACTTTGTATAAACCTTACAATTCTCAGCCTCTGCATTGTTTGGATTCATACCGCCGATATTAGTCAGTTTCAGATGTCCGTTGTCCATGATCTGGCAGACCATTCCGCCAAGAGTATCCATGTGAGCTGCCAGAACCACTGCATTCTCATCGTCTTTTCCTCCAAGCTTTACAAGCACAGCCCCCTTCTGGGTGATCTGCGGCTCATAGCCCAGCTTTTCAAATTCTTTTTTTACAAAATCTGCTGCCATGTGGGTAAAACCACTTGGACTTGGCACTGAAAGCAGATCCTGTGCTGTTTTCATAATGTAATCTGTGTATTTTCCCATGATATTCTCTCCTGTTTCTTACAAATTTTAATCTTATCACCTATCGTTCTTCATTTTTTGTATAGCAATGCGCTTCACAGAAATTACTTTTAAGCGATAACATTATATGATACCAGTGTCAAAAGGTCAAAAAGCTGTTCGTGCTTGCACGATAAGGCTTTTGAACTTGGGACACGCCAAATATGAGAAAGTAGCGATTTACGCAGTAAATCAGCGGATTTCGAATATTTGGAGGATTGCGGGAGCTGCGTAGCTGCGTAGCTGCGTAGCAATCTGGGTATCAAATGAGTGTCAAAAGACCTTTTGACACTCATATCATTATATTTACTTATTATCCTCAAATGTGATAACTTTATAAACCCATACTTTTTGCCAATTCCACTGGTCTGGCTGCGTCACATAAGCTTCCCATGAATTTCCTGCGGCACTCTGGCTTTCACCAGAATTCCAGTATCTGTGTACTCCTCCGAAAGCAGCTGCCCATATTCCCGGATCAGCTGGATCTTGCCAGCCTCCTGATAGGAAAAAATTTTTTCCACATAAATCTGCTCTTCAGAAAGGATTTTCCCCAGAAGCTGCTTTAAATCCTCCAGACCTTCCCCTGTTTTGGCCGAAACCTTAAGAGTATGGTCTGCCATACTGTCGCGCATGCGGATTGCTGCACCCACATCGACCTTGTTAAATAAAGTAATCGTCTTTTTGCCCTGGACACCAAGCTCCTGCAGGGTATCATAAACAACCTCCATCTGCTGTACCGCCTGAGGATTCGAACAGTCTACCACATGAATAATATAATCTGCATATTTCGCTTCCTCCAGGGTACTCTTAAAAGCTTCAACCAGATTATGCGGCAGTTTACGGATAAATCCAACAGTATCTGTAAGCAGGATCTGCTGTCCGTCATCTAATGTCAATGCTCTGGTTGTAGGATCCAATGTAGCAAACAGCTTATCCTCTGAAAGCACTCCGGCTCCAGTGAGGGTATTTAACAATGTAGATTTACCTGCATTGGTATAACCTACAATAGCAACAGTCTTCATCTTTCCCCGGGTACGTCCGGTACGGAGCAGCTCTCTGTGCTTCTCCACCTGGGAAAGCTCTTCTTTGAGCGCTGTGATTCTCTTTCGGATCAGACGTCGGTCGCTCTCCAGCTTTTTCTCTCCAGGTCCTCTGGTTCCAATTCCTCCTCCAAGTCTGGACAAGGATGCACCTAGTCCTACCAGTCTGGATGCTCTGTAACGGAGCTGGGCCAGCTCTACCTGGATCTTACCCTCACTTGTGGTGGCATGTTTTGCAAAAATATCAAGAATCAGAAGAGTTCTGTCCATTACCTTACATTCCAGCTCATGCTCTAGATTGTTCATCTGTGCCGGGGAAAGCTCATCGTCACAGATGATTCCTGTAGCATCCGTGGCCAGCATAAGAGCACGTACCTCCTCGATCTTTCCTTTGCCAATATAAGTTCCAGGATGTACAGTCTCACGGTTCTGGATAATTTTTCCCACTGTCTGGGCTCCGGCAGTATCTGCAAGCTCCTCCAGTTCATCCAAGGATTCTTTCACATTGTCGTTCTCGTCCAGCTGAACGCCAACCAGAATCACCTGCTCCTGTATTTCTTCAATATATTCCATAAATCCTCCTTCCGGATCATCCATAAACTAACTTTCAGTTACTTTTCTATCTGAAAATCATCTGTTAGAGTATAACACAAACCCATCCCTTTTGGGAGAGGTATATTTCAGTTACTGTTCACTGGTAACGTTCCGCGAGGCGTTTTTTGTGAACAAAGTTCACAGAAAACCCGAGAATTGCGGCGCGAAATCATGCGAATGCATGATTTCTGTGCATCGCGAAGCGCGTTACTGTGAACGGAGTGAACAGTAACATATTTCAGATCTGAAAACAACAACTACAGTTCAGATCTCATATAGTATATAATAATAGTAAAAGACCAAAAAAGGAGGAACCTATGAAAAAGAAAAATCTCAAAACTCTTGCAGCATGCCTTTGCCTGTCCTGTACGCTCCTGACAGGTACTCTTCCCACCCAGGCAGCTGCCCGGACATCTGTTTCCCAAACTGCGAAATCTTCTTCCACTGTCACCAATAAGAAGACCCATTCCGGTAAGGGACAAGCTTCCAGTTCCTCTTCTGGTACCTGGAAGACCATCAAGGGCCGCCACTACTATTACAATGCTCGCGGCAAGAAAGTCAAAGGCAAGGTCAAAATCGGATCCCGCTATTACTTTTTTGACAAAAATGGAATTCAGCGTTACGGCTGGAAAAAAATCAAAAATGATTACTACTTTTTCCGTATCAGCACAGGAACCACCGGCGCATACATGCTGACCTCCACCACTATAAATGGTATCGCTCTTGATGCTTCCGGACGTGCCAGCAAATCCGGTTCTAACCTGCGCAAGCTGAAGCTAATGACAGAAGCGAACAAGATTGTAGAAAAGATCAGCAGACCAGGAATGAACAAAATGCAGCGCCTCCGTGCCAGCTTTGATTACGTCAAGAAGCAGTACACCTACTATTGCTGGCGTGAATTCAGAAATACACAGGACTGGGAAAAGGATTTCGCCGAAGATATGTTTTTCCGCGGCGGACGAGGTGACTGTGTTTCCTATGCAGCAGCTTTCGCCTACCTCGCAAACGCTGTAGGCATGAAAAAAGTTTATGTAATCTGCTCCGGCGGTCACGGCTGGGCTGAAATTGGTGGAAAGGTCTATGATCCTGACTGGGCGCTTGTAAGCAGCGTGGATTCCTACTTTGCAATGTCCTACGATCTCAGTGGCGTGAACGGCCGCCCCATGTATCGTGGCAACCGCCTTTATGTAAAAAAGATCTGAGTATATTACCAAAAAAGGATTTGAAATCCGGCATTCAATATTGCCTCAGATTTCAAATCCTTTTTTGATTATAAAAATAGCTTCAAGAACCTTCTCTGTTTCCTATTCATTACTTCCAGTCCTGGATTTCAGGAAATCAAGCTCTTTCGCAGCTTCTTCATCCTCCGGATACATTCCGACATAAGACACAGCTTTCTCCTGCGCTGTGGAAAAATCCAGTTTTTTCTCATAAGCTACAATTTCATTAAATAACAAGCTCTGCATTTCATCATCGGAAGCAATGGAAATTCCGCTGCTGATATTTTCCAAAGCAGAATCATAATTTCCTTCTGCCATATCGCACACTGCCAGTCCATTGTATCCCTGTGCGGCAGTCTGTGTCTGATCCCCGGACGTATCATCCAGCTTCTGATTGATGTACTGCTGGTACATTGCCCGGGCATTTGCGTAATCTGACTGAGCGCCATAGACCATTCCAAGAACCAGAAGTGCCTCTGTACTTCCCTGATTGGAAGCATCTGTCAGCTCTTTCTGGGCATTGGTATAATCTCCCATATAGTAATAGATTCTTCCCCGGCTGCAAAGATCCTCTGCTCCCTTTGCATCTGTAGACAAAACAGCCTCCAGATACCTGGTTCCATCCGCTTCCATGTCCTTATCCAGGTACGTCTCGTAGATCTGGATGGCCCGGTCATAGCTGGAATCTTCCCCATATGCCTGCTCAAAATCAGAGGCAGCTTCATCATAGACATCCATTTCCAGGGCAACCTTTCCAGTAAGGAACCAGGCATCTGCATCCATCTCATAATTCTGGGCAAGCACCTGACAGTCTGCCATGGCATCATCCAGATAGCCAGCCTGCAGACGTGCCGTAGCACGATACAGATACAGGTCCCGGGCCATACTTTTGTTTACTTTCTCCTCGCCAAGAGCACTGGTAAAGGCAGTAATGGCATCATCATAATTTCCCAGACGCAGCTGACAGATTCCAATCCCGCGGTAAGACACTGCAGGCTTCACACCATTATTCACAGAAGTAGTAAATTCATCCAGCGCATACTCATAGCTGCCCTGCTCCAGATCTTTCTCTGCTTCCTTAAAAATCTGCTGTTTTTCATTATCACAGCCAGCCAGAAGGGAAAGCCCCATGACCGCTGTCAATATTAATGCTGTTTTTCTGATTTTCATTCTCAACCAACGATCAGTCCTTCGGCTTCCATTACTTCCACAACACTGTCTACATACTGATGGCAGAGCTCATCTGTCTCGGCCTCCACCATAACACGGATCAGCGGCTCTGTACCACTCTCGCGGACCAGAATACGTCCGGAATCGCCAAGTGCCTTTCCTGCTGCTTCGACTGCTTCAACCACCTTCGGGTTCTCACGCGCAGTCTTCTTATCTGCTACACGTACATTTCGAAGAACCTGAGGATAAACCTTCATCTCTTTGGCAAGATCACATAAGGTAGACTTCTTATCTACGCATGCTTCCATGACCATAAGAGAAGTAAGGATACCATCACCTGTAGCTGCATAACGGCTGAAAATAATATGTCCGGACTGTTCTCCACCAATGCTGTAGTTATTTGCCATCATATTCTCGGCAACGTATTTGTCACCAACGGCAGTCTGCTCATAACGCATTCCTTCACGCTCCAGAGCTTTGTAAAGTCCCATATTGGACATCACTGTGGTAACAACAGTATTTCCATTCAGTTTCCCCTGCTCTTTCAGATATTTACCGCAGACATACATAATCTTGTCACCATCGATGATATTTCCACGATGATCAACTGCGATACAACGGTCAGCATCTCCATCATAAGCAAATCCGATATCCAGGCCATTGTCTACCACATATTTCTGAAGGACTTCAATATGAGTGGAACCGCAGTTTGTATTGATGTTAGTTCCATCCGGCTGATTGTTGATCACATAAGTTTTCGCCTGAAGTGCCTCGAAAACACTTTTTGCAATTGCGGATGAGCTTCCGTTGGCACAGTCAAGTCCGACTTTTACATTTTTGAAATCACGGCTTGGAATGGAGATCAGGTATCCGATATAGCGGTTTCGTCCGGAAGCAAAATCAACAGTACGTCCAATGTCTTCTTTGCGTGCAAGAGGAAGCTCCTCGATCTCGCCATCGATGTAGGCCTCAATACGCTCCTCGATCTCAGCCTCAATCTTCTGTCCGTTTCCATTCAGAAGCTTGATTCCATTATCATAGAATGGGTTATGGCTTGCGGAAATCATAATACCGCAGTCAAAATCCTCTGTACGAACCGCAAAGGATACACTTGGAGTAGTGGTTACATGCAGAAGATAAGCATCTGCTCCGGAAGCGGTAAGTCCTGCAACAAGGGCATACTCAAACATATAGCTGCTTCGTCTGGTATCTTTTCCGATTACGATCTTCGCCTTATGGTCACGTCCATAATACCAGCCTACATAACGTCCTACTTTAAACGCATTATCAACTGTCAGCTGAACATTCGCCTCACCACGAAATCCGTCTGTTCCAAAATATTTTCCCATATCTAATTATCCTCCTTGCTTATTACACCTGAAAGCATATAGGAATCATACATTCTTTTCCATATTTTCAGGCAAAACTGCAAACAATTACAATATACAGTATCCGATAATCTTATTTGTAAAGTCCGTTTGGATATACGCCAGCCTCGGTAAGCTCTTTAAAGGCTTTGATCACAACCTCTTTATCTTCCTGGTAAGTTACACCAAACCAGGTATCCTTTGTCTCAAGCACATCCACCTGGGCAGTTCCCTTCTGGATCAATGTATCGATCATAACCGGAAGAAGATACTCTGCCTTGATATCACCAGCTTTTACATTCTGAAGAAACTCTACAAATCCATCGTATAAAGTATCCATAAACGCAGGAGTCAGTCCCCACATGTTCATGGAAACAAGCTCATTTAAATCAAGCTTCTCTGCCGGCTGTCCATCTTCGCGGCTCTCAGCGCCATCTGCTGTTTTAAAAATGTTGTGTGTCTCGGTAACCCCTGTAAGCTTGCCGTCTGTAATGTGGCAAAGTCCTCTTGTAACACTTCCATTATCGCTTAAGGTGTTTCCAAGACGGAAGCCTGCCATACAAATATGCAGGACATCATCTGCCGGCTTCTCCTGAACCAGATAATCATGTACTTTTACGTATGCTTCCTTTCCATAGTAGTCATCTGCATTGATAACTGCAAATGGCTCTGTAAGGAACTCTCTTGCGCAGATAACAGCATGGCCGGTTCCCCATGGTTTGGTTCTGTCTGCCGGTTTCACAAAGCCTTCCGGAAGCTTCTCCATTTCCTGATATGCATACGCAACTTCTGCGATCTTCTCTACTCTTGCACCAATGGTGCTTTTAAATTCTTCTTCCAGATCCTTACGGATAATAAATACAATTTTATTGAAGCCAGCCTCCAATGCGTCTCTGATGGAATAATCCATAATGATCTCACCATTTGGTCCAACTGGTGCAAGCTGCTTGATTCCATTTCCAAATCTGCTTCCAACTCCGGCTGCCATAATTACAAGAGCTGTTTTTTTCATAGGTAATACCCTCCCATTTTTCATATGATTGTTGTTTTAGAGCGTGTTTGAAAAAGGCTCTAAGTTTACTGTTCCTGCAGATTGCTCAATTTCGCTGCCTGGTCTGCTGCGATCAGGCTGTCGATGATTTCATCCAGATCTCCATTCAGAATGTTATCCAGTCTGTGAAGTGTAAGTTTGATACGGTGATCTGTTACACGTCCCTGTGGAAAATTGTAGGTTCTGATCTTCTCGGAACGATCACCTGTACCGATCTGGCTTCTTCGCGCCTCTGCTTCTGCGTCATGCTGTTTGGCCAACTCCATCTCATACAGACGTGAGCGAAGAACCTTTAACGCCTTATCCTTATTCTTCAGCTGGGACTTCTCATCCTGACAGGAAATTACGATTCCTGTAGGAATATGGGTCAGTCGTACTGCGGAGTCTGTAGTATTGACGCACTGTCCGCCATTTCCGGAAGCACGGAATACGTCGAATTTACAGTCGTTCATATCCAGATGGAAATCAATCTCCTCAGCTTCCGGCATAATTGCAACCGTACAGGTGGATGTATGGATTCTTCCGCCGGATTCCGTCTCCGGAACCCTCTGTACCCGGTGTACACCACTCTCATACTTCAGTCTGGAATAAGCTCCGGCACCGTTTATCATAAAGGTAACCTCTTTGAATCCGCCGATTCCATTCTCGTTTAAGCTCATCATCTCTGTTTTCCAGCGCCTGGATTCTGCATATTTTACATACATTCTGTAAATCTCAGCTGCAAAAAGAGCAGCCTCATCTCCACCGGCACCGGCGCGGATCTCCACGATAACGTTCTTATTATCGTTAGGGTCCTTAGGCAGAAGAAGGATCTTCAGTTCATGCTCCAGCTCTTCCACACGCTTCTTGGCATCGGAAAGCTCTTCCTTGAGCATTTCTCTCATATCCTCATCCTTCTCCTCTTCCAGCATGGAAAGACTGTCCTGAATGGTTTCTTTATTTTTCTTATATTCCTTATAGGTATCCACAATTGGCTGCAGGTCGCTCTGTTCCTTCATAAGCTTCTGGAAACGATCTGGATTAGATGTTACATCTGGCTCACCCAGCTCATTCAGAACTTCCTCGAAACGTATGAGCAAATCGTCCAACTTGTCAAACATGGTTTTCCTCCTGTTATGTTCTTCTCTTTACTTATATAAAACTATCGTCTGCCCAACACAACTCTATCAAGTCCCGTCAGGTCTTTAACAATCTGTACATCAAAAAAGCCATTTTCCCGCATCAGCGCCTTTACAGCTTCGCCCTGATCATATCCGATTTCAAACAGCATCCAGCCATTTTCCTTTAGGAAAGCCTTTCCCTCCGATACGATTTTTCTGTAAAAATACAGACCATCTTCATGGCCATCCAATGCAAGTCTTGGATCGTGATCCCGCACTTCTTCCATAAGCTCTTCAATCTCTGCGCTTCTGATGTAGGGGGGATTCGAAATAAGGATATCATACTGAGGCATATCTTTGCCAGTGTTTTGTTGAAAAAAAGCTGACGAAAACAAGTCGCTTTCCACGAAAACAGCTCTGTCTGACACTTCCAGGCTTACCGCATTCTTATCTGCCACCTGAAGAGCAAGTGGGGAAACATCAGCACCCACACCATATGCATCCCCGGTAAGTGCCAAAAGACTTAAAAGAATACACCCCGATCCGGTGCACATATCCAGAATCCCTGGTGTCTTTTTCCCCTTCATAACTTCCAGAGCCTTCTCCACCAATGTCTCCGTATCCTGCCTCGGAACCAGTACGTTTTGATTTACATAAAATTCAAATCCCATAAAATATGCCTGATGGGTAATATGCTGCAAGGGAACATGACCGGCTCTTTTTCGGATCAGTTCCCGGTATCTGTCCGCTTTTTCCTCTTCAATCCCGTCAGCTGAATGAGCGAAATAAAAAGCCCTGTTCATTCCTGTCACATGCTCCAGAAGAAGCCAGGCATCCAGCCTGGCTTCCTGGATCTTATGCTGTTCCAGAACCTTGGTTCCTTCTTTTAATAGTGTTTCCAGAGAAGTCATTGTGCAGCTCCCGTTTCCGGTACATTCCCGGTACGTTCTTCACTCTCCCCGCTTTCAGATTGCGCGGAAGCAGCGGAAAGATCACCGTTTTCTTTGTTCTCATATGGAATATCCAGATTGAATTCTGTCTTTAAATATGCTCTCCAGTCAAACACAGCCTCCACAGCCTTAATAGCAACCTCTGCCATATCAGCTGTAGGCTCCTTAGTAGTAAATTTCTGCATTGCCATACCTGGCTTGCTCATCATCAGGGCAAATTTGCTGTCAGTTCTTCCTGCCCACTGGATAATCTCAAATGAAATTCCGGATACAATAGGCACCATAAGGAGACGTCCAAAAAGACGCAGCCAATATGAAGGTACCAATACGAAAATAAAATGCAGGAAAATACTTACCAGCATAACCAGGAATAAAAAGCTTGTTCCACATCGCCTATGGAATCTGGAGCTTTCCAGTACATTCTCCACTGTCAATGGCTTGCCATTCTCCACACAGTTAATACATTTATGCTCTGCTCCATGATACATAAAGGTTCTCTGGATATCCTTCATTCTGGAAATCAAAAGCATATATCCCATAAATAAGCCCAGCTTCACAAATGCTTCCACAATAGTAACTATCACCTCGGAAGCACCTACCTTACGGCAAAGGCTTGCCAGCGCATAAGGCAGAAGCATAAATGCGGCAATAGAAACCACTATAGAAACAGCTACTGTCGCATAAAGTAAAACCTTAAATGCCCTGTCCTCTTTTTTCTTCTTAGCCTCCATTTCCTCCGGAGAAAGAGCTGCATTCTTCTTAGTCTCTTCCTCATCCTCCTCATCACCTGCAATCTCTGCTGAATACATCAGGCATTTAGTTCCTGTTACCAGAGAATCGATGAAGCTGACCATTCCGCGGATAACGGGCTTGCGCCAGATCTTTGCCTTGCCAAAGATACATTTGTAATCTTCAACCTTTACTTCAATTTCTTTATCAGGACGGCGCACTGCAATGGAATATTTGTCCTTATGACGCATCATAATGCCCTCCATTACAGCTTGTCCACCGATGTTAGATGGTTTCATTTTATCCTCCGTCTCATAAATTCAGTCAAATTACAAAGAAAGGTTGAGATTTCCCAACCTCAACCTTCTCATTCAGTAATATTCAAATTATTTATTCAGGCCATATCTCTCGTTGAACTTATTGATACGTCCGCGAGCCTGAGTAGCTTTCTGCTGTCCTGTATAGAACGGATGACATTTGGAGCAGATTTCTACGTGGATATCCTGCTTGGTAGATCCTGTTACAAAAGTATTACCGCAGTTGCAGGTTACAGTTGCCTGATAGTAATTCGGATGGATTCCTTCTCTCATGATTTTCACCTCTCTATATTTATTCTATTTTATTTGCGTTGAATCTGACGAATTCACACTTTACACAGCCTACTGATTATAGCATGGCGTTATGAGAAATGCAAGTTATTTATAAAAATTTCTAAAACTAATCCCAGATAATATTCTGCACGGTGTTTTTTGTGAACATTACAATTTCTGTTTTTTTACCATTTGCACAAATTCAGCATTATTTGCAGTACGTGCAAACATGTTCAGGATCTGTTCCACTGCCTCATCAGACTTCATTCCGTTAAGAGCCTTTCGCATAATATATACAGCTTCCTGCTCGTCTTTGCTCAGAAGCAGATCTTCTCGTCTGGTACCGGATTTCTGAATGTCGATGGCCGGAAAAACCCGTTTCTCCTGCAGCTTGCGGTCAAGAACAAGTTCCATATTGCCGGTTCCCTTGAATTCCTCGTAAATAACGTCATCCATTTTGCTTCCGGTGTCAACCAGTGCAGTGGCAAGAATGGTAAGGCTTCCTCCCTCACGCATATTACGTGCTGCACCAAAGAAGCGCTTCGGCATATGAAGTGCTCCCGGATCAAGACCTCCTGACAGAGTTCTTCCACTTGGGGGAACAACCAGGTTATAGGCTCTTGCCAGTCTGGTAATGGAATCCAGAAGGATCACAACATCCTGCTTATGTTCTACAAGGCGGCGTGCACGCTCTACAACCATCTCGGATACACGCTTATGATGCTCCGGAAGCTCATCAAATGTGGAATAAATAACTTCCACGTTCGGTCCCTGTATTGCTTCCCTGATATCGGTAACTTCCTCAGGACGTTCATCAATAAGAAGAATGATCAGATGCATATCCTTGTTATTCTTAAGAATAGATTTCGCAACATCCTTGAGCAAAGTAGTTTTACCTGCCTTAGGCGGGGAAACGATCATACCACGCTGTCCCTTTCCGATAGGGCTGATCAGATCTACGATACGCATGGCAGTAGTTCCGCCAGGCCGCTCCATGATCAGACGCTCATCTGGAAAAATCGGGGTCATATTTTCAAAATTGTATCTCTTCTGTCCCTCACTTGGATGGAAGCCATTGATAGATGTCACATACAAAAGGGCACTGAATTTCTCCCCCTGTGTTTTAATACGGATATTTCCCTGAATAATATCCCCTGTCTTCAGATTGAATCTGCGGATCTGTGACGGAGAAACATAGATATCATTTTCTCCTGGAAGATAATTCTCACTTCGGATAAATCCAAACCCATCCGGCATAACCTCCAGGATTCCATTGGCCTTTTCGCCACTGTCAAGCTGGACCGTTTCAGCCGGAACACTGTAAGCATTGCTTACATCCTCTTCTGTACGGTTCTCACTGGCTGCGCCTGTACGGGGCTGTTCCGTTTCCTCAGGTCTTAATTCGGCTGGCGGAACCACTTCTACAGGTTTCGCTACAGGAGTGCGCTTCACGAAGTTCTCCGGTCTGTTTTCCCCATTATAACTGTTCTGGCGTCCTGCATTTTCATTTCTGCCATAATTATTGCTGCGGTACTCAGGATTACGCCGTATAATGGTACGGGATCTGGTTGGTGCTTCTCTTCTCTCCGGTGAAGAAACACTTCCCGTATTTTCTGTTTTTTCTGCTGCCACAGGCTCTGGTCTTGCAGGTATGGTATTCTCTTCTGCTGTTCCGGAAATAGTCTGCTCATTTTCTGCAGTCTGTTCTTTCCTGTCCTCTTCCAGCATACGTTCAATTAATTCAGGCTTTCTCATAGTAGAAATGCCCTTCAGTCCTCTGGCTTTTGCCAAGTCTTTCAGCGTAGCCAGGGATAATGATTCATACTTTTCTTTCATCAATCATCTACCTCTTCGACTAATACAATTCTAAAACACATTTCAATTTTGATTTAACGGGATACAAATGTCTGATTAGACAGAAGCTATATACTGAATTATAAAAACATCCTTCAAAAAACTTATTAAAGTTGATTCTAACACATTTCAGGCGCCGTGTCTACATCCATTCCAAATATATATTACTGTTCACTTAGGACCAGTGACCCCAATATATCTATCCCTGCCTGCAAGAAAGTGATAACCTTTGTTTTGTATTATACACACCTAAGGTTTTTCATTGCAAGAATTTTCTGTCGACACATATCCAGACTCTTCGACATAGTTACTGTTCACTCCGTGACCAGTAACACGCTTCGCGATGCACAGAAAGACGAACCTTCTTGTGACAAGCACAAGAAGTAGCGTTTGCTGCGCAAACTTAATTCTCGGGTTTTCTGTGAATTTTGTTCACAAAAAACACCTCGCGGAATGTTACCAGTGAACAGTAACTCGACATATATAAGATTACGGCTCTCCCGGTGACAAAAAGGTAAGTACTATCTGTCACTTACCTTTTTATAAAACACTATTTTCCCGCGCCTGTGGTATCCACAGTAAAACACCCGGAGATATTTCTCCGGGTGCCGGTCATCTTTAAAATCATTAGTTCCAGAACGCTCCATAAATCTTCTGGATCTTAGCGATCTGTGCATCTGTAATCTGATTCAGTGCATTCTGAACAGCTGCATAAGTCTGTGGTCTGCTACTCTTCAAGGAAGCATTGTTCAGGATGTAATCCTTAACAGATTCTGCAAAATATTCGGAAGCATTCTGTGTTACATAGGCTTTATTAAAAGCTGTAACATTTGCCTTCTCAGCTGCAAAAATGCTCTGGAAGCTTGCTGTCTTATCTGCATTTCCTGCGATAAATGCAAGGAAATGACCCAACTCATGATAAACAGAATCATCGATCTGCTTCATTGTAATAGATCTTGATCTTGCATCAAAATATCCTGAATAGTTGACGGATGGATCAACAACAAGCTTAAATCCCAGCTGCTGATATGCTGCAATTACACGATTGTCCATCTTGCCTGCAACACTTGCTACATTTTCCTCGTGTTTGCTCTGGTTCTGTGAAGAGTTTGCTGCTGCAGTTACCTGGGCAGCAGAAGTACCAGAAGAAGTAGTGCTTACAGCGGTCTCATTGTCAATTGATACCTGCTGTGTAGTTGTTGTCTGAACAGTTGTTGTGATCTTGGATGTAACAACTTTCTTTTTGGATTTCTTGGTGTATTTCGCTGTTGCTTTGGTAACAACGGTTGTCTTGGTATCTACTGTTGTATTACCGGATTTATTTGTTTTATTGGTTACTTTTGTTTTGGTTTTCAGTTTCTTGGTATAGCTCTTCTTGGAAGCCTTTTTTAATTTAACAGTCTTCCTAGTTGTCTTGGTACTGGAGGTAGTCTTCACAGTAGTCTTCGGCTGGGAAGCCAGTGGAGTTTCATCTTCTATGATGGAAGTCTCCATGATCGGATCTGTGTAACTGGGGAATTCAGGTGTTTCTCCTACTCCTGAGAATAATGAAACGCCGCCGATCACTGCTGCCAATGCTATAGCAGCACAACTGGAAACAACTTTTTTATTTGCGAGCCACTCTGCTAATTTCTTTCCTTTCATAAATAACACACCTTTCTTGAACCATAATGTAACTGACTTGCCGCTATCCGGAAACTATCAGTCCCATCAGTTTGTGGAAATAAAAAAACCGTTTATCAGATTAAATAAACGGTCGCCACAAATAGAAGAACCACGTCTCCTGTCATATTACATTACCTAATCAATATCAATGCGGCAACCGGCTGTCATAGTCCTGAGACCTTAGACCCTTGGCTTTGCGTCCCTGTCTTTCAACAGGTTTGCCTTTTATTCATTTCTTATAATAGAGCAAGTCCTCACTTTTGTCAACGGATTTTCTTTGTTAAAATTCACAAAAATCCGTCTAAAAAATACAAAAATGAAAAAATCTGTAAAACTATCTGAGCTGACCGTAACAACTGATAATCATTCTCAAATAATTTCACAGATTTCTTTTCGCTGTCTGGGTAGTAACATACACCCCTCACAGTTTACGTGTAGATTCCCGTTCTATGAGTCTTCCGGCCAGCATTTGCCGTTTAACCACCTTTTTCCGGTCAATCATGTCAAACAAAGTACGAATACTCTGCTGTGCAGTTTCCACTCTGGGATATTCCAAAGTAGTAATAGATGGATGATAATATTCTGCAATATCCTGTCCATCAGCCCCTGCCACGCAATAATCCTCCGGTACTCTTTTACCGCTGTCAATAATTGCTTTGCAGGCTCCTACAGCCAAAGTATCTGAAATAGCATAAATACAGGAAAAATCTACTCCTGATTCCAAAAGCTCACGGGTACTGTTATAACCATTCTCAATAGTATAAATTCTATTCCCCGGCTTTAAACGGACTATAAGCTTCTCATCGTACTCCAGTCCATTTTTCTCCAATGCCCTTTTATAGCCATTCAGATGGCACCTTCCCAGACCTTCATCTCCGGAAGTAATGAACGCAACTCTTTTATGTCCACAGCTGCACAGATAATCAACCATATTCTGGCTCTCGATCTCTGTATCAATTGTTACAAGAGCGCTTCGAGTATAAGATCCAGTATCCTCCGGAATTGTTTTTCCGGAACTGGCGATCACATACGGAACCCTCACCATTCTCAGCTTTGACTCATCATAATCATACATACCACCAAGAAATATGATTCCCTTGACCTTTTTCTCTTTTTCCAGTTGAAGCGCAAGCTCAACTTCATCTTCATCATCTGCTACATTCTGCAATACCAGGCAGTATTTTCTTTCACGAACCTTTTTCTCCAACACATGCAGCATAACACCCCAGAATGGGTTGCTGATTTCTTTTACCATAACTGCGATCGTATTTGAATCAGCTCGTTTCAGGTTTCTGGCACTGTTATTCGGTACATAATTATACTCTTTGATAATATCCAGAATCTTCTGTTTCGTTTCAGGATTAATGTCCGGGTGATTGTTAATAGCCCTGGACACCGTGCTGACTCCTACGCCACACAGTTTCGCAACCTCTTTAATTGTTATCTGCTCCATAACTGCCCTCCTCATGCAACAATGTGTTCATTATATATGTACTGGCATATCATGGCAAATGATTTTCAATAAAATTTGTAAAAAAATTATTTATCAGCAAATATGCTTGTCGTTATAGGCGATATTTCCTTTTCCGTATTTGTAGAGAACAGCTGGTTCTGAAGACATATGGCTGAAGTCAATAGGCTCCGGTTTTGCAGTTCCTTCTACGATTTTATCAGCACATGTGATAAGATCGTGAAGAATTGCTTTTCCGATCGGACGTAAAAAATGTCCTGGGAAAATAAGCTCAAAATCTTCTTTATCTAACTTCTTTAATCCCTCTGCATATTCCTTTACTGTTGAGGAATAGGTATCAAAAATCAGGATCGGAGTTGACACTACACTGTCTCCGGCAAACAGAAATTTATTTTTTCTATCCAGGAAAACTACACTTCCAGGAGTATGTCCTGGTGTGAATAACACTTCCAGACTTCTGCCGCCCAGATCAAAGATCTGATGCTCGCTCAGCGGCAGCATCTGGAAATCTCCAGGCTCACGACCTTCAATTATGTACTCTGTTCCATAAAATCCCGGTTCCTTCTTTGTTTTTTCCACATATTTCTTCCAGCCGCTTCTAAGTTTTTCTGTATCTGCCATTTTGAAATCTTTTTCACTCAGATATGCCTTTCCGAACTCGTGATTGCCGCCCACATGATCCAGATGTCCATGTGTATTTAATACAACATATGGCAAATCAGTCAGGGTTTCGATCACCTTTTTCAGATTTCCAAAACCTGAACCGGTATCGATCACAGCTGCACTTTTTTCACCTTTTACCAGATAAATAATGTCTGCTCCGAACTCATCGATTGCCCAGACATCCTCTGCTACCAGCTGAACTGTATAGCCTTCAATTCTCTGTAAATTAATATTGTCCATTTTCTGCCGTTCTCCTTTTCAATTACATTTTTACTGCACCTGCGGTAAGTCCGCTGGTGATATATTTCTGTGCTGCAATATAAATGATTATGATTGGAACCATAGACAGAGTCATTCCGGCAAGCATCAGATTCCACTCAGATCCGGAGGTACTCTTAAACATATAAATAGCAACTGTCAGGGTTCTCAAACCACTGTCTGAAACATACAGGTTTGGCATAAGGAAATCATTCCATGTCCACAGGAAAAACAGTACCAGAAGAGTTATGCTTGTGGAGCGTACCAATGGGAAAATTACCTGCCACATGCAGCGGAACATGCCACAGCCGTCAATTGCTGCTGCCTCTTCCAATTCCTTCGGAATGGACTTCAAAAAGCCAACGTAGGTAAAAATACCAAATGCTCCGTGGAAGCCGGCATACAGGAAAATAAGTACGGTCAGGTTATTCAAAAGGTTTGTGTTGGTCAGCTGTACAGAAAGCGCGATCATAATGGAATGGAACGGAATGATCTGTCCAAGGGTGAACATCAGATACAAAACATTTCCAAGCTTTCCAGGGATGTGCGCAATTCCATATGCAGCCATAAAGGAAATGATGGTACATACCAGCATGGTTCCCAGGGTTACATATGCTGAATTTCCAACTACTCTCCAGAATTTCAGACGTTCTATAGCTTCTGTAAAGTTTCCGGTATAGAGGTAATGTGGAAAAGAAAGGAAGTTCTGGATCATATCGTTATGTGTCTTGAATGCGTTCATCACAAGCAGGATGATCGGCATAAGGAACAGGACACCAAAGAAAAACATAATAATGGTTGGAAGCCATACTTTCTTTTTCATTAGTATTCTACCTCCTTCTTACGAGTGCAGTACAACTGGATCAGAGTAACCGCTGCTACTGTAAGGAACAGGATTACAGATTTCGCTGAGCCATAGCCCAGATTGTACTTGGTGAAAGCTTCCTGGTAAATATTCATGGCAACTGGCATTGTGGAACCGTAAGGACCACCGCCTGTCATTGCGTTCGGAATATCGAATGACTTAAATGCTCCAGAAATAGAAACAAACAGATTGATCGTGACAGTTGGCATAAGCAGCGGAAGCTCAATTTTCAGAACTTTTTTCAGACCGCTGCAGCCATCCAGCTCAGCAGACTCCATAACATCCTTCGGAATAGTCTGAAGACCTGCGGTATAAATGATCATCAAGAAACCAATGTTCTGCCAAATGGAAACCACAATGATCGTCACAGTTGCCATTGACGGAGTTCCGAACCAGCTTATATTTGCCAGCCAGTCCCAGCCTAATGCTCCGCCAAGTGCAGGCATTGCATTTGTAAAAATAAACACCCAGATAAAGGATACCAATACGGCACTGACAATGTTTGGAATGAAGAACATAGCTCTGACCACGCCTTTAGCCTTAATGTTCTCATTCAGGAAATAAGCAAGAATAAATCCAAAAACATTGCTGCCAATAATGGTGAACGCACCAACAAAAAGGTTAAATCCAAAGGAAGTCCAGAATTTTGCATCGGAAAACAATTTTACATAATTGTCAAATCCCACAAAAGCTTTTTTCCCGGACATCAGATTCCATTTCAGGAATGAATATGGAATGGTTCCGCCAAACAGAGGTGCCAGCATTGCAAAGGAATACAAAAGCAAAGCAGGCAGAATCAGCAGAAGATAAAATTTCTTGTTTTTCTTATATAAAGATGACATATTATCCTCTCTTTCTTTTTCTAAAAGGCTCATCTGCTTATACAGATATCACGATAAATCTTCCATTAAAAAGATTCCCGGGGGGGTGCTCCCCCCGGGAATCGCAGGTCAGCATTTCCTCTTATTTACTGATCCAGATATTCAAGATATGCTGCGTCAAGCTCGGAAATTACCTCATCCTTGTCAGCAGCGTCTGCCATGTAACCCTGGAAGATATCTCCGGAGATAACATCAAATCCGTTTACATACTGCTGATATACCCACGGAATTACGTTTCCGCTGTTTGCATATTCCAGATAATCGTTTGTAGATGCAGAATCATAATTAACTGTGAAATCCTGGGAAGCCGGTGCAGAACCTGGTTTCTCGGTTACAATTGCAATATATCCATCAGAAAGGGAAGCATCGCTTAAGAAGTCAATAACCTCTTTGCAAGCATCCATATGCTCTGTCTGAGTGCTTACTCCATATACGATTCCTACGTCAACTGCTGCTTTGTTTCTCTCAGCATCGTTGGATACTGGTAATGCAAAGTATCCGATTTCCGGCGGGTTATCCATTTTTGCTACTACGTTCTGGCTGAACTCACCGCTGATCAGCATAGCAGCTTCAGAGTTTGCAAGTGCATTGAAACCGGATGTGGAGTCGCAATCCATCATATTGCTTCCACAATGAGCTTTGATAATATCTGCTGTTGCAAATACATCATCGATACCGTCTACATTGAAGGTTCCCTCGCCGGAATTTAACTGATCCAGGAAGCCTTCCATATCATCCTGTACTACGTTTGACATCATTACACTGAACATGTGTTTCAGAGTCCAGGAATCTTTGAATGTGGAAGCGATTGGTGTTACGCCGGACTCTTCCAGCTTCTCGCATGCTGCTTCGAATTCATCTCTTGTTTTCGGAACTTCTTCGATTCCTGCATCCTTAAACATCTGCTTGTTGTAGAATACACCAAGATACTCAACGTTTGCAGGATATCCGTAGATTTTTCCATCATAGGTAGCAGCTTCAAGAGCGGTCGGGTAAACCTTCTCAGTAAAATCCATTCCGCTTAAATCCTGAATTCTTCCTGCCTCTGCAAAATCCTGCACCTGTGTCCATGGTGTAAGGATGTAGATATCCGGCCAGTCATTTGTTGCAGCTGCAGTTCCAAGGAAATCAGAGTAATCTCCGGACTGCATTGTGATATCCAGCTCGATATCATCATGTTTGCTGTTGAAGGACTCCATGGTACGATCCAGCTGATCGCCCCACTCACCATTCCATACAGTCATAGTGACCTTGGTCTTCTCTCCATCAGCCCAGCAAAGGTTTGTTCCAAGGGACATAACCATTGTTCCAGCTAATACTGCTGCCAACATTTTTTTCTTCATTTCTTATACCTCCTAGTATAATTTTATTTTCCGCCAACTGATTTTTTCAGTGGCTGGGTTCCGTTTTGGTAACGTTTCCGGTATTGTTACCGGTAACGTTTCCGGTGATATTTGAATCATAGCATAGTCGACTGACATTTTCAATGTTTTTTTGCGACTCTTTATCACTTTCGTATGTATTCACAATATTTTTTGTGCATTTTTGTATGAATTGCACAGTATTTGCAGGAGTTGACAATCCACCTTTACTGCCTGCAAATACTGTGACAAAGTGACTGTATTTACGGTCTTACTGCTGTTCCATCCGGAAGCCTTGGCAGCATCCAATCCCATGTGACAACCTCTTCGCTGCACGGATACTCAGCTGCTGCTTTTTCATCAATATCCACACCAATTCCTGGTTTCCCATTCAGATACAGATATCCGTCCCGCATTTCCGGAATTCCGGTAAAAATCTGATGTAAGGCAATTGCGCCTGCATCTTCAGACAAGGTATTGGTGTCAGCCCATTCCTGGATTCCAAAATTCGGAGAAGCCATATCCAGGTGGATATTTACTGCGTGACCAATCGGAGTAAGGTCTATTGGTCCATGCCATGCAGTTCTTATTCCAAATGCATCACAAAGAGCAATCAGTTTACGTGCCGGTGTAATTCCTCCAATCTGGCTTAAATGGATTCTTATATAATCAATTTCTCTTTCTGTGATAAGATTCAGCCATTCGTTTGGATTGTTAAACAGCTCTCCCATAGCCAGCGGGGTGGTGCAATGCTGCCTGATCTGCTTAAACCATCCGCTCTGTTCCGGAGAAAGACAGTCCTCAAGAAAGAACAGACGGAATTTCTCCATATCTTTTGCAAATATTACCGCATCCGAAGGTCTCAGCCTCTCATGTACATCGTGACAAAGCTCCAGTTCCCATCCATAGGTTTCCCTGAGACGCTCAAACAGCTGTATTGTTTTTGCCATGTATGCTTTTGGATCATAATAGCAGCCTTCAAAGGATCCTTCCGGTGGCTGGTAAGGCATATCCTTTCCGCCATAGCCTCCAACCTGCGCACGGATACAGCGATATCCTCTTTCTTTTAACGCTCCTACTTTTTGCACACAATCCTCTATTGTGGTGCCTTCAGCATGCGTATAGCATGGCACTCCGGTTCTGCATTTTCCACCCAGTAAGTCATACAAGGGCATTCCGGCCATTTTTCCTTTAATATCCCATAAAGCCATATCCACACCTGACAGGGCATTGTTTAAAACAGGTCCGTTTCTCCAGTAGCTCATGCCCTTTATGGACTGCCAGATATCTTCAATATCAGAAACATCTCTGCCGATCAGGTATGGCTTCAGATATTTTTCCACTGCAGCAACCACTGCCAGATGTCTGTGGGCAAAAGTTGCGCAGCCCACGCCATATAATCCTGGCTCACTTGTTTCCACTTTTACTGTCACCAGATTGATTTTCTGCGGCGCACAGCAAATTACTTTTACATCTCTGATCGTTACTCTCATTTTTCTCCTCCCCAGGCATTTTTATCATTTTCTACTTTTTCCGGCATTCCCGGCAGGATCAGTCCTCCGTCAACCCGCAATACTTCTCCGGTTATATAAGCTGCATTCTCACTTGCAAGGAATACTACCGCTCTTCCTATATCTTTCGGTGTTCCATTTCTGCCCATTGGAATTCTTTCTCCCAGACTTTCCCAGAAGCCTTCCAGCTCTGTCCTGCCTTCTGCTTTTATTTCCTCTGGCGTACGGATACAGATAGCTCCCGGAGCCACACAGTTCACACGGATCCCATATGGTGCAAGATCCAGTGCCATAGACTGTGAAGCCCGGTTCACTGCTGCCTTTATGCCGCCGTAAACACAATCTCCCGGATATGCTCTTTCTGCTCTTGAAGAGGTTATGTTGATAATGCATCCTTTAACCTCATGAGCCTTCATATATCTGGCCGCCTTACTGGAAAGTACAAGGTAATTCAAAAGATCCAGATTCAGCATTTTCTGGGTTTCCTCCATTTCAAGGTCCAGAATGGACTGAAACACGGTAACTCCGGCATTATTTACAAGCAGATCCAGTCCGCCCAGTTCCCTGACAGCCTGGTCAAAAAATTTCTCCCCTTCTCCTGCCTGTGCCATATCAGCCTTTGCATACCAGGCAAAGGAACCCATATTTCTTATTTCTTCAGCAGCTTCCTTTGCCTCATCTTCCCGTGTCCGATAGGAAAAGGCAATATCATATCCGGCTGCTGCCAGTTCTCTGATAATTCCACGTCCGATTCCACGACTGGCACCTGTAACGATTGCTTTTTTTCTCATCACAGTTTTCCTCTCTTATTCTATTTTCCCAGACAATACCTGCACAGGTACGGGAACTTCCACAAGGACCCGCTGATTTCCCAGTTCTCCCTCTGATTGCCTGTCAAAAATATATATTTTTCCTGTTTTCTGATCTGCTGCAAGCAAATGCTTTTCACTGCTGTCCAGACAAATACTTCGAAACCAGCCTTCCGGAACTACAACTTTTTGTTTCAAACTTAACATTCCATTTTCTTCAATTGTAAATCCAAAGATTTCTCCGGTTCCTCTCACAGATGCGTAAAGCATTTTTCCCTCTGCAATACACAATTCAGCCGCAAGCACACCCTCTGGCAAATTTTCTTCCAGAGATATGGTCTGGCACAGATTCCCATTGCAGTAAACAGAAATTGTAATATCCAGCTCATTTAATACATAGAGATATGTTTTTCCATTTTTCTCCAGTATTTCCATATGTCTTGGACCGGCTCCAGGTCTGACATCTATGGTTTCTTTTTGCAGAAGCTTTCCCTTATCTGTGTCAAAAGAATAAATCTTATCACACCCTAAGTCAGCTGCATACAGATCTCCCCTATGAAGGAAGCAGGAGTGAATATGAGATGCTTCCTGCCGTTCCGGATCCAGCCCTTTTCCTGTAAAAGAAATTTCCTGTAAAAGCTTCGGGCTGCCGGCTTCTGAAATGTCGATCACCTTTAAATCTCCACTTCCGTAATCAGATACAAAAAGCCTTTGTCCTTTTTCATCCTTTTCAATATGACAGGATGCTTTTCCAGGCATCTGAAGACCTACCTTTTTCACTGCTGTAAGCCTTTCTTTCTGAACCCCTACTTCATATTCCACAATTTCCGCAGCATTTTCACTTTCACTTACCGCAAACAGCCGGTTCTTCACCAGACAAACCCAGGAAGGATT
This sequence comes from Ruminococcus sp. 1001713B170207_170306_F1, assembly GCF_015668065.1. Taxonomy (NCBI): domain Bacteria; kingdom Bacillati; phylum Bacillota; class Clostridia; order Eubacteriales; family Oscillospiraceae; genus Ruminococcus; species Ruminococcus sp. 1001713B170207_170306_F1. The sequence goes on along the minus strand of NZ_JADPEX010000029.1, from coordinate 12,168 downwards.
CTGCATTTGTATGATAAAAGGAGTTCCTGCAACACCTCCCAGGGGCTCATTATACGGAATCAGATAGATACCTTTTCCAAGCTCCTGCTTCTCCAATACAGCAGGGGCATCATGCTGTGTATAGGTTCCGACAAGCAAAATATCCATGCTTTCTTCCATCTCCTTTGTTAATTCCTTTTACTGGAATTTCAGTTCATCTGACAATTCCACAACCATGTGTAATTCACCAGGTGACATCACCTTTTCTCCATGAATTACCACATTGTCAAAATAAAAGCCATGAGGTCTGCACACTTCATTTTTCATCTCAAAGCCACGTATAATGGATACTGGAAAAGCGCCTTCTGTAATTTCAATATTTTTAAAGAAAATATCATTTACCATGCCTCTTTCCCTGTCTCGTGAATACTTGGAATCAAGAGTTTTAATATCAATAAATTTTTCCTGGGCATCTTCAATTCGGATGTTTTCATAAACAATATCATGTACATGGGCACGGTCAGCGTTATGAATTGTCAGTACGCCACCTGACTGATTGCCCTCATACTGGCAATGTACAACATCACAATTTCTGAAAACAACATCTGTAATTTCGTCACACCTGGTTTCATATCCGATTTCAAGTGTGTTTCCAAATTCTGCATTCCAGAACAGGCAATCCTCAACAAGGATATGTCTCACATCTGTGCAGCCTGACGGATCCTGGAATTCCACAGCCTTAATAGATATACAATCATCATTTGCCCTTATAAAGCAATTACGAAGCACTACATTCTCACATCCGACTATATCGACGCCATCTCCTGTGATCACTTTTCCCAGAACATTTACGTCTTCAATCAGAACATTTTTACATGCAACCGGAACAATATGCCAGGAACCACCATCCAGAAGTGTGATTCCGCGTATTTCAATGTTCTCACCCAGTACAGGAACGATCAGTTGCTCTGCTCCATTTTCGTCCCATGCATGCCAGTTTCCTCCATACAGGATTCCATTTCCCAGAATACGGACTCTGTCTGCCATTCTGGAATAGATTCTTCCGCTTACAACTGCTCCGTACTCTATATAAACAGTTTCGTCAGAATTAAGCTGAAGGCATCCCACATTGTAGGCTTTTCCGCTTTCAAATACATAAGTGGCATTCTCAGGCTTCGGTATGTATTTTCCAGGAAGAACATAAAGTGGTGACTCCAGTTTATCGTCCAGTTCAAGAGTAATTCTCTTTCCGGCAGGAAGGCTTATGCTGATTTTGTTTCCCTCTTCTTTGAATGGTATCTGTACAGCTGTGGGACGGATAACCGCCTTCTGAAATGGTTCGTTTACTGTAACTTCTACCTCTGCCTTTTCATTTTCATCTAAGAAAGAAACAAAATCAAAAAATTCCGTATGATATACTCGCTGTTCCTTTCCGTTTATCTTAACCTGATACAGCTCTGATACCGGAATATCTTCCACTGATTTCAGTTCATACAGTGGTTTCTCGCTTATCTTTCGCGGTACAAATTCCTGTTTTTTCATCATTATGTTTCTCCTTTATTTTAATTTATTTTTTAAATTCGTAATTATGTTTATAAACATTACTATACATTGTTTTTTATATTTAGTAAAGTGTTTTATTTGACAAGATACTTCGCCTGTTTTTATGCATTTTGTATAAGAGATTCTGTTTTTTCCAATTATCGTTTGACTTATTTGTTTGATACATATATACTATAGGTTACTAAACAACTTTATTTTGAAAGGAAACATTATGGAAAAACTTCCTGCATACAAGAAATGTTATAACAAATTAAAATCCGATATAGATAATAACGTTTATCCCATAGGTTCCTATCTTCCCACAGAAGATGAGCTTGGAAAAATGTTTTCGGTAAGCCGTACGACGGTCCGGCATGCCATTGACCTTTTGGTTAAAGACAAACGCATAAAGGTAAAGCAGGGTGCCGGCACACAGGTGATCAATCCCAAAGAACGGGAGCTTACCAGCTTCTCAAAATTTCATAACGTAATAGACATAAACACTCTGTTTCCGGATAATGCCGCCCTGACCATCAGCGGAACCTGGATTGACCGTATTCCTGCAAACAGCCAGGTCGCCAGTGCGTTGGACCTTAATGAAGGAACAGAAGTCTTCCGCCTTCAAAGAGTGGTTTCCTCCAATGAACAGCCTGTGATAATTCAGACAAATTATATCCGTATTGATTTTTTCCCAGATTTAGATACCTACCGCGAACAGCTTGTAGATCTCTATTACTTTATTCAGAAGCACTACGGAATTAAATTTGAAACTGGCGAAGAACACATCAACATCAGCTCAGCTGATTTCCTTGATGCACAGATTCTCAACATTGAACCGGGATCTCCTATTTTTTTCAACACCAGAACAGCACACTGTTCACTGGGTCCTATGGAATACCTGGAAGCCAGGATCCGTCCTGATCTGTGCCATTTCGTGGTTCGTATGAAGGAACCACCAGCATGGTACGATCTTCCCGAATTTCAAAAATCCCTGGAACGTGTTTGAAAATGAATGATCAACTTATAAAAAGGAGCGGCGCTATGTCTAAACGCATTTCGGCCCTTCTGCTTTGCTTATTTCTATTTTGCCTGCTAATAGTTTTCCCAGCTGCAGGCTGCGGTCAGAACAGCAGCTCCGGTTCCGGCGAAGAACCGCCTGTTTTTTCCCCGCTGAAGGTTCTGGTTCCGGAAGCTCCGGGAACAGACACCATAGGATATTCACCTCTGATACTGGATATTTCAAATATCAGTCAGGGATATCTGACTGCTGTCAGTGACAGCAATGGTACCACCAAAAACATCCAGCTTTCCGCGGATGACGGCGTTGTTTATTCTTATTTTGTAAGCTCCGGCGAAAGTGCTGTCATTCCGTTTACCAGTGGAAGCGGCACCTACCAGGTATCCTGTTATGAGCAGGTAAACGGCAGTCAGTATGCCGCACTTTTTGCCCAGGCTCTGGAGGTTTCCCTGGAGAATGAATTTCTCCCGTTTTTGTATCCGAACCAGTATGTAAATTTTACCCCGGACTCAGAAGCCTGCAAGCTGGCTCTTTCTCTTCTGGCAGAGGATGCCACGGAACAGGAAAGCATTGACACCGTTTTCCAGTATGTAACCCAGCATGTCACCTACGACGAGGACAAAGCAGCCACCGTTGAGACAGGATATCTTCCTGACATAGACGAAACCCTCTCTACCGGAAAGGGAATCTGCTTTGATTATGCTGCCTTGATGACGGCAATGCTGCGAAGCAGGGATATTCCCTGTAAGCTTCAGATCGGATATGCAGGTGACATCAAGCATGCCTGGATCGATGTTTACATACGTGGAAAAGGATGGGTGGAACAGGCGATTACCTATGACGGGGAGAAATGGAACCGCATGGATCCAACCTTTACCGCTAACAGTGAAGATGAAGAGCTTATCAATTCCTATATCGGTGACAGCGCAAATTATACGCTGCAGTTTACCCGATAGCACAACGAAAAACGCCTCGCAGGTTCATGGATTTTTTCAGGATCTGCCTGATGTTTTTTCAGAGAGGACTTTATATGATTACCAAATTAAACAATCGGGAGCTGTTCCAATTCTGTGAACAGTTTTCCATCATATTACGTTCCGGAATGTCCGCCATTGAGGGACTTGCCATCTTAAATGACGACAGCCAGACAGAACGGGGCAAAGAAATTTTGACCTTTCTTTATAAAGACATGGAGGAATCCGGCTCCCTGGCGCACGCCATGGAGCAATCCGGTGCTTTTCCTGCTTCTGCTGCTGCTTATGTACGCACCGGCGAAGAGACAGGCTGTCTGGATGAGGTTATGAAGGGTCTGTCTGCTTTCTATGCGAAGGAGATTCAGATCACAGACCAGATTCAGAGTGCAGTCGCCTATCCCCTTGTTATGCTGGGCATGATGACTGCGGTTATTGTAATTCTTCTTGTAAAGGTTCTCCCGGTTTTCCGCCAGGTTTTCCGCCAGCTTGGACTGGAAATGAGCGGGATCTCCGGTGCCCTTCTTGGAATCGGCGAAACACTTAGCCGCTATTCTACTGCCTTCCTTGTTCTTCTGGCCGCGATGATCGGCTTTATCCTTTTCCTGGTTCTTCACCCAAAGGGGCAGGAACTGATCCGCAAAATCGTCTGCCGTTTTCCCGGCATGAAGGAAATTCCGGTAAATCTGGATTACAGTCGTCTTTGCCAATGTATTTCCCTGGGAATCCGAAGCGGACTTTCCCCTGAGCTTTGTGTGGAGCTGGCAGGGGCTGTGGTTACCCAGACTGAGATCAGGGAAAAGCTTGCTTCCATTCAGAAGCAGCTCGCGGAAGGATATGGATTTACAGAAGCCATCACGGAATCCAGACTTTTTAAGGCTATGGAGCTTCGTCTGATCTCCCTTGGTTTTCAGGCTGGTGCATCTGACGAAGTAATGGAAAAACTGGCTGAGCAGTATGAAGAGAAATCCACAGACTCTGTTTCCCACATTGTGTCAATTTTGGAGCCTACTATTGTGATCGTCCTTTCAATTTTGGTAGGACTGGTCCTTCTTTCTGTTATGATGCCGCTGCTGGGACTGTTATCTGAAATGATCGCATAACAACTGTAAGGGAGAGTGAAAATGGATATATTTGAAACCAGACTCATTCGTGTCAGGCGGATTTTCCGCTTTATTGTTCCAATCCTGTTCGCTGCAGTCCTCTGCCTGATCTTCTATCTTGGAATTGCACGTACACAGACTGATTCCCTGGAAAAAGAACAGGTTACTTTAACGCAGGCACTTGAAGGAGGTGCCATCCGCACCTACGCCCTCACAGGCCAATACCCTGAGAGCCTGGATGAATTGCTTTCAGATTACCATATTACCTATGATTCTGAGAAATTTGTGGTAGAATATGTTCCAAACGGATCCAATCTTCTGCCATCGATCAGCGTACTTCCGGTAAATGCCAGAAAAGGAGGTGCCAGATGAATTCCAGATTTACCCGGAAGAACCACAGCATTGATTCACTGGCAGCCCTGCTGCTTTTTGCAATGTATGTGCTGTTTCTTCTATTTCTGATGCTTTTTGGTGCCGGGAACTATCAGGCCTCTGTAAAAAGCCTGGACACTAATAACAACCTTTATACAGCAGCCTCTTACATCACTACCAAGTTTCGTCAGCACGATATTCCCGGAATGACCTCCCTTACAGAGCTTCAGGGAACACAGGTTCTTTGCTTTCAGGAAGCTATTGAGGGGAAAGATTACTGCACTTACATTTATTTTGATGGCAGTCATTTAAAAGAGCTTTTTACAGCATCGGATTCCCGGGCCGATCTTTCTATGGGGACCAACCTCGCACAGCTTCAGGATTTCCAGATTGGCGCTTTAGAAAACACTTTTTACAGAATCACATTAACGGACACAGATGGACATTGTTCCAGTTTTCTGCTTCATCCAGGGGTTCCTGCCTGATTCGCAGGCTCCTGAATTTGGGGCAGGTCACTTCTGAATGATGTGCTGAAAGGAAGTTTTTATGAAAAAAATCACTACCCATTCCAAATCCGGGCTCTTTCTTATGGAAATGATATTTGTCCTTCTTTTTCTTGGGCTGACCTGCGGTGTCTGCGTAAGACTGTTTGCGGCTTCCTACATGGCAAGGGTACATGCCCGGGAGGACTCTCATATCCAGGAACTTATCACCAGCGCCGGTGAAATTCTGGAAGGAACTGACGGCACTGTTCAAAATTTTCTGGCACTGATGCCAGATGGAGTTGCAGATCAGGACAGTATTTGCTATTATTTTGACAAGCACTGGCAGAATGCTTCCGAAGAAAGTGCATTTTATAAAATGAGGCTCGTCTGCTCTGCTTCTGACAAGGTCAAAGAAGTTCACATTACTTTCGAAAAACTCCAGAATGCAAATGAGGAAACCAGCCTTTATACACAGACAATTCGCTTTCCAGTTTTTTCCACAAAGGAGGTAGCAGATTCATGAAAGAAAAGAATCATCTTTTTTCTGCAACTGGAATTCCTTCCCTTTTTCTAATCTTCGGAGTTCTTATGCTGGTGATCCTGTCCTTGCTTGGCTATGGTACTTCCAGGCAGGATCTGCGCGCCAGCAGCCTTTCTCTGGAGCAGACCTCAGCCTATTATAATGCCTGCAGTGAGGCAGCTGATTTTTATTCAGATCTGGTTCAGACACTGGAAGGATTTCAGGCACAGGTAAAATCAGAAAGTTCATATTACAAGCTCGTCTCCGATTATCTGAACTCACAGGAGAATGTAAAATGGGATTCAGAGGAACATACTGCTGAATATATGAACGCATTTTCCGACACCCAGAGTCTGGCTGTGAAAGTTTCTGTATTCTGGACTGATCGTACGGCTGATTCCACAGCCTCTGATACTGTTGCCTCTGATACCGCTGCCTCTGACACTGCAGCCTCTGATACCGTTGCTTCTGATGCCGCTGCTTCTGATACCGCTGCTTCTGACCGTACTGTAACGAATAATGCAGGATTGGACGTGACCAGCAGCAATATCGCCGGGATTCTCTCCTGGAATACGGTTGTAACTGCAGACTGGAATCCGGACAACAGCCAGTCTGTCTACAAAGGAGAATAATTTTATGGAAGAAAAAGTAAAGGCTTTTCTGGAGCTTGCCACTCAGAAAAAAGCCTCTGATATATTTATTATTGCCGGTCGTCCCCTTTCTGTAAAAATTGACGGAAAGCTCTGTACACTGGATGGTTTTGAAGAACGGCTCATGCCTCCGGAGACAGATGAATTTATCCGGATCATTTACAAGCTTGCTCACGACCGGAATATAGAACCTATGCTGGAAACCGGTGACGATGACTTTTCCATGGCTATCCCGGGTCTCTCAAGATTTCGTGTAAATACATACCGGCAGCGTGGTTCTCTTGCCGCTGTCATCCGTATTATTGCATTTAATCTGCCGGATCCGCAGGATCTGCACATTCCTCCGGCTGTTATGGAAGCAGCTGACCTTACCAAGGGAATGGTTCTGATCACAGGTCCTGCCGGAAGCGGAAAATCTACCACCATGGCTTGTATCATCGACAAAATCAATCACAGCCGCGAAGGGCATATCATCACGCTGGAAGACCCTTTGGAATACCTGCACAGACATGACAAATGCATTGTCAGCCAACGCGAGATCTGCACGGATACTGCCAATTATCTGGTTTCCCTGCGTGCCACCCTGCGTCAGAGCCCGGATGTGATCCTTCTTGGAGAAATGCGTGACCACGAGACTATCCAGACTGCCATGACTGCTGCTGAGACCGGACATCTGATTCTTTCCAGCCTTCATACTACCGGAGCTGCCAATACCATCAGCCGTATTATGGATGTTTTCGAGCCCAGCCAACAGCATCAGATTGCCATTCAGCTTTCCATGGTTCTGCAGACTGTTATTTCCCAACAGCTGGTGCCGGATGTGAATGGGCACAATATTCCGGTTTTTGAGATCATGAGGCTTACCCCTGCCATTCGAAATATGATCCGCGACAACAAGATTTATCAGATTGACGGTGTGATCGCCTCTTCCTCCCAGGCAGACATGAAATCCATGGATAACAGCCTGCTGGAGCTTTATCGAAACCGCCAGATCACAAGAGAGACTGCACTTAAATATTCATCTAATCCGGAAATGTTAAAACGGAAGCTCATGTAATGGGCTTCCGTTTTTTTAATATCCGAAGGTTGTCCTGCTGCAAAAAACCTTATAGTTTTTACTATGTGCAGACTATCTTCTATTCCACAATGCTTTACTGTAAATTCTATTTCTTTTCTGCAATTGATTTCCTACTTTCTTGTAACTGCCGCCGATGCTTTATACTTTCCCTTTACAACACCATTGGGCTCTTTTACATAAGCACGCACATAATAACGGTACTTCTTTCCTTTTTTCACCTTCGTGTCTGTCCAGGTAGAAGTTTTCCCCTTCTTAATAGTAGCTGCCAGCTTATATTTTCCGCTTCCGGTTTTTTTGTAAATGTAATAGCCATCACACTTCTTCTGTGCCTTCCACTTTAATTTCAGACCTTTCTTCGTATTGGAAACCGATGAGACGGTCTGCCTGGAGGGTGCTGATTTATACGTTCCACTGGACTTGTAACTGCTTGCCACTGTTTTCTTATCCACAGTACAATAAGCTCTTACTGTATACTCATAAACGGTAGCTGATTTTATCTTTTTATCTTTGTAGGATGTAGTAGCTGCTTTCTTTATGTTTGCAAGCTTCGTCCATTTTCCAGAGGATGTTTTCCTGTAAACCACATAGCCTGCTGCACCGGAAATCTTATTCCAGTTTACTGTATTGTAAAGTCCGGAAGAAACCTTCACCGACACAGACGGAGTGGCAAGCATTGTCTTAGCCGCAGCTTCCGCGGTATAATCGGAATATTTCGCAGTACCGTTCACCATACTGTACGCACGGATCTTGTATGTATATGTAATTCCCGGCTGAACTTTCGTATCTGTCCAGGAAGTATCCGACCAGGAGGCGGTCTCTACCTTCTGATACTCTCCGCCGGAGATTTTTCTATAGATCTGATATCCGGAAACTCCGGCTGCTTTACTCCAGGTCAGACTGATCTGGTTATAGGTGCGGGCCGCAGCTTGAAAGGAAGCAGGTCTGGTTACATTCACTGCACTGCTCAAGGTTCTTGTGTGAGCTTTAATTCTTGCACAGGCACTTGGACTTGTTTTGGAAAAATCGCTCCATCCATTTTTCTCATGGTAACAGAAGCTCTGATCCGCCTCCAGACCAGCTTGAAACTCCACCCAGTCATAAGCACTGTTAGTCTCGCACAAGTATTCCACTGTGTCGGAACCGATATTGGTGAGCACTACCGAATAAAGGGTTCCACTCATCAGATTTACCTCTGGCACTTCCACTGTGGAAATACCGGCATGTTCCTGATAAAAAGTTACCGGATTGGCATAGGCCGGAGTTCCGCTTACCGGATTGCTCTTATCCTTCAGATTTGTATAAATCTGAATGCTGTAGCTTCCTCCGTCAGAGTAAGTAGCCAGAACTACTTCTCCAAGGGCTTCTCCGTTCCCATTTCCGGCTTTTGCCTGAAAAACATTGGCAATGGAGGAAATCCCACTGCTGCCGGAAGGATACAGCTTCAGCTTGCTCAGTGCACTGGAGCCATCATAGAAATAGTTGTTACGGTACTTCGGACTGGTGGTGGCTTCTGCTGCTACAATATTATAATTACATTTATTCTCATAGGAAATATAAAAATAACCAGCTTCTCCCCAGTCATCTCCCCAGCTGTTTCTGGCAATCCATGCCCCGTTTAAAGTAACATTGCTGGCAGAATTGAAATTTTCCCTGGAATAATTGTCATCCCATCCAATCAGGGTTATTGCATGATTCACGCCTGCACTTCCCGGGTAGCTGTATGCATACGTATACGGATTATAATAGGTATCATACATTCCAAAGGACATGGAAACAGATCCATATTCTGATATCAGACTTTTAATGTTATTTACAGAATAAGAGGAAAACGCTGCATTTTCCAGATATGCTGTGGTCTGGTATGCCATTTGGGAGGACGGCACCTTGTCAGAGTCCAGAGTATGATCTGCATTTGTCTCATAAGGAACCTGGGATTCCAAAGCCATACCGCTCCACGTACTCAGAAAAATGGCAGCCAGGGTCTGATTTCCTCCATCTCTGTAGGAATGGAGAACCTCGTTTTTGTCATTAGCTGTATTTCCAAGGGAATCGTTCATTCGGTGGGCAAAGAAATATGCCAGATGTTCTTCTGACAGATCAAACAGTCCAGCTCCTGCCTGCAAAAATGAGATTTCCAGGTTGGCAGCCAATGTGTATGCCCAGCACATATTGGAAGGCTTTTGATTCCTTACCGGGATGGAAATACTGCTTCGGGGATCGTATTTCGCAGGATAAGACGCAGCTCTGGCAGCACCTACGCTTCCTGTATCACCATTCCCATTGCCAGATGGCGGGTCTACATAGCTTATGGGCTGCAGCTCACGGATCGGCTCCAACTGAGCCTCAATCTCCGCATCGGTCAGATCGTCTTCACTTTTCTCTTCTTCGGCAGAATCCGGATCCATGCTGCCAAAGCCAAAATCTTGTTCCTGAAGTTCATCAGTACCACCATCTGAGAAACCGTCTGACAGGTCTTCCGATTGGGAGGGATTTCCATCTGTCATGCCTGTGAAGCTGGCATTGCCTGACTGACCGGCATCGTCTTCCGTACTTCCATTGCCAGCCTGGCTGTCATCGCCTTCTGCACTTCCATTGCCAGCCTGACTGTCACCGTCTTCTACACTTCCATTGCTAGCCTGGCTGTCATCAGCTAAAGTGCTTCCGCTCCCTGACTGATCATCACCTGCTGAAAAATCATCCTGCACATAAAACTCTTCCGCAGTCATCGCATCCGACGACACAGCTGATACAGCGTCTCCTGCGCTTTCCATTTCCACACTTTCCGTCCAGACCATACTCTGCCCGGCAATATCTGCTGCCTGAATAGGCAAGCTTGTAAAAATCAGGGACTGGGCAAGTAACAGACTTACAGCTGCTTTTTTCAATAATTTCTTATATTTCATATTTACTCCTGTCGTTCTGAGCTTCCTGTTTCGGAGTATTTTTCACACAGGCTCCAGAGCGTATTAAAAAATCACCAGAACAGAATTTTCGTTCAAACAGATATTTTTCACTTATTTATGATTTTTTATATATTTTTCCAGAAAATGTATTAATTTCTCCATTTCTTCCTGAGTCCCTACCGTGATCCGCAAATGATTGTCAATCCTCGGCTTCGGGAAGTATCTTACATAAATATGCTCCTGACGAAGGGCCTCAAAAATTTCTTTGGCCGGACAGCTTTTGTGAGAAGCAAAGATAAAGTTGGTCTTAGAATCCGGGAATGTGAAACCAAGGGCAGCCAGTTCTTTCTTCGCCCATTCTCTGGTAGCAATAATCTTCTCACAGGTTTCTGTAAAATATGCTTTATCCTGGATAGCTGCCACACCGGTTGCAAGAGTGGTACGATCCATAGTGTAGGAATTGAAGGAATATTTTACATCGTTCAGAAAACTGATCAGCTGTGGATGGCCGCACGCAAAGCCGATACGCATTCCAGCCATGGAACGGGATTTGGAGAAGGTCTGAACTACCAGGAGATTGTCATATTTCTCTATAAGCTCCAGTGCTGATTTCGCTCCGAAATCTACATATGCTTCATCTACGATCACAATGACGTCCCGGTTGTGTAAGAGAATCTCCTCGATGTCACCGAGGGGCAGCTCCACTCCTGTAGGTGCATTGGGGTTCGGAAAAATAATTCCACCGTTTTCTCCGAAGTAATCTTCTTTGCGGATACAGAAGTTCTCATCGAGAGCTTTACATTCATATGGGATTCTGAAAAGATCCGCCCATACGTCATAGAAAGAATAGGTGATATCGGGAAAAAGGATCGGTTTATCTGAGTTAAAGAAGGTGAGGAAGCTCATGGCAAGTACATCATCTGAGCCAACACCTACAAAAACCTGCTCGTCTTTCAGTCCATAGCTCCGGGCAATTGCATGTATCAGGTCGCCAGCTGTAGGGTCCGGATAAAGGCGGAGGGTATCTGGCTGAATCCCGTGTAATGCTTTCTCCACGCCTGGTGCAGGGGGATATGGGTTCTCGTTTGTGTTCAGCTTGATCATGTCCGGCTGGTTGGGCTGCTCGCCGGGTGTATAAGGTACTACTTTACGAATGTTTGCTTCCCATGTATTCATTTCGGTCCATCCTCGCTTCTTCGTATTTTTATTATAATTTCTTTTTGAAAAAATCTGTAGTATGCATGTTTCTGCATAGTTATTAGTATTTTACTTTTTTCCTTGGAGTTTGTCAAATTTCGCTGTGGGGTGTTGCGGTACTTCTGTCTGCGGTTATATTGCTATTTTGTGGATTGGTCGTTATTCCGGACGCGATTTCACAATGTATATTCACCGCCGCGCGTCGCAACGTTCCGGCAAGCTAATGACTAACTACGACTAAGACGCTCAGGAGAACCTTCGCGCCTAAGTCTCCGTAAGTCATGGATCTCGCCTCCACTAAAACCGCTCCTGAAATGCGCGGCTTGCGAATATACATTGCAAAATCGCTG